>JACNJE010000178.1 GCA_014382705.1 Verrucomicrobiota bacterium | reverse complement strand
TGTTCCTGGACACCATGTGGCGCGGGGGCGGCCCGTACCACGGGAACGCCAACAAATTCATGCCCGGCAACTACAACGGTGATTGGCAGGGAGCCGGACATGAAATGAAACATTTCGCCTTTGACCGACACAACGGCGGCATTCAGGGCGTTTTCATGGATCACTCCGTAAGACATGTGCCGATCAAGCAGTTGTGGCGGCTCAAGTGGCATCGCACCTTTGACACAGGCCGCAAAATGAGCTGGCCTAAATGGATGGCCGATTACCCCGAGCACCAATAGGACAGCCAACCATCTCATCCCGATAAAATTGAGTTGACACGGTGGCGCGATTCAGGTAGCAAACGTCAACCCGTTGCTCGACAACCCGAACTGACTTTTTTAACTCAAAAACCAATACAATTCATACAAACCAAACAAACCTCATGAATAAGAGCACAACCAGAATAATGGCGGTAGCCACTGCGATCCTGATGGCCTCATCTTCGGCTTTCGCGGCGGTTAAGAACGGTGCCTCGTTGAAGGGCAACGAGTACACCAAGGGCGGAAACAGCGTCCAAGGCGGCGGCGTGATCGCGTGGAACGAGTTTTCCTCGGTGGACCCCACCGCGTTCAGCCACGACCTGTCATCCGGCGACCTCACGGTCCTGAAGGATGGTGACTACCTGGTGGCCGTGACCGTTCCCCTTTACACGTTCAATGGACAACGCAACACGCAGCGCGCCGATTTGATGGTCAACGGCACTGCGGTTCCCACCGGGCTGGGCGAATCGAGTTACATCCGCTACACTGGCAACCATAGTGAAGCCTCGGATCACTTCGCCGTGCTGGTCGCCCTCAAGGCCAATGACGTGCTCACCGTCATGACCACCCCAACGGCGGCGAACGCAACACAAGCCTTTATCGCCACCTGCAGTCTTTACGCCGAGTTAGTCGATGGCAACCGCAACGTGTTCTCCGCCAGCGCCACCGAGATTCAATCCGGCACCAACCTCAACATCGACCCGGACACGGGGGATCAGGCCTTAGTCTGGACATCCGCGAGGAAAGGAAGCGCCTACTCACATACCGACGGGAATGCCGAAATCACTTTCGAGAATGATGGCAACTACATGGTCTACGCAAACGTCCCCCTTCGCGGCAACGTGGCGCGCGGGTCTGTCGGGCTGACCCTCAACCTGGATGAAGGCTATCTGGATGGCGCCCGCGGGCAGCAGGGGTACATCCGCGACGCGAACAACCACAAGGATTCCTCGATCCACTTTTCAGGGATCATCCGGGCCGAGGCGGGACAGGTGCTGACAGTCACCACCGAGCGACTGGCCCAGGCTGGCAATATCACGGTTCAAGCAAACAGGGCCGCCTCGATTTTCATCGAAAAACTGCGGAATGACGGACTTTTCAGCGATTCCTTCACCGAGACAACCGCGGGTGAAAACTTGAACGCAGCCAACAAAAACGCGCTCTCCCTTGTCGGGGACGGTTTCAGCCTGGACATCATCGACAACACCACTTACGCCAACGAGGGAGATAGTGAGGAAAACATCGTCATCAAGAAGGCCGGCAGCTATCTGCTCTCCTTCAACTGTACTTTTACAGGCGGTAATGCCCGCGCCAACCCGCGAGTCACTGTGGAGGTCAACGGGAGCGTCGTTCCCGGGGCAACCAGCACGGCTCACTATAACCGCCATGCCGATGGCCACGACGAGACCACCGGTTCGTTTGTCGCCCTGCTGAGCGACTTGGCCGTAGATGACGTGGTCACAATCAGCGTCCAGCGGGAGGCTAACGGCGGTATCGTCACTTCGCCGGAAGGCGGCAAGGTCGCTCTGCAAGCCAAGGATGCCTACACCGCAGGCGCAGGCGACAGCAGTCCGCCGAAGCTCTCCTCCTTCACCGGACTCGGTCTGGACGGTTTCGAGGCCAACCTGGAGGACTTTGGTTTGTCAGTGGACGCCGCCAGCATTAAGGCGGTTGTGGACGGGGCAGAGGCCGCGGTCACGACCAGCAAGGACGGCTCCATCACCACGGTCAGCTATGAGTTTGCCTCACTCCCTGCCCCAATGAGTACCCATTCGGTCTCTCTGAGCTACTCAGACTCGGCAGGCAACAGCCACAGTAAAGATTTGTCGTTCGCCATCACGGTGAATTACCAGTCGCTTCCGGCCAGCTTTGCCTCCACATCGGTCGACAAGTCTTCCCCCGGCTTCATCGCCAACGTGACGCAGATCAGCACCACGCAGACCGAGGGAGCAAACAACGTTCACGGCAATAGCATTGCCGGTGCGGAGAAGCAGTTGGCTGGTCTGTACCTCAACCCGAACGAGGTGGACGATGACGAGAATCCCCTGCCGTACCTGAATGAGGCCGATCCGGACGCCTGGGAGGGCTGGAGCATCTCCCCGGTCGAGGTGGATGGAGTAATCAACTGGAACCAGGATGAGGGAGCCGCCATCGGCAATTTCGGAGAAGACCAGGCAATTCCCCAGATCCCGGGTTGGGGCGACAGTTCGGATGGCATCGTGGCCGAAATGCTCGGCTATCTGGATTTGTCCAAGGGCCTCCACACGCTGGGGGTCCACAGCGATGACGGCTTCAAGGTCTCCTTTGGCCCCAACGCAAAGGATGCCATGGGAATCATTGCCGGCCAGTTCGAAGGCTGGGGGGTCGATGTCCTATTTAATGTTGTAGCCGAGGCGGACGGCCTCTACCCGGTCCGTCTGCTTTGGTACGAGGGCGGTGGTGGAACCAATATCGAGTTCTTCTCGGTGAGCAAGAGCGGGGCGAAGATCCTGATCAATGATCCCGACAACGCCAATGCCATCAAGGCCTATCGGACAGCCGACTCGGCGCCCTACATCAGCCGCGTTGCCCCGGCAGGCGGCGAGTTGTCACAAACGATCGAGTTTGATTTTACAAATGGAGATCTCTCCGTGGACAAGAGTTCGGTGGCGATGAAGCTCAACGGCGAGGATGCATCCATCACCACCAAGTCAACCGACGACGGGATTTCAGTGGTTTATAATCATGGCGATTACCTCCCGGGAGGAGCTCACACCATTGAGTTGTCCTATACCGAGAGCGACGGCACAGCACGCGTCCGCAACTACAGCTTTAGCATTCCCAAGGGCCGCATCGACATCCTGATGGACAATCCAACGGTCACCGTGGAATTTGACGACCTCTCAGGTCCAACGGGAGTGGGCGCGGTCGGCAACCCTGGTTTGACCTACGTCGGCCCACCTGAATTCGGTGTGCCCGCCCTCTACCCCAACGGGGTTGGAACTGCCGTTCGTTTTGACGGATCCAAGGATCAACGTCTGAAAGTTGCCGATCATCCGGATATTAACATCACCGGCGGGCCGTGGGAGGAGATGAGCTGGGAATTCTGGTTCAAGCCGGAAAAACTTCCGACTGCCGGGCAGACTATCACCCTCTATGAACAAGGGGGGAATACTCGCGGTGTTCACTTGTACCTCAGCGGCACCCAGGATTCGGACCCAACCGAGGCCGACATCTACATGATGGCATGGAACCGGGCAGAGACCTTCTGGGGTGGCGTCGCCTTAAATCAAGTCGGCGACGAGGGCGTAACCTTAGTCAAAAGCGCAGTGAAAGTCGGAAGTCTTTATCATGTGGTGTTTGTCATGGACGGCGATCCGAGCGGCGACTTGGAGGGAACACTTACCGGTTACATCAACGGCCGCCAGGTCGGCCAGGTGTCCGGGGTTCACTTGTTGTATGTCCACACGGATGACATTGCCTTTGGCTACGCAGCTGCCCAGGCTGTAACCCATAACGGGGATAGAGGTGAACAGCCCGGCCTAGGCTTCACCGGTGTGCTTGATGACGCAGCATTTTACACCACCGCACTGACCGAGGAACAGGCCGCGGCCCACTTCGCGGGTGGCTATGCCGGCAAGGTGCCCGAGGTCATCGAGATCACCGCACAGCCGCAGGACGCCACCGTCCAGGAGGGAAAAACGGCAACCTTCAGCGTTGATTTTGAGGGAATGCCATTGATCGATGTGAAATGGCTGGTCAACGGGGAGGAAGCAGCAACCGATGCCGCCATCTCTGGTTCAAGCCTCAACATCGTGGCCACCGAGGCCAACAGCGGTGCCAAGATCAAGGCCGAGTTGACCAACGCCAACGGCACGGTGACCTCTACAGAGGCCACCCTGACCACCGTGGTGGACAGCACCGCTCCTGGGATCGCATCCATTAGCGCCGTGGCCGGCACCGTCAACCAGGTTACCATTGCGTTTGACGAAACCGTCAGCGCCGCAACTGCCGAGAGTGCGGCCAACTACACCATCGAGGGCCTGACCGTGAACAGCGCCACCCTTGGAGCAGATGGCAAAACGGTCACCCTCTCCACCAGCCAGCAAACTCCCGGCAGCTACACGGTTGCCATTTCCGGGGTGAAGGATGTTTCTGTACGAGAGAACACGGGAGACATATCTGCCTCAATCGACACGGCAATTGATTATTCGGCGGAGGTGATCTCCGACGGCCCGGTCATTTACTGGAAACTCGCCGAAACCGAGGGCACCGGGGCAAAAGACGAAATGGGCAACCGCTCTGGCACCTATGTGAGCAGAAGCGGCAGTGATCTCCCGACACTGGGAGCAGACAGTCTAGTCGCCGCATCGCAGGATGGTGCCGTCGAATTTAACGCGGGCAACGAGCAGTGGGTGAATGTTCCCGCACACCCAGAAATTAACACCGGCAGACACCCCTACCGATCCATTGAACTGTGGTTCAAGGCAACCAAGCTTCCCAATCTTCCGGCGGACGCCGAGTTCGCTCCCAAACAGACGATCTGGGAGGAAGGCGGCGGCTGGAGGGGTTTGAATATCTACCTGGCGGGAACCGAGGACTCGGACAATCCCACGAAGGCGGATCTTTACTTCAATGCATGGAGCCATGTAAACATGACTAACGCCGACTTCCCTGCGTGGGGCGGCACAAACGACGAACGGTCAATCCCCCTCCACGCTGATCACCCCGGCAGCCCAGTCTTTGTGAAGACACAGATTGAGGTCGGCAAGGTGTACCACATTGTGATGGTCCTCGATGGCGACACCGATGGAGGTCTCACTGGAACACTAAAGGGCTATGTGAACGGGGCGCTCGCTGCGGAAACCGACGGGGTGGGACAATTGGATAACCACGGAAACGCCAACGGGATTGGTGGCATCAATGGCGTGTCTTTCTATGTGGACGAAGCCAAGGATGGCACGCTGATGGGAACTGATTTTCTCCATTTCAACGGTGTCGTGGACGAGTTTGCAATCTTCAACACCGTGCTGACCGCTGACCAGATCGCCGGTCGCTACGAGATCGGCAACTTTTCTGCTGAACCGCCTGCACCGCCAACGATCAGTGTGGTCAACAATGGCGACGGCTCAGTGACGGTCACCTTCGAGGGCAAGTTGCAGACGGCAACCTCGGTGAACGGTCCGTGGGCAGATGCCGAGGGCGCAACCAGCCCGTTGACGATCCCCTCAGACCAGGCGGCACAGTTCGGCCGCGCGGTGAAATAAGATTCACACCACCAACTAAACCAACCCAAAGGGTCCGGCCACGGCCGGGCCCTTTTTTGGGGCCAAGCGACCATGATTTCACATTGGTTTTCGAATTGCCTTGGCATCGCCTTGGCACTTAGCTTGGTTCGTCAATTCCCGGATGCCAAAGCTTGGCCGTGCGAAGCCAATGCCGGATGCGCCGAGCGAACCAGGAGCTGAATTGCAATCAACCAAAATGAAACGTTTACTAATCACGATGATCACCGTTGGTGGACTGGGCATACTGACCCCAACCCAGGCTGCCGTAAAAAACGTGGCCTGGCTACAGGGCACCTCGCTCAAGAACGGCTCATCCGTCCTCAACAGCACCGAACCCATGGGAATCAAGTGGGCGGCCTACTCCTCCATCGATCCATCCATCTACGATCATTCCTTGGCGAACCCGACCGAGTTGGTTGTCAGAAAGGACGGCGACTATCTCATCGCGGCAACTTTGCCAATGAAGGGAACAGGAGTCCGCTCGGTGCAGGCCATCGAGGTGTTCGTAAATGGGCAGGCCGTCCCCGGGGCAGTTAGTCGGTGTTCCTATATCCGGATGGACTCCGGACAGAATGAATCCTCTGCCCACCTGGCATGCCTGCTGCCAGGGTTGAGCGCCAATGACGAGATTGAATTGAAAACCTACAAGGCCACCCAAAATAGGGTGGCGGTCAATATGGAAACGGCGAGCCTATACGTCGAACTGGTGGCGGACACGCCTAATGTTTTTTCCGGAACAGCCACCGAGGCAGTGGGGGGATCCATGCTCAACTACCGTGAGGAGGAAGTGGAGGCAGGTGAACTTGCCCTGGTCTGGAATTCCGACCGGACCGGGGATGCCTTTGGGCACTCCGGGGAAACCATCACCCTGAAGACTAAGGGAAGTTACCTAGTCCTGGTGAATGTACCCCTGCAGGGCAATGTGATACGCGCCAGTGTGGGTCTGCAGTTGTGGCTGGGCGGCTATGAGGAGGGGGATATCGCGATCGGGGGACGTGCCCAGCAGGGGTTCATCCGCAACGTCAGCAACCACGACAAGTCTTCCATCCACTTCTCCGGGTTGATCCACACGAGCGAGGCCAACCAGGAACTGCTTGTGGAAACCGTGCAACTCGCCAACTTCGGCGACATCACCATGGGGAACAAACAGGCGACCCTCTTCATCGAAAAGGTGGACCCAAGCTCAGACCTGTTTTTCAGCACCGCCTTCAGCCTGGCCGACACCGACGACTGGAACACGATCGAAAAGGAGTCTGTTTTGTGGGAGGCGGGTGATAATCGCCTCATCGACGAGGCCAGATACGGCCACAGCGAGGAGGGCGGCCCGGAGATTGTGATCCGCAGGGACGGCAGCTATCTGCTCGTCTACAACGACGTCCTGGAGGGCGGCTCCGCCCGCGCCAACCCGAGGGTCACGGTGGAGGTCAACGGGATCAAGGTGCCGGGCGCGGAGTCCAAGGCCCATTACATCCGCAACAGCGGCGGTCATCATGCCAGCTCCGGCTCGCTGGTGTTCCTGCTGGAAAACCTCAAAACGGACGACGTGGTGACCGTGAACACCGAGAAAGAAGCCGGCGGCGGAGAGGTGTACGCGCAGGAGGACGCCCTGTTGACCCTGATTCACAAGGAGACCGTGACCCTGCCGGGGGGGGACACGACGCCCCCGCGCATCATCGCCTTTGAGCAAATCCTCAAGTCGCCCAGGGGCCGGCCGGTGAACGGCTTCTCCCTCGTGATTCAGGAGATGGGCCTGAAACTCAACGCCGCCACCCTGAAAGCCTCCCTCGACGGCAAGCCGGTGAAACTGAAAGTGGCCCAGGCCGGCGACAGGCACACCGTCTCCTACTTGGAGAACCGAAACATGAAGACCGGGCGCATCTGGTCCCAGGCGGACATCTCCTTTTCCGACACGGGCGGCAACAGCCACGAGCGGGTGTTCTTCGGCAAGGCACCGCCCACCCCTCCCCCGTTTGATGAGACCAAGACACAACTCGCCCTGCCCCTGCCCGAGCCCCCGGTGATCGACGGGCTCATCGACCTGGACGGCGGCGAGTCGTGGGTCTGGGCCGGTGGCGGGCCCGGGGAATGGTGGCGCGCGGAATTCGACGAGACGATGACCGACGGCATCCGAGGGGGGGCCATCGGGGACAAGGGCGCGCCGCCCCGGGACAGGCAGGATCTCGGCATCCGGGTGTTCGCAGGCTACGACACGGACAACTTTTACATCGGTGTCCGGGTGCAGGATGACAACTTCTTCGGTGACAGCGCCGAGGAGGAATCCCGGAACGGAAGCACTTGGCACGATGACGCCGTGGAAATCTTCATCGACGGGGACAACAGCAACCTCGACTCTCGCGACACGAGCGGCACCAACCCCGAAGTCGTCGGCACCGGCGGCCAATACGTCATCTCGGTGAACAACGCCTACCGCGAAAAGGAGGCCGGCGATCCGGGTTACGGCGAGGGGGAGGCGTGGTACGCGCGGGTGGCGACTTACGACGGCGGGTACGATGCGGAGTTCCGCGTCTCCATGGAAACCATCGGCGATCCCGAGCCGGGACAGGTCATCGGCTTCACCGTCGGCGTCAATGACGACAACGACGGCGGCCCCCGGGAACGGCAAATCCTCTGGGTCGGCATCCCCCACACGGAGGCCACCTACGGCAACCTGCTTCTTGGCGGCAAGACCTATTCCGCGCCGAAAAAAGCGGCCCCGAACGTCGACGGGATCATCGACAGCGCTGAGTATGCGGAAGCCGAGCGCGCCTATGTCACCCCGCAAAACGGCATCTACGACATCACGGCGGGGGACGACTCATGGGACTCGAGCGACCAGAGCTACTTCGCCTGGGTAACCCACGACTATGAAGCCGTCTACGTCGCGGTCGATGTCACCGATCCCAACGTGGTCACCGACTCCGCCGGGGCCGGCACCGAAGACGGACAAACCTGGCAGGACGACAGCGTGGAGATTTTCTTCGATGCCGACGACAGCAACGACGCCGGGCGGGGAACGCTTGGGTTCGAGGGCCAATATGTGTTCAGCGCCAACGGTGCCCGGCGCGACAACGAGGCCAACAATCCCGCCTTCGGCAGATCGGGAGACTGGTTCGCCGCAACCACCCGCACCGGCAAGGGCTACCAGGTCGAGTTCAAGATCAAAAAGTCCGCCCTGTCGAACCCCGCGGACGGCGCCGGCCTCGGCTTCAACATCGCCGTCAACGACGACGACGGCAAGAACGGCTCGCGCAAATCACAGCTCAACTGGAGCGGCCGAGCCCATTCCGAGTTCACCTACGGCCGATTGATCCTGGAGGAGGGCGAAGGCGGTGGCCCGCCGCCTTCCATCAGCGCCCGGCTCAACGACAACGGCACCGTGACCGTCACCTTCGACGGCAAACTGCAGACCGCCCCCGCCGTCAACGGCCCGTGGCAGGACGTGAGCGGTGCCAGTCCGCTGGTGCTCCCGGCGGACCAGGCCAAGCGGTTCGGCCGCGCAGTGCGATAAACGGAAGTACCGAGCCAGCCCCGCCGCTTGGCCAAGCGCTTGGCCAAGTGCCTGCTTGAATCTTGCGGCCTGAACCACAACACTCCGCTTGGCCAAGCATGGCATTTGATCAACAGACGCTCGCTCAATTCAAGGAAAAGCTCCTGATCATGGCCAGCCACGCCGAAGGCGTGGTCACCCGCGCCGTGCGCGCCCACCTCGGCCGCGACGAGCCCCTGGCCCGGCAGACGATCGAGACCGACCAGGTCATCGACCAGTTTGAAATCGAGATCGACCGCATCGCGCTTGGCCTGCTGGCACAGGCCCCGGGCGAGTTTGAACTGCGCCAGGTCACCTGCGGCATGAAGATCGCCCGCGAACTGGAGCGCGTCGGCGACGAGGCGGCCACCATCGCCCGCCGGGCCGTCGAGCTGATGGCCCTCCCCACCCTCTCCACGCCGCTGGACATCGCCGCGATGACCTCCCTCGCCAACGCCATGCTCAAGGACGCGCTCGACGCCTACGTCAGCGGCAACACCGTGCTGGCGCGCGGGGTGATCCCCCGGGACGCCCAGGTGGACGACATGAACCGGGCGCAACAGGACGCCTTGACCGAATTGATGGAAGCCTCACCGGAAAACATCCGGCGCTGCCGGCACCTGACGGTGATCAGCAAATGCCTCGAGCGGATCGCCGACCACGCGAAAAACGTCGCCGAGGACGCCGTCCTGCTGCACGAGGCCAAGGACATCCGCCACGCGGCCGCCGGATGATTGGCCATGCCGCGCAAGAACGACATCCGAATCCTGGTGGTGGACGACGAGCCGGACGTCCTCGAGCTGGTGTTGTTTCATCTCGAGAAGGAACAGTTCAAGGTCACCGTGGCGGACAACGGCGACCGCGCCCTCAAGCTGGCCCGCGAACAACTGCCCAGCCTGTTGATCCTCGACCTGATGCTGCCCGGCATCAACGGCCTCGAGATTTGCCGGCTGCTCCGGAGCGACCCGAAGACGCGCGACATCCCCATCCTCATGCTCACCGCCCGCGCCGCCGAGGAGGATCGCGTCAAGGGCCTCGAGCTGGGCGCGCACGACTATGTGACCAAGCCGTTCAGCCCGCGCGAACTGATCCTGCGGGTCAGGAACCTGTTGCGTCTCACCAGTGAAACCGCGCCCACGACGGAGGTCATCGAGGCCGGGCCGTTCCGGCTGGACACCGCCCGCCACCAGGCCACGGTCGATGGCCACGAGGTGAACATCACCGCCACCGAGTTCAAGCTGCTCGCCCTGTTGGCCAGCCGCCCCGGCGAGGTGCAACCGCGCGAAACGCTCCTGCGCGATGTCTGGGGCTACGAACCGACACTCGACACCCGCACGGTGGACACCACGATGCAGCGCCTCCGCTCCAAGCTGGGCCAGGCGGCCGACTGCGTGCAGACGGTGCGCGGTGTTGGCTATCGCCTGGCCGGCTCGAACGAATGACCGGCTGGTACGTTGCCATCCTGTTGTCGCTTGGCCTCGCCGGCCTGCACCTGGGGTGGCTTCGCCGCTACCGGAGGCTTGCGCTTGGCCAAGCGGCCGCCGCGACCAAGGCGCCCGGGATGACCGACGTGTTCGCCCACATGCCGGAGGGCGTGCTGCTCACCAGCCCGGACGGGCTCATCGAGTTTGCCAACCCGGCCTTCTGCCGGCTGTTCGGGCTGGCCGATGAGCCAAGGGGGAACACCGTGATGGAGGCCATCCGAATCCACCAGGCCAACGAGTTGGTTGACCGGTTGAAGGGGGAATCCAGCGTTGTGCAGGAGGAATTCATGCTGCCCGGACTCGACCCGCGTTACCTGCAGGTCAACGGCGTGGCGATCCGCGAAAAACAGGGCCGCCACCGCGGGGCCATCCTTGTGTTCCACGACCTCACCCGGCTCAAGCGGCTGGAAAACATGCGGCAGGAGATCGTGGCCAATGTCAGCCACGAGTTGCGCACGCCCCTCTCCATCATCAAGGGCTACGTCGAGACGCTGCTCGACGCCGAGCCGGACACCGGGACGACCGCCCACCGGTTCCTGAAGAAAATCGAGAACCACTCCGACCGGCTGGCTTACCTGATCGAGGACATCCTGACCTTGTCCACCCTCGAGTCTGGTGGCACCGGGCTCGAGTTGCGCGAGGTGAACCTTCATCAACTCGCCGAGGGCGTGCTGGACGGCCTCCGGGAGATGGCTGACAAAAAAAAGGTGCAGTTGAAAAACAGCGTGCCGGAAACCGTCATCCTGAAGGCCGACAGCCAGCGGCTGTTCCAGGCGCTCAACAACCTCGTCGAGAACGGGATCAAATACGGCGGTGAATGCGTCCGCGTCTCGGCCAGCCAAGCGGACGGCAAACTCGACCTGTGCGTGGCCGACGACGGCCCCGGCATCCCGGCCGAGGCGTGCGACCGGATTTTCGAGCGATTCTTCCGCGTCGACAAGGCGCGCTCCCGGGAACTGGGCGGCACCGGGCTTGGCCTCTCCATTGTCAAGCACATCACCCAGCTCCACGGTGGCACCGCCCGTGTCGAGAGCCAGCTTGGCGAGGGAGCAAGCTTTCACCTCACCTTCCCCTCGGCAGGTGTCGAAGCCACCTAGGCTGGCATCAACAGGCCGGCGACGGTGGCGGTCAGGTAGCAGGCCAGCAGGCCGCCGACCATCGCGCGCAGGCCCAGCTTGGCCAAGTCCGCTCGCCGTTCCGGCGCCAGCGTGCTGATGCCGCCAATCTGGATTGCGACGCTGGCGAAATTTGCAAAGCCGCACAACGCGTAGGTCGCGATTGCGCCCGTGCGCGTGCTGAGCGCCCCCTCCCCCTCCATCAGGGTCGAGAGGTTCAGGTAACCGACAAACTCGTTAAACACCACCCGCTCCCCAAGCACCGTCCCCACCCGCACACATTCCTCTGGAGGCACGCTCATCAGCCAGGCAAACGGCACGTTCAGCCAGCCGACCACCTCCTGAATCGTGACGCTCCAGCCCATTGGAGAAATGACCCAAGCGAGGATGGCATTGGCCAGATGGACCACCGCGATGAAGGCGATCAGCATTGCGATGACATTGATCGACAGGCGCATCCCGTCCGCCGCCCCCTGGCACAACGCATCCAAGCTGTTGGCCGAGGTGCTCTTAGGGAGGGCGCACCGCTCGTCCGCCGTCTCGCTTCGGGCGGTCTCGGGAAACATCAGCTTGGCGATCACCAGCGTGCCGGGCGCGCTGAGGATCGAGGCGGTCAGCAGGTGGCCGGCTTCGATGCCCATCAGGGCATAGGCCGCCGCCACGCCGCCAGCGATCGTCGCCATGCCACTGGTCATCAGCGCCATCAACTCACTGCGCGTCATCCCGCCGAGGTACGGCTTCACCACCAGTGGCGCCTCGGTCTGGCCCATGAACACATTGGCCGCCGTGGCGAGTGTCTCGCTGCCGCTGGTGTGCATCGTCCGGCGCATCACCCAGGCGATGCCGGCCACCACCCACTGCAGCACCCGCCAATGGTACAGCAGCGACGACAGGGCCGAGACAAAGATGATCGTCGCCGGGATCGAGATGGCAAAGATGACGCCCCGCCCCGGGCCGAACGCGGTCTCCATGCCCTCCTTGTCCGCCAATGCGCCAAACACCAGTTTGGCCCCTTCGTTGGCAAACGCGTTCAGCTTGGCGATCGCCACGTTGGCCGCCTCGAATATCCCTTGGCCAAGCGGAGTCTGGAATACAGCCAGGCCGATGAGCAACTGCAACCCCATCCCCCACGCCACCACGCGCCACGGCACCTGCCGGCGGTTCGACGACATTGCCCAAGCCAAGCCCAGGAACGAGACTACCCCCAACAAACTAATCAGCCGAACCGTCACGCGAAGGGCCGGACGCTAGTGGCCCGCTTGGCCAAGCGCAAGCCCGCGCTACTGTGCTCCTGCGCGCCTGTCTTTTCGTTTGATATCCCGATTCGCCAGATTAGAGTTGCGCCGTTCAATGATGATGCGCTCCGCCCAGAATGGGCCTGAAAACGCACGGCCAACCAATCAGGATCGCCCCGGCTCGATCGTGCTGTTTCTGTTCGCGGCGCTCGTTTTCGTTCCGTCTATCGCGCACGCAGGAACCGGCGCGGACAGGGATCAGGCAGTCAGTTTCAACCAGGACGTCAGCCCCATCCTCTCCAAGCATTGCCTCGAATGCCATGGACCGGATGCCAACCAGCGCAAGGCGGGGCTGCGGCTCGATTTGTTTGAACCCGCGACCTCGCCGCGAAAGGCCAAGCCGGCGGCGATTCTCCCCGGCGATCCCGCGGCAAGTCCCCTGATCCGGCGGATCACCTCCGACGATCCGGATCAGCGCATGCCCCCCCCGGGGAACGGCACCTCGTTGAGTGAGGCGGACATCGCCACGCTCAAGGCTTGGATCGGCCAAGGCGCGTCTTACGAGCGCCACTGGGCATTTCAACCCGTGGTCGATCCGGAACTGCCCAAGGTCACGAACCGCGCTTGGCCAAGCCGCCCGATGGACCGGTTCGTCCTGGCCAAGCTCGAGCAGGCCGGGCTGGAACCGGCCAAGCGGGCGGACCGCCGCACCCTGATCCGGCGGGCGTACCTCGATCTCATCGGCCTGCCGCCCACCCCCGGTGAAGTCGCGGCGTTCCTTGAGGACACCTCCCCGCACGCTTGGCCAAGGGTGGTGGAAAAACTACTGGCCCTGCCGGCCTACGGCGAGCGGTGGGGACGGCATTGGCTGGATGTCGTGCGCTACGCCGACTCGAACGGGAGCGACGAAAACCATGCCTACCCCCACGCGCACCATTATCGCAATTATGTGATCAACGCGCTCAACCGGGACCTGCCGTACGACAAATTCCTCCACGAGCAAATCGCGGGAGACCTTCTCGCCAACCGGAACAACCGTGAGCAGATCGCATCCGCGCTGACTGCGACCGGGTTTTTGTCCATCGGAACGAAAATTCTCGCCGAGCAGGATCCGGTGAAGAAAAGGGCGGACATCATCGACGAGCAAATCGACACCTTCGGCAGGGCGATCCTCGGCCTGACACTCGCCTGCGCCCGCTGTCACGATCACAAGTTCGATCCCATCCCAAGCCGCGACTACTACTCGCTGGCCGGCATCCTTCACAGCACAGACCTGAACGACCGGCCGCTGGAGACCTCCACGTTTCTTGCGAAAAAGAAAGCGTTCGAAAAACAGACCGGCCTGCTGAAGACCCGGCTCAAGGCGGCTGAAAAAAAACTGGCCGGAACCGTAGACCTGGAAAACCGAATCCAGTGGCAGGCGGAACAATTCGACCGGGGCAACGTGATCGTGGACAACGAAAACTACGGCAAGAATATCGGGATCATCTCCGATCCCGGCGGACAGAAAAACTTCGCCGAATACGACCTCACGGTGAAGACCCCGGGGCTGTTCCAACTGGAGCTGCGTTATGCCGCGCAGAAATCGCGCCCGGGGCGAATCGTCATGGATGGCCAAGCGGTCATCGACAACGCCATCGCGAAGACCACCGGCGGTTGGCTTCCCGAACATCAGCAGTGGCACGCCGAGGGGCTGCTCCGGGTCGCCGACGGGCGGTTCACCCTGCGGGTCGAGTCTGAGCCGATGATGTCCCACATCGACCAGATGCGGTTGACTCCACTCAAGGGGGATTCCAAAATGTTGGACACCCTCAACGCTGAAATCGCGAGCTTGAACCGCCAACTTGCCAAGAAGCAAAAGGCGGAGCCGAAGCCAGCGATGGTCATGTCGGTCAAGGAGGGTAAGGTTCGCAATGTCAAACTGCATGTTCGCGGCAGCCATCGGGAGTTGGGGGATACGATCCCGAGGGGGGCTCCCGCCGGGTTTGGTTTCAAGGGCATCCCCGAGGTGCCTTCGGGGCAAAGCGGCCGCCTCCAGTTGGCCAACTGGCTGACACACAACGAACACCCCCTCACCGCCCGGGTGATCGTCAACCGGATTTGGCGGTGGCATTTTGGGCGTGGCATTGTCGCCTCGCCGAACAACTTCGGGACAAAGGGTCAACGCCCCACACACCCCGGCCTGCTGGATCATCTGTCCCGGCAGTTCATGCGCTGCGGCTGGTCGCTCAAGTCGCTGCATCGGGAAATTCTCAACTCCAGCACCTACCGAATGGCATCGAGCGTGAGGAATGCCGTCGCGATGAAACGGGATCCGGGAAACCGATTGATGTGGAAACGGGAGATGCGCCGGATGGAGGCAGAGGTGTTTCGAGACAACTTGCTCCAGCTATCGGGCCGCCTGCGCTGGGCCATGGGAGGCGGGCCGATGGCGGTCAAGTCACAGGACCCGTCTCCGGCCGACCTGGCCAACAACCAGAAATTCTACGAGCAAAGCGACCGACGGAGCGTCTATCTGCCGGTGGTTCGATCCAACGTCTACGACCTGTTGACCCTGCTTGATTTCCCCAATGCCGCCGAGTCGGTCGGCAGCCGGGTCACCACCACGGTTCCAACCCAGGCGTTGATGATGATGAACGGCAGCTTCCTGATGGATGAATCCCGGCGGGTCGCGAAAAACTGGCCGCCCCACCCCGGAGAGGAGTTGGAACAGTCACTGAACCGGCTGTATCAGGCCGTGCTGACGCGTTCCCCCACCCCCGATGAACTGCAATGGGCGGCCCGTTTTCTTGAGGATTATTCCGCCGAGGATACCGATCCAAACAGGACCAAGTCATGGGATGCGCTTTGCCACACCTTGGTCATGTCCAACGACTTCATTCATGTTTGGTAGACGAGGCAACCGAATAAACTGACGCTGAGACATGAATCAGACAAAAACCATCGCACCGCGAATCCAGTCCTGTTCCCGGCGTTCGATGCTCGAGCGGATGTGCCTTGGCTTTGGGGGGGTGGCGTTGCACGGGATGATGCCTCGCCGGGCAAACGCCGCCACCACGGTTGCCACCCGTTCCCCACTGGCCCCGCAGGTGCCCCATGTTCCTCCCCGGGCGAAGCGGGTTATTTTTCTCTTCATGCATGGCGGCCCGTCGCACGTCGATTTGTTCGACTACAAGCCCCGACTGTACAAGGAACACGACAAGCCGCTTCCATTCAAGGAACGCGAGGTGCAGTTTGCCAATCGGGCCAACATCATGAAACCGCCTTGGGACTTCCGCCGTGTGGGTGCCTCCGGCCACTGGATGTCCGAGTTGTGGGAGCATCTCCCGGGAGTGGCGGACGACCTGTGCGTGATCCAATCCGTCTGTGAAACCAACGTCGCCCACGGTGGAGCCTGCATGAAGATTCACTGCGGGGACGAGGCGTTTCTTCGTCCCAGCATGGGGGCCTGGGTCAGTTACGGCCTGGGAACGGAAAACAACAACCTGCCCGGCTTCATCACCATTTGCCCCACCACCCTTCATGGCGGGGTGAACAATTTCGGGGCAGCCTTCCTCCCGTCCGTTCATCAGGGCGTCCCGTTGGGCGCCCCCGGCTATCCCAACACCTTGGCCAAGGACGCCCGCTTCAACTACATGACCAATGATTCGTTGAGCCCGCGCCAGCAGAAACTTCAACTCAATCTGTTGCGCAAACTGCACGAGCAAAACGCGGCCCACTCAGCCATCAACGAGGCGCTGGAGGCGCGCATCCAGTCGTTCGAACTGGCCTTTCGGATGCAGACCGAGGCCCCGGAGGTGACCGATCTTTCCGGCGAATCCGAAATCACCCGAAAACTGTACGGCATGGACGACGCGAACACCGAAAACTTCGGGCAGATGTGCCTGCTCGCGCGGCGTTTCGCCGAGAAGGGGGTTCGGTTCATCCAGGTCAGCCACGCCCACAGCCTCCCGTTTAACAACGAGCAATGGGATCAGCATTCCCACCTCGAAAAGGGCCATTCGATCAATGTCCGGCAAATCGACAAGCCGATTACCGGCTTGATTCGTGACCTGAAGCGCCTGGGCATGCTGGAGGACACGCTCGTTCTCTGGGGCGGCGAGTTTGGCCGAACGCCCACCGCCCAGGCGGGCAGCGGCGAGCGCGGGCGCGACCATCATCCCGACGGCTTTACGGTCTGGATGGCTGGCGGCGGCGTCCAGGGCGGGCTCCGGTACGGCGCCACCGACGAATACGGATACCACGCCATCGAGGATCGGATGACCATTCACGACCTGCACGCGACACTGCTGCACATCCTCGGACTGGACCACACCCGGTTGACGTTTGAGCACGCCGGCCGGGATTACCGCCTGACCGACGTCTACGGCGAACCGGCAACCCGGATCCTCGCCTGAACCGTTCCGCTTGGCCAAGCGCGGGCAACTGGCAGGCATAAGACCGCTTACGGCCACAGGTGCTGTCAAAGCGGCATCTTCCAGTCGGCCACACCGGCGGTCAGGGTCTTGGCATCCCATCCAGTGATGGTCAACATTGCTCAGGCAAACTGATGAAACCGCTTGCCCGGTCGTCGTGTCCGCCGCATTCTTCTTGGGAAACATTTGCCATCACTCGACATGGCTGTTCCCAAGTTCAGCACCGAAAAACCCCCGAAAGTTGGAGTAGAGAGCCGCCGGGAACCGGAACGCGCAACGGAGCGCCTCGAGATGGTTGCCAGCCAGATTGAAGCGCGGGGCGTCCGGAACCCGCGCGTGCTCGAGGCCATGCACCAAGTGGAACGGCACCGGTTCGTTCTTCCGGACGACCTGGCCTTGGCCTACCGAGACGGCCCGTTGCCCATTGGCCAAGGGCAAACCATCTCCCAACCGTATATCGTGGCCTTCATGACCGAGGCGATTGAACCGCAACCAAGCGACCGCGTCCTCGAGATCGGCACCGGCTCCGGATACCAGACCGCGACCCTCGCGGAACTTGTCGCGGAGGTTTACACGATGGAAAACATCGCGCGCTTGGCCAAGCGCGCGGAGACGATCCTGAACCAATCCGGCTACAACAACATCCAATTGCGTCTGGGTGACGGCCACCGGGGTTGGCCGGAAGCAGCGCCATTCGACAAAATTATCGTCACCGCCGCACCGGCCAAACTGCCCAAGGCCTTGTTGGATCAACTCAAGCCCGGCGGCCGGATGATCGTGCCGGTCGGGCGATGGCGCCAGGAACTGGTGCGGATCCACCACACTCCCGATGGCTGCCGACAGGAACGCCTCATGCCGGTCCGCTTCGTGCCCATGGTCAGGCGACTCAATCTCGACTGACTTTAAACCGATTCACCTCCGCCGTGCCGTCCATTGCACGGCATTTTGAACAAGCCGGTTGAGGGCGTCTGTCGATTCTGGATGCGGGCTGGTGCACAGGACACGGCCGTTGCCGAATTCGCCGACAATGACGGCCGGGGTGTTGATCATGGTACCCTCCTGCGGCTTGTACTTGGACACCTCGCTTCGGAAATGCGCCAGGGAACGAAAGTTGCCAAGCCCCTGCCTGTCCATCGGCGACATGATGGGCCCATTTTGGTAACGAAGTTCAAGAATGCCCTCGAAGTCACCAAGGATTTTACGACCCTCATCGGTTAATTCCATCGTCACCGACGCCGAGCCTCACCAAACCACATGCTCTTGCGGCCAATCCCGGGCACCTCGATTGTTTCACAGAATTTCTTGTGGTTGCTGATGGCCAGCGACCCACTGTCATTCGACGGTTGGCACCTCGCCAAAGGCAGACTGCTTTGGCTCGCCGACGATGGAACTCAGTTTGATGACAAGGAGATCGCCACTTCAACGCGCATCGGGGTGACCTCCGGGAAGGAACACCCGTTGCGCTTCTTCCTCCGAGACGGCCCCTGCGTCAGCGGCCCGAGCCGATCGGATCAATAACCTTGTCCACCAACCGTTACAGTTTCTTGATTTTGATGTTCCTAAAATAAAGGGTGTTTGGTTCGCCGTGGTCCTGCAGGCCAACATAGCCCTCAAGCGGGCGATCCTTCATGGGCGTCTTGTCGAGTTGGACATCGACGATTTTTTCGCCGTTCAGTTCCAACTGTAGATGGTGGCCTTTGCATGTGACGATCATCCGGTTCCATTCACCCGGTTTCTTGGACATGTTTTTTGACGCGCCGATCGTGCGGATGATGCCCCCGTGGTCGTGGGGGCCCATCTTGCCCTTCTTTTTGGTAGAATCAAGAATCTGCGCCTCAATGCCGTTTTGGACCGGGTTTTTCAAGTCTCCGACACGAAAGAACAAGCCGCTGTTGCCGCCGGGCGGATACTTGTATTCAACGTGCAGGACAAAGTCCTTGTACTTTTTCCGGCTCCAGAGGTAGGCCCCGTAACGCTGCCAGCCTTTTTCACCGGGCCGCGGTTGAATCAAAAGGGAGCCGTCCTTCTGCGGAATCCAGTTGCCGGTGGTCTGCCAACCGGCCAAATCACGGCCGTTGTACAGTTTGATCCAATCTTTTTCCTCGGCGGAAACCAGGGACGCCAAGCCGATGAGTGTCGTGAGCAATAATATTTTCATGGAGTCGCGATTGTTATGATAAGAAGGGATTTCATAGCGAGACAACAGTCTTCCCGGGGAGCGTAGTTTTCAAGCTGTTTTAACTGTTCCCAAGGGTTGCTCCGCCTTCATGCGGACCAATCAAAAGATAGGGTTCAGCGGTACACACGATTGCGGGGCGTCATTTCATATGTTTCTTAATGAACGGCAGAACAGCGGCGTGAGCAGCGCGAATGTCCTCCGGCTTGCCTCCCCCAAGGCCGTGCTCGCCACCTTGGACGGAAATCAACCGGTGGGGAATGCCGTGTTTCCTGAATTCACGCGCCATGATGAGGCTTTGCTCATGCGGCACGTCGGTGTCTTTTGTGCCATGGATCAGCAGGGTTGGCGGGTAGGTGGGGGAAACGTTTAAGGCGGGCATAAAGGGGGCAAATTTCTTGGCCTCGCTTTCAGGAAATCCACTGACTTTCTCTGGCCAGATTCCGAGTTTTCGGCAGGTCCGATAGTAAGTGCCTCCGTTGCCTTTGCGATCCCGGGAATTAGCCACAGGAGGCCCGGCTTCCATGGCCGCCATTTCGGCGGGAGTTTGGCTTATACCCTGATGCCGGGCATGCGGACTGGGTTTGCTGTACCAAGATCCAATGAGGTCGCCGTATCCCCAGTAGGACACCAGCACCGTGGGCGGTGGCTGGACGCGGAAGCCGGTGGAGAAAGTCAGGTATCCACCGGCGGAGCCGCCGAGGACAGCGATCTTGGATGTGTCTGCCTGAAATTTTTCGCGGCCATTTTTCCGGATCCATTCAAAGGCATCCTCCACGTCCGAAATGATCTCCAGCAGCTTGGTTTCCGGGGCAAGCCGGTAATCAATGGAAACCACCACGTAACCCGCATGCAACAATTGCCGTCCCGGTCCAATGCCTTGGCGTCCACCGTTGATCAGCGCCCCGCCATGGATCCATACCGCGAGGGGCCGAATCTTTTTATCCGCCGCTCGATGCGCGTCTAGTTTGATTTCCAAGTCCCCGACCTTTTTGTAGGTGAAGGTGGTCACGGTGGTCTTTTGTTCCAAGGCGAAGGCAGAGCCTGGGTTTAGGAGAAGTGCGCAAAGGAAAAGCCCCAGCATGGACGCGATGCGTTGCATGAAACAATGATAGGTCAGCCCCACCAAGTGAGACGGGTTGGAGTTCAACCCTGGAAGTGTCGTATCTGGTCCCGTGGGCCACTCACTCGCTGGTTCCATAGAATTGTTTGGGGAAATCGGCCGGGGCGGAGCGTTCCGGATGCCGCTTGGGGAACGTCGGGCCGCGGTCGGGGGCCAAGCGTAAATTCATCCCACCGCTTTTTGCCAACAACTCAAACAACCGCTTGTTCAGCTTGGCGACGGTTTCCTGATGTTCCGGCTCAAAGATCAAGTTGGTCGTCTCGTCCGGATCGGCCTGCAGGTCATACAGTTCGTTGGTGTCCCACAATCCGTGGTAGCGGATGTACTTGAAACGCTCGCCGCGCACCGCATGGAGGGTCGGCGTGTGGGGATAGTTGCGCTCCCAAAAATATTCGTACAACACGAAGTCGCGCCACGGAATGTCGTTGCCCTTGGCCAATTGCCAAAAACTGCGGCCATCCATGTGCCCGGGTGTCGAGAGCCCGGCCGCCTCAAGCAGCGTCGGCCCAACATCGATGTTGGCGACGACTTTCTTGATCACCGAACCGCCGTCGATCACCTCCGGGCAGTGCATCAGGAACGGCACGCGCATCGACGCCTCGTAGGCGGTGCGCTTGTCGATCAAGCCTTGTTCGCCAAACTGAAATCCGTTGTCGCTCATGTACACGACCAGCGTGGATTGCAGCAAATCCCTCTTCTCGAGCAGATCAAACAGGCGACCGAGATTTTCGTCGACGGCCAACAACGCCTCACAGTAGCGGATGTAATAGGCGTTCAGGTCGAAGTCCGGCAGGTTGTAGGCGAAGTCCGCGCCGTGCCGACTGTTGCGCTGGTCCCGCAGCCAGCGCGGCTTGTTGCGAAAGTTATCGCCGCCCTTCGCAAACGTCTTCGGTACCGGCAGCTTCTCGTTTTTGTACCGGCCCTTGTGACGGTCCGCCGGCACGAAATCGGCGTGCACTGCCTTGTGCGACAGCGTCAGGAAAAACGGTTTGTCGCTGTTTTGCTGGCCCAGCCACTCCAGAGCGTAATCGGTCAACTCGTCGGTGATGTACCCCTTCTGCGGGACGCGCTTGCCGTTGACGTTGAACCCGTCGTAGCTGTTTTGCGGCACCTTGCGACTCGTGCCGTGGCCGTCCGGCCAATACGTCCCCTGACCCTTGAAACTCACCCAGTGATTGTAGCCCGGCTGCGCGTGATCGATGTTGCCGCCCATGTGCCACTTGCCGATGAACGCGGTTTCGTAACCCGCCGCCTGCATGTATTCCGGAAAAAAAATCAGCCCCTTTGGCAGCGGATTGTAATTGTCCACCACCTGATGATTGTGCGCGTACTGGCCGGTGACAATGCTGGCGCGGCTCGGCGAACAAAGTGATGTTGTGACAAAGGTATTCGGAAACCAGGCGCCGCCCCTGGCCATCCGATCGAGGTTTGGCGTCTCGAGAAACGGATGACCGGCAAAGCCCATCGCATCAAACCGATGATCGTCTGCCAGCACAAAAATGATGTTGCGCGGCGTCTCACCGGCAACGCGCGGAACGGTGCGTTTGTTCGCGGCACCAACACGCTGCGCCAACAAACCAAGCGACCCAAGGATGGCCGCCCAAACGGCCAAGCGCTTGGCCAAGCTTATCACTAAACACATACGCCGCACCATGCCAAGCCAAGCGAAGCCTTTGAAGACAATTTAACCCGACAGGGTTATCCTCAGCCAGCACACTACTTCCCTTCAGCTTTCAATTCTTCACCCGTCTTGCCGCCGTGTCTGCGGAGCGTGGCGGCGGCTGGTCCGTGACCCCAATTATTGGCTATATCTAATGCTGTCTTACCCCCTTCATCCTCATCCTTCGCATTCACATCGGCACCCTTGGCGATTAGTAGCTCAGCAATTTCATAGTGGCTGAATTGAGCTGCAACATGCAAAGGAGCCTCTCCTTTCTCATTCTTCGCATTCAAATCCGCACCGTCAGCAATGGCTTGTTTGACGGCTTCGATGTTTCCAGTCCAAGAAGCTTCGTGAATATTCGGCCCACACCCCACCAACAGCACGGCTGCGATTGTTTTGAGCAGGAGGTGTTCTATTTCAAGATGACCCAGATAGTTGAGAAGAGCATATTGTAATTCCCGCCCGTCGAAAAGCCCCGCGCCCCTCCTTCCCTACTTGTACTCTGCCACCTCTTTTGCGTGGAAAACGGTTGGAAAGAAACGAAGAAGAAAAAAGTGTCAATTAAGGGATAGCCTTGCCCTGAACTGCCCCAATTTGCCCCGTATGGTGCACTGAGACTGACTGGTCTAATAATAGAAAAAACCCTTTGCTTAAATGGTTAAAACAAAGGGAAATTGGTTGCGGGGGCCAGATTTGAACTGACGACCTTCAGGTTATGAGCCTGACGAGCTACCGGGCTGCTCCACCCCGCGTTCCGAACGGCCAAACAGGTTGACACCGGATCGACAAAGGTTCAAGCGCTTTTTTGAGAACTACGCATTTTAGGCAAGTGCAGCGCAGTTTAATTCCGCTGCCAGAACGGGTCGGCCATCTCGGAATTCCATTCCCGCCAGACGGAAAGAAGCTCTTCGCGCTTGGCCGTATTTTCGGTGGCCAAGTTGTAAAGTTGCCATTCGTCGGGTTGGCCGCGGCGTGGGTTTTTCAACAGCTTCCAGTTCCCCATTCGCAAAGCCGCCCGGCGGTCCTGACGCCAGAATAATTTTTCGTGCGGCGCTCCCTTGGTTTTGTGTGTCAAAAAGGGGATGAGGTTGACTCCGTCGAGTTTTCGTCGGGCTTTGGCAGTTGGGAACGCTTCAGAGACACCGGTTGCCGTGGCAAAGATGTCCAATGAGATGACCGGCTGTTCGTAGACCGTGCCCTTGGCCAAGCGGCCCGGCCACTGTGCCATGAACGGCACCCGCAGGCCTCCCTCGTAAACACTCCCCTTTCCGTCGCGCAACGGTTTGTTGCTGGAGGTGAGTTCCCGGGTCGGACCGCCGTTGTCGCTGAGGAAAAAAATGAGTGTGTTCTGCTCCAGTTGTTCCCTGCGCAACTTGACCAGCACAGAACCCACGCTGTCGTCCATGTTGGACAACATCGCCGCGAAGATGCGCCGGTGAACATCCTGAATGTGGTCAAACTTTTTCATGTAACCATCAGCGCCCTGCATCGGGCTGTGCACGGCGTTGTAGGCGAGCAGCAGGAAAAAAGGCCTGTCCTTGTTTCGGTCGATGAAGTCCACCGCCTCCCGCGTGAACGCATCGGTGAGGTGGGCTTCCTCGGCCACCGGCTGGCCACCACGAACGATCGGGTTGTTGGCGTCATACGCCGGCTCCGTCCCGTTCATGTGGGTGGAATAGAGGACCCTGCCGTCGGCACTCGTGAATCGCCCCTTGCCGCCCCCCGGCAACACGCTGCGGCGCAGCCAGGTCGTCACGCCGCCCCACGGTGGTGGCACGAAGTAGTGCCCCTCGTGGGTGAAACCGAAAAACTCATCGAACCCATGCCGGAATGGATGAAATTCGGCGTGTCCGCCCAGGTGCCATTTGCCGATCAAGCCGCTGACGTATCCGGCCTGACGCAGTCGCTCCGCCAGCGTCTCCTCGTTCCTCGGCAACCCAACACCGGGAAGCTCGTTGTGATGACCAATGGGATTGAACTCGTAGCCGAAGCGGGTCTGGTAGCGGCCCGTGATCAGGCCCGCCCTTGAGGCGCTGCAAAACGGCGCCGTGACGTAGCCATTCGTGAATCGCACGCCATTGGCCGCAATCGAGTCGATGTGCGGGGTGGGAATCTCCGTGTTCCCCTGGCAACCCAGTTCCCCGTAACCCAGGTCATCCGCCAACAGGATGACTATGTTTGGCTTGGCCAAGTTGTTCTCATCGGCATGCGCTTGGCCAAGCGCTGTTAAGCCAAGCGCAAATAGACGGGCCAGCTTTGGAAGGCGGCGGCGCATGACTTAGCCCTCGGGGTAGTCGATGTCGAACCAGGTTTTCCCGGCTGCCGCCTTGAGGGCGAGATCCATCACGGTTTGGACACGTGCTCCCTGGAGGAAGGACGGATCGCACTCGCGCTGGTTTTGGATGGCGTCGATGAACTCGTAATCCTGATCCCAGCGGAAGGCGATGCCGGGGTCGTCCTGCGCCGGATCGCGGTGGCTGCCCGGCCACGTTAGAAATTCGCGGGGCACATCGACGGTCTCCAGACCGGCTTGGCCTTTGCGGGCAAGTTGTAACTGGTTTGGGTTGGCGAGTTGAAAGACCATCGTCGCCTCGCTGCCATTGATCTCGCAGTAATCCTGGCTGCGCGCGCCCTCGCCCCGGCCGGTGGCCAGCTTGCTGCTCTCGAGTACGCCGGTGGCTTCGTTTTCAAACTCAGCCATCACGGTGACCCAATCCTCGAGATCCGACTCAAGCCCCTGCCGGTCGTCGATGAATCGGCGCGTGTCGGCGGTGAGGCGTTTCATGTCGCCGATGAGAAAGTGCGCGTAGTCAAGCCGGTGCGAAAGCATGTCGCCCAGTTCGCCTGAGCCGGCCATGTGACTGAGTTGCCGCCAACCGATGCCGCGGTCGCCCCAATCCTGCAGGCGACAGGTGCGGATGTGATACGGCTGCCCGATGCCGCCGCTCTCGACGAGGTGTTTCATGTAGCGCATTGCCGGCACAAAGCGGTACGTGAACGCGGTCATGTGGCGGACGTTGTTTTCGCGGGCGCAGCGGAGCATTTCGAGCGTCTCCTGCCGGTCCATGCCAAGCGGTTTTTCGCAGAGGATGTGCTTTCCGTTTTTGGCGGCAGCGATCGCCATCGGCGCGTGGGTGACGTTCGGCGTGGCGATGATGACGGCGTGAATGTCGTCGCGCCGGACAAGCTCATTGTAATCCTGCGTGTGCACCGGCGCGCCGGTTTGCTGAACAGCCCGTTCGACCACCTCGGCACTGTTGTCACACAACCCGACCAGCCTCGCGTCCGGACAAAGTTCCAATCCCGGAAGATGATTCTGAAGCGCGATGCCGCCGCAGCCGATGATCCCTACTCCGATGGTCGCCATATCAAATTAGCGCTTGGCCAAGCGCGGCGACATAAAAAACCAAGCTGATTGCAAACACGATCAATCCTCCAACCCCAATTCTTTCCGTACATCCGCCCAAGCGATGGTGGAGGATAAATCAGCCAGAACCTCACGAGCTTGGGCAATTTGTTGATCCAGCTTCGACCCGTTCTCGAACTTGGTTGGATTTATAGCAGTATCAACCATAGATATTCTTTCTCCTCCCAACAGCCTACACGACGATCTTCTCCCCCTCAAGCACGAACAGAACGCGAAGCCTGCCCACTCGCAGGCGGCGTGTTGACTCATAAAAAAGGACACCGAAGGGTTGGAAAGGGTTGAGAGGAGAGT
>JACNJE010000149.1 GCA_014382705.1 Verrucomicrobiota bacterium | reverse complement strand
CAAGTTGATCGGCGAGCTGCTGGATCGCCGCTGGGCCAAGCCGCTGCCGGTTGGCGTGGCCAAGGGCGCGGCGCTGATCCCGGCCAAGCCGCTCGATGCGGGGAGTTTTTTCAACGGCCGATTCCTGTCGCCCGGCTTGGCCAAGCGGGGCGACGGCTGGGCGTGGCACGTGCCGGAGTGGAAAAAAATCCCGGGGAGTTTCCGACAGAAATTCGCCGGACTGAAGCTGCTCTGCGGCGGGCGAGCAAGTGGCGAGGTGTCGTTTGAGTTCGAGGGCCGGGCGGTCGGGGCGTATGTGCTGGCCGGGCCGGACGCGGGGGTGCTGGAGGTGAGCCTCGACGGCGGGGAATTTGCACCGACGAACCTGTACCACCGCCACAGCCGGGGGCTGCATTACCCGCGCACGGTGATGTTCGCCACCGACCTTGCGCCGGGCCGGCACTTGGTCCGCCTGCGCTTGGCCAAGCCGCCGGGAGACGGGGACGGAGGAACGGCGGCGCGCATCCTGCAATTTGCGGTCAATTAGCCGGAATTATTCCGCTTAATTCGCTTGCAGGGTTCAGCCGGAGGTGCCACGTTTTCCGCGTGAAACGATCGCTTCAACCTAGGAAAAGGCGTGCTTTCACCTTAATCGAGCTGTTGGTGGTGATCGCGATCATTGCCATCCTTGCGGCGCTGCTGCTGCCGGCCCTCGCCAAGGCGAAGCAGACCGCCACCGGTGCCGCCTGCCTGAACAATAACAAGCAGTTGATGGTAGCTTGGAGCATGTTCGCCACCGACAATGACGGGCATATCCCGTACGCCAGCGCCTATTATCAGGAACCAACGGTGACGTTTTCGTGGGCGGTCGGAGGCTCGCCGCTCAACTCGAGTGAGAGCTACATCACCAAGGGCGTGATTTACAAATACGTCGGGAAATCGGACGACGTGTTCCGTTGCCCAGCCGACAACTCGTTGGTCAAGGACAACACCGGCAATCTGGTCAAGCGCGACCGAAGCTACAGCATGAACATCTTCATGGGCGGCTGGTCCGGCTGGGCGTTCTGGGGGGATCAGCAATGGCAGGTTTACCATACGCTGGAGGATATCAGGAATCCCTCCGAGCGGTTTGTCCTGCTGGACATGCGGCCCAACAGCATCAACGCCGGCAACTACCGCGTCGACATGTCCGGCTGGCCGGATAAGCCAAACCTGCACCGTTTCTGGCAGGATTACCCCGGCGTGTACCACAACGACGCCACGATGTTTTCATTCGCCGACGGCCATTGCGACAAGAGGCGCTGGCTGGATGATCGCACGAAGAATCCACCCGAGGACGGCGCCGGGAACATCCCGAACCGAAAAATCTCGACGCCGAAGAACCGGGACGTTCACTGGATGCAGGAACGAACCACCCGCGAGGAGGTACCGCAGAGGAAATACATCGGGCCGGCCTACGCCTACACGGCAAAGCTGGCCGGCCACCCCTACTGGGGTTACTGGAAGTCCCCCGGGGAATAGGCCGCCGATTGGCCAATCGGGCGGGTTGAGCTCAAGCGAAATTGAAAAAGGCATTCACGCTGATTGAGCTGCTGGTGGTGATCGCGATCATCGCCATCCTTGCGGCGCTGCTGCTGCCCGCGCTGGCCAAGGCCAAGCAGACCGGCACGGCGGCGGCCTGCCTGAACAACAACCGGCAACTGCTCATCGCTTGGAACAATTTCTCCGGCGACAACGACGATCACATCATCTACGCCAGCGCCTGGTACTTTCCCGGTTTCGTTTATCCTGAAAACCTGAAATACGAGCCCACCGCCGATTTTTCCTACTGCGCCTCGCAATACCTCGGGGCGAACATTCCGCCGAAAGATCACCTGGAAATCTCCGTGCTGTACCCGTACGCCGGCCGGAGCCGGGATGTGTTCCACTGCCCCGAGGACAAGTATTACGGCGTGTCCAAGCAGGAGGGGTGGCCCGAGCGGGTTCGCTCCTACAGCATCAACATCTACGCCGGCGGCTGGTCCGGCTGGCCGTTCAACGGCGACCAAATGTGGAAAATCTATCGCCAGCAGTCCGACTTCCGCGACCCGTCCAACCGGTTCGTCCTCATGGACATGGACGACAAAAGCATCAACGCCGGCAACTACCGCGTCGACATGGCCGGCTGGCCCGACAAGCCAAACCTGTACCGGTTCCGGCAGGATTGGCCGGCCTCGTGGCACAACAACGGCTGCACGTTCTCCTTCGCCGACGGCCATGCCGAACGCAAAAGATGGCTGCATGAAGACACCATTAACATCACCACAAATCCCCAGGATCGTAACGTCGTCACAAGCCCCGGCAACCCGGACATCGCCTGGATGCAGGAACGCGCCACCCGCCCCAACCCCGGCTGGCAACAACAAAGCTGGGTCCTGCAATGGACCGGCGCCATGCACCTCAAGCCGTGGCAATGGTGGGGCTACTGGCGCATGCCGGGCGAAGTCCCCGCCGACAGCCTCAGCCCAAAACCCAGCTACGCCGAGTGATTTTCGCGTATTATCCCAGCTGAATTGACACCATTTTTTACAAATTTCTTTTAGTATGAATAATCAAAAACGTTACCCGACTGGATTGCAACAGGCAGCAACAATTGCCGCCTGTTTTATTTTTCTCAAAACCCCAATTGCCGCGGACCTTAATCAAACCAAGGAAAGCTTCTCCGCGGAGGTCACCAATAAATACTCGTACAACTATCTCAAGTACCTACCGGATGGATATGACGGCAAAAAGAAATTCCCATTGCTGATTTTCCTGCACGGTGCGGGTGAACGGGGTGACAACCTTGAACTGGTTACCAAGCACGGCCCCCCCAATCTCATCAAGAAGGGGAAAAGGTTTCCATTCATCGTGATCTCTCCACAATGCCCCAAGGGAAGTTGGTGGAAGGCCGACGGCCTCGACGCGTTGCTTGATGATTTCATCAGCAAACACGCCGTGGACGAGTCTCGCATCTACTGTACCGGCCTGAGTATGGGCGGCTACGGCACTTGGGCTCTTGGTGGACTAAACCCGAAACGCTTCGCAGCCTTCGCCCCCATATGTGGTGGCGGCAACCGCACAGATGCCCGCCAGATCGGAAAAAAACCGGTGTGGGTCTTTCACGGTGCCAAGGACAGAACCGTTCCACTGGAAGAATCACAGCGTATGGTGGACGCCTTGAAGCGGTATGGTGGAACGCCCAAATTCACCATTTATCCCGAAGCCGAACATGACTCGTGGACGGAGACATACAAGAACCCAAAGCTGTACGAGTGGTTCCTCTCATACAAAATCGAATAATGCCCGAGCAGGCACCGGACGGAGCAACTTGGTGACCGCGCTGTTCATCATCGACGGGCTGCCGCTGGAAGACCGCCGGGCCAGGGAGGCAATGCGCATCGCCGCCGGCATCGGCGTCTGGGGCAAGGTCCGGCCCACCCTCTGCTTCGCCCGGGCCAACGACACGGCGCTTGGCCAAGCCGAGAACGGGGAGCTGCGGCGCTACATCCACCTGCTGCGTGACACCGGCGGCGGACTGTTCACCCATGCGCCGGAGGAGCCGGACGGCATCCTGCGCCACACCGACGAGGCCGGCTTGGCCAAGCTGATCGATGACGCCGACACCGTGCTCCGGTTTTGAGCGGCCGCTTGGCCGATCGCGGCTTGTGTCCCCGCGCCGCCTCCGTTAGCGTCCGCGCCCATGACCCTTGAAGACCACGCCGGAGATGTCGTTGGCAAAGCCCGCAAGGGGCTGGGGGTCCCCCCCGGGCAGGTCGCCGAGGCGGGCGGCCTGAGCGACGAACAATACGCCCGATTCGAGGCGCACGGCACATTCGACGAACAGCCCGACCTGGTGAAAATCGGCGAACTGCTCCACCTCAACCCCGACAAGCTCGCCACCATCGTCAGCGGCTGGTACCCCCGCGCCGCCGACCTCGAGGCCAACAAGACCGTCCGGCAAATCACCACCAACGAAGGCATGGAGGTGCACTGCTATCTCGTGTGGGACGCCGCCACCCGCGAGGCGGCGCTGTTCGACACCGGCTGGAGCGCCGACCCGATCGTGGCGTTGCTGCAGGAAAATGACCTCACCCTGAAACGACTTTTCATCACCCACACCCACCACGACCACGTCGCCGCGCTGACAACGATCCGCAAACAATTCCCCGACGTGGTGCTGCACTCCAGCTCACCCAACGCACCGGAGGAGCAACGCAACCAGCCCGGTCAGGTTATCGATCTGGGCGGCCTGCAGATCTCCTCCCGCGAAACCCCCGGCCACGCCGACGACGGCGTGACCTACGTGGTCGACAACTTCCCCGGCTTCGCGCCGAAAGTGGCGATGGTCGGCGACGCGATCTTCGCCGGCTCGATGGGCGGCGCGCCCGACCATTACCAGCTCGCCCGCGAAAAGGTGCAGTCCGAAATCTTGAGCCTCTCCGCCGAGACCCTCCTCTGCCCCGGCCACGGCCCCGTCACCACCGTCGCCGAGCAACTCACCGTCAACCCATTCTTCTAAACCGGCGCCTGGCCAAGCGTTCAGAGCAGTTTTTTGAGGGGTTCGCGGTAGCGGGTGTAGACAAAGCCCAGCCCGAGGAACACGCCGCCCATCACGAAGAAACTGGCGATTTTCATCGGGGTGGACATCCCCCAGATGATCGGCGCTAGGGACAGCAGCGCGATGGCCAGCGTACCGAGGCCCATCAGGCGATACCACCGCTCCCGCAAGCCAAGGCCGGCGCCGAAGTAAACCACCGCAAGCAGCGACCACGCGATCGTGCGCGCACCGTGCCCGCCGATTTCCGAAACCTTGATCGACAGCCAAATGAACAGCAACACGCCACCGGCGAGAATCAGCCATGGGTGGATTGTGTCGGGCACTTTTTCGTCCGCCGCGAGACGGCGCCCCAGTTGTTGAACACCGAACAGGGCGACGACCGCCACGAGGCTTTGCCAGTATGCCTCATCGTCAACGAACTGGCCGCCCAAGACGAGGGCACCGATCACGGCGTAAGCCAGCGCCAGCCATTGCCACTCGCGGGCCGGCCTCACGAATTGCACGGCGAAAAACAGCACGCCCACCGCGATGAACACCAGCACCCGCCACTCTTCCGGGACGTAATTGCCGATCCACAACAAGCCCAGCGCGGCGGCGATGACGCGATAGGCCAACTGCATTTTGGCAACCCAACGGTGAATCCTCTCCGGCACCCGGCCGATGTGCTCGAGGGCGATCGGGACAGCGAGATTCATCAATACCATCGAGGCGATCGGAATCAGTGCCACGGCGGCATGGTCGGTGTCGCTTTGGCCGTAGAGATCAACCAATTTGCCGCAAGCCAGCAACAGGTACACCTGCGAGAACAGGCCGACGAATCGCGCCCGGGTGAACACCGCGTACAGCGTCATGCCGATCCCCAACAGCGCCCCAAGCCAAAGCCACTCCGGCTCGAGGCCAAGGCCGGCCTCCAGCCAAACGAGCAACAGCAGCACCAGGCCGCCGGAGAACACCGCCTCGACAATCGCGGCCAAGCGCTTGGCCAAGGGCGGCTGGGCGCCGCAGTCGATCAACCACTCACGCTGCCAGCGCCACCAATGCGCCTGGCCAAGCGCGAGCAGGAACGCGCCGCACAACGGCCAACGGAACCCATCGGCCGACTCGGCAAGGCCAAGCGCGTACAGCAACCCGATCACGCCCGGCAGTTGGCCAAGCAGCAGGAACTCACGAATCTTCAACCGGTAAACCGATCCTGTGAACAACCCGGTCGCCGCCAAGAGAACCGCACCGGTCCAGTCCTGCAACGGCTCGACCTCGTCGGCCACGGCCAAAAAGGCCGCCAGCCCGACAACCAGGCCCAGCCCGGTCAAGTAGCTCACCCTCGGCCGCAATACCGGCTCGAGCGCGGACTCGATCCGCGCGTGGCAAAGACCGGCGTTGAAGAGCAGGAACCCCATCACCGACAGGCCGCCGATCCAATAATCCGCGCTGCCGTAACCGACGTCAGCGAGCGCGTAGCCCGCGGCGAGCGCGGACACGACGAGCCCGCTGATTTGGATGATGAAATTGTTGCGCCGAACCGCCATGAACAGCAGTACGACACTCTCGGCGGCGAGGACCGGCCCCTTGAGCGACTCGCGCATCTCCAACGTCATCAGGCCGAGCGTCACCAGCACCAGCCCTTGCGTGAGGTAGCTTTTGCGCGAAAGCGACTGGGCCGCTAAGAACCGCGCCGCCGCCAAAGCGCACCCGAGCAGTGCCACGCCGACAACCATCGGTAAAACCCAGAATTTCGCCTCGGGATTCTTCAGCACATCCGCCGTGAGCAGGCCGAACATTGCCGCATTGTTGGCGGTCAAAAACCCGGCGCGCATCCGGTCGCTGAACGCCCCGCTGCGAGAGAGAAAAACGGCCGCCGTGTAAACCACCCAGAGTGATACGGCAAAGCTCACGGCGATGGCAAGCGACGGCTCATCCACCCGCAGCCGCCATAGGAGAAACCCGGCGTAAGACGCCGACAGACTCAGCACCGGCATCTTCAGCCAGCGGTTGCGCAGCATGAACGTGACCGCCGCCACCGCGAGGACGAGGTTTGACAATAGAATGACCCAAGTCGATATCTCGCCGGAGTGGATCAGTGGCACGTAGGTGGCGTAATACGAGGCGCCGATGGCGAAGAGCGCGATCGTCTCCGACTTGAGGCGGTCCGCGACCCAAACCATGAAGCCGCCCCACGCGAACAACAGCAGCAATGCGATGGCCGCATCGGGGATGACCCGAACCGGTTCAAAAATATGCGCCGCGTACGTCGTGAAATACACGCCCGCAAACCCGCCGGCGAGCAGCACTTGGCCGTAGTTTTTCAACTTCTCTTTCGTGCGCTGCAGCCAGAAGCCAACGCCGCCCATCGCCGCGCTCAGCAAATAAAACAAGCTCACCTTGGCCCCAGGCGAGAGGTCGACGAAAAAACTCCTCTTGTAGTAAGCCAAAACACCGAGGCCGGTCAGCACCAGCATCACGCCGATGCGGACGAACCAGTACGTGCCCAGTTTCATCTCGATCGACTGGGCATCGACCTTGGGCAGCCGGGGCATCCCGGCCGCCACGGCGCCGGCAACCGGCTTGGGCTTGGGCGCTGGCTCGACTTGGGCAACCGGCTTGGGCGGCTGAATGATTGGCGGAGGAGCCAACGGCTGCTTGGGAGCGGGGGTCTCCTTTTGCTTCTCGGCTTGGCGCGCTGCTCGCGACCCTTTGAGGTCGCTTGGCAATGTGGACTGCTTCGGCACCGGCTTGGCCAAGGCGGCCTGCTTGGTTTCCGTTGGCGGCTCCGATTGGCCAAGCGGCTTGGTGCCGGCGAGCTGATCCCCCATTTCGTTCAGCCGGCCCTGAAGTCGCTGAACTTTTTGCTTGAGATCGTCCACCTCCTTCGCCGTCCCAATGGCCTTGAGCAAGGCCGCGATCGGCAGGATCAGCGCCACCAGCCCAACACAAGTCAGTCCCAATATTAACTGTTCCATGATGCGATCCTTTATCGTTTCGCTTTAAGTCGGCTTGGCCAAGCGGCTTGGCTCCCCGGGAAGACTCTACCCCAAACTCCAAAATACCGTGCATCGATAAAATCGATGGTTCCATCGACTGAATCGATGTTCCCGCCTTCAGCCCCGATGGGGACCAATCAGTTTTTTCTTCATTTATCCCGAAAAACGCCTATTTTCGGCCAACTTAACGAGTTGAAAAAAACGCATTCCACGGTTGACATCGCGCTTGGTGGGACTACTATTCGGGGCGCTTAAAACATTTTTAGCCACAGGAACACACACAAACTAATGAAACGAGTATCATTCATGGTAGGGCTGATCGCCACCGGACTGCTGTTCACAGCACAGGCCAACACCCGGGATGGGCAGGCTCTGGTGCAGGCCGTCAATGGCGAGGCCACGTTTTCACTGGACGGCAGCAAATGGCTTCCGCTTCAGGCGGGTCACCTGCTCAAGACCGGAGCCGTGGTCAAGACCGGGGCGGACTCACGGGCCGATCTGTTTCTCGGCATCAACGGCTCGCTGCTGCGCCTCGCCGCCAACACCGAGTTGAAGTTCAACAACCTCGCCGTCAAGATTTCCCCGATCGAGCCGATCGCCGTGACCGAGATGGAACTCCGGCGCGGCCGCGTGATCGGCAACGTCCGCAAGCTGCCGATGGGATCGAAATACCTCCTCAAGACGCCGAAGGGCGAGGCCGACGTCAAGGGCACCGTCTACGACATCAACGCCGACGGTGAATTGATCGTCGTCAGCGGCAAGGTCAACTACACCGACAACGCCACCGGCAAGGAAGTCGTGATCGCCAGCGGCGAAAAATATGTTGGTGGCCGCGAGTTGAAGGCGGCTGACGACGAAAAGGCTGAATCCGCCGCCAGCGCCCCGACCAACGCGCCGGGCTTTCCCGGTTTCACCATCAGCGTCCCGCTCCGGCAGGGCGTCTGGGAAAACCAGGCGATTGACCCAACCCAGTTCATCTCCCCCACCCCGACTTTCTTCGGCGGCTTGGTGCCTCGCTCCGGATCGGAGTTTGCGCCCGACCGCCTCGAGATCCCGCTCGACGCTGCCAGCGGCAGCGGGTTGGCAATCGGCCAGGAACTGAAGCCGTCTGACTCGAACCTGAAAGTGCTCGGCAAAGCCATCAGCGACGATGACGTCATCATCGTGGTGGAGGAAGCCCCCGGGGGTGGCAAGAAACTGGTGGTCAAGTCCAAGACGGGCGCCCCGTTCGCCGCTGCGGATGTTGCCGGGGCCAACGCCGTCCCGGTGTCCGTCGCCATTCCGACGTCGGGCGGCAACTCCGTCTCCGTGGAGGTCAATCTGGTGGCCCCGATGAAGCCGCCCAGTCTCATCACCAAGGTGGATGACACCGGCGCGGCCAAGTCGATCCACATCGCCACCGACGGGTTCACGGCCGACGAGGCCGACACCTACCTCGCCACCATCCAGGAGCAGTTCGGCAATTTGGACAATTTTGAGATCAACGGGGAGACGCTGAACGCCGACGAGGTGGACATCATCACCAACGTGGTGCCGACCGGCGACGACTCCACGCCGTACCGGGTCGAGGTGGTCATCAAGCCGAAGGATCCCGATGCGGATCTTGGCGCCGTCGGTGAGATCGCGTTCGTGCCGCCGCCCGTGGAGGTTGTGCCAGGCGAAATTCCCCCGCCGCCGATCGTGGTGCCCCCGACACCGCCGGTGGTTTCGCCGGTAGGCGGCTAATCGCACCGCGATACAAATCGATTTTTCCCGAACCCGGACTATCGTCCGGGTTCTTTTTTTGTCCCGACCCTGCTACAGTCGCGCCCGTGCGAACGGTCATCTATCCCGGCAGCTTCGACCCGATCACCAACGGCCACCTGGACGTCATCCAGCGGGCATCCCGTATGTTTGACCGAGTGGTGGTGGCCATCGCCCGCAACGGCGGCAAGCAGCCGTTGTTCACCCCGGCGGAACGGAAAGGGCTGATCGAGCAATCGATCGACGGCCTCGGAAACGTGTCGGTGGACGTCTTCGAGGGACTGCTCGTGGAGTACGTGGAGCAGCAGTCCGGCCACGCGGTGATCCGCGGCCTGCGGGCGTTGTCCGACTTCGAGTACGAATTCCAGATGGCGCTAATGAACCGCAAGCTCGATGAGAATATCGAGACGCTATTCATGATGCCGCGCGCCTCCTATTCATTCCTCAGTTCACACTTGGTCAAGGAGATCGCAACGCTGGGCGGCGATGTCTCCGCGTTCGTCACCCCCGAGGTCCGGGCGGCGCTGACGGAGCGGCTTGGCCAAGCGGGCGCAAATTGAACTCTCCACCCGGGCCGCTGTCCATGAACTTGGCCAAGCGCGCCGCGCGCCAACCATGCCGCTATTCCTGAACATCGAGACCCTGGCCAACGGCCCCGTCGAGCTAAAGGGGCAATTGTCGCCGGAGGAACTGGAGATGGAGACCCTCGACGAGCTGGTCGAGGCGAACGAACCGCTGGGCTACGACCTCACGGCGGAGCGGGCCGGGGACAACATCCTGCTCCGGGGCAGTCTCCGGATGCGTCTCCAGTGCGAATGCGCCCGGTGCCTGCGCCCGTTTGTTCATTGCGTGGAGCTGCCGGACTGGAGCTGCCTGCTCCCGCTGGCCGGGGAGGAAAAAATCGAGCTGATCAACGTTTCAGCGGACTTGACGCCGTATCTGCGCGAAGATACGTTCCTCGCCTTTCCGCAGCATCCGCTGTGTGAAGCGGGATGCGGCGAAACCCCCAAACGGACCGGAGGGGACGGCAAGCCGCTAAAAATCAGGAAGGCTTCCAGCGAACCCGGCGAAGCCTCGGTCTGGTCCAAACTCGACAATCTGAACCTAGAATAGGGAGAATTTATGGCAGTACCAAAAGCCAGGTCATCCAAGAGCCGCGTCCGAAAGCGCCGCGCCAGCAACAGCAAGTTCCACGCACCGCAGTTGGACAACTGCCCGCAATGCGATCATCTGGGCTACCAGCGCCACCGCGCCTGCCCGGAGTGCGGCCATTACAAGGGCAAACAGATCGTCAGCGTCGAGGTCGGCGCCTGACGCCTCCCCGGAACCAGGGCGCAGCCGGCCGGCTCGCGCCGGTATCCTTATGAGAATTGCGGCGGATGTCATGGGCGGGGACGGCGGTTGTGCCGTCATCATCGACGGCCTGCTTCAGGCGCTCGGGGATCACGACCACATCCGTACCCTCACCCTCGTCGGTGACGAGGACGCCATCGGCCCCGCGCTTGGCCAAGCGGGGGATCTCGCCTCGCGCATCGAGGTGGTGCACTCGCCGGAAGTCCTCTCGATGGAGGAAAAACCGGTCGAGGGGTTGCGCCGCAAGAAAAACTGCTCGGTGGCGATGGCGATGGATCTGGTCAAGCGGGGCCAGGCCGACGCCATCCTCTCCGCCGGGAACACGGGCGGCCTGGTCGCCGCGGCCTCCATCAAGCTGCGCACCCTGCCCGGCGTGGATCGCCCCGGCATCGCCGCCGTGATGCCCACCAAGGCAGGCAACTTCGTCCTGCTCGATGCCGGGGCGAACGTCGAGGGCAAGCCGCGGCACCTGATGCACTACGCCATCATGGGCGACATTTACGCCCGCGAAGTGCTCGGCAAACCCCGCCCCCGCGTGGGGCTGCTGAGCGTCGGCACCGAGGCGGCCAAGGGCAACGACCTGACCCAGGATACGTTGAAATATTGCCAGGAGTTGGGCCTCAATTTTGCCGGCAACGTGGAGGGGCACGACCTGTTCGGGGAGGAACTCGACGTTGTCATCTGCAACGGCTTCGTCGGCAATGTCGTCCTCAAGACCTGTGAGAGCCTGGCCCTGCGCATGATGGGCTGGCTGCGCGAGGAACTCACCGCGACGCCCATCCGGAAAATTGGCGCGGCCCTCTCCAGGAACGCGTTTCGATCCCTGAAAAACCGGATCGACACGGATAGCTACGGCGGCGCACCCCTGCTGGGCGTCAACGGCATCGTGACCATCTGCCACGGCTCCGCCAGCGCACGGGCCATCCGCAACGCAGTGAAGCACTCCGTCGAGGCCCTGGATCACCACATCAACGAGCACATCATCGATGCCGTGGCCGCCGCCAACGCCAAACTGGGCGAGGCCAAACCGGAGCCGGTGCTTGCACAGGCATGACCGATCCCGCGATCAAGAATCCGAGGGCCGAGCACAACTTCATCGGCCGCACCTGCTCCATCTCCGCCGTCGGCTCCTACGTGCCGGAAAAAGTGCTGACCAACGCCGACCTCGAGAAATTGGTGGACACCACCGACGACTGGATCACCTCGCGCACCGGCATCCGCGAGCGCCGCATCGCTGCGGACGGCGAGTACACCTCCGACATGGCCACCGAAGCGGCGCGGCGCGCCCTCGAGCGGGCGGAGGTTGATCCGACCGATGTCGAGCTGATCATCCTGGCCACCATCACGCCAGACATGCCGTTCCCCGCGACTGCCTGCCTCGTGCAGGAAAAACTCGGCGCGCACAACGCAGCGGCCTTCGACATGGAGGCGGCCTGCTCCGGGTTTGTTTACGGGCTTGAAATCGGGCAGCAGTTCATCATGTCGCGCACCTATGACACCGTGCTGGTGATCGGCGCGGAGAAACTCTCCTCCATCATCGACTGGGAAGATCGCAACACCTGCGTCCTTTTCGGTGACGGCGCAGGTGCGGCCGTGCTGCAAAACCGCGAAAACACCCACGGCCTGCTGACCGCCTGCATGGGTGCCGACGGCCGGAAGGCATCGATTCTCTCCCAGCCGGGTGGCGGCTGCCTGCACCCGGCCACGAGCCGCTCCGTCTCTGACCGGCTGCACTACCTCCGGATGGACGGGCAGGAGGTGTTCAAGAACGCCGTCACCGCGATGACCACCGCCGCCCGGGAGGCCATGGCCCGTTGCGAGATCGGGATCGACCGCATCAAGTGCATCATCCCGCACCAGGCCAACATGCGCATCCTCAAGGCCGTGGGTGACCGGCTTGGTGCCACGGAAAACCAGGTCTTCAGCAACCTGCAGCGCTACGGCAACACCTCCGCCGCCTCGGTGGCCATCGCGCTGGATGAGGCGGTCGAGCAGGGCCAGGTGCAGCGCGGCGACCTGATCCTGCTGATCGTTTTTGGCGCCGGGCTGACCTGGGGCGCGGCCGTCATCGAGTGGTGAGCCTGCGCTTGGCCAAGCGCCGTTTTGGCGCTTGCCGGAGCGGCGCAATCCTGCTTTTCTCCCCGGCTCTGTAAAATGGAACTGTTTCACAAAATCCTGAACACCGCCGTCGAGGGCGGGGCATCCGATGTTCATATCAAGGCGGACGCACCGGTGGTGTACCGCATTAGCAGCCAGTTGGTGGCGACCGAGATGGCCCAGCAACCGAAGGAACAATGGCTGCAGAATGTCATCGACAACATTGTCCCCGAGCATTTCAAGCCGCTCCTGGATGAGGACCGTGAAATCGACTTTTCCTACCACGTGCCCGGCATCGGCCGGTTCCGGACGAACTGTTTTCAGCACCTCGGCAAATGGTGCCTCGCCATGCGCTACGTCGTCGCCGAGGTGCCGAAGATCGACAACCTCGGCCTGCCGGAGGTCATCAAGTCCATCGCCGAGGAGCACCGCGGCATTGTGCTGGTGGCCGGCACCACCGGCTGCGGCAAGTCCACCACGCTTGCCGGGATGATCGACCACATCAACTCCACCCAAAAACGGCATATCATCACCCTGGAGGATCCAGTCGAGTACGTGTTCGAGGACAACCAATGCATCATTGAGCAGCGCGAAGTCGGCCTCGACACGCCGTCGTACGGACACAGCCTCAAGCATATCATGCGTCAGGATCCCGATGTCATCATGGTCGGCGAAATGCGCGACGCCACCAGCTTTCGCGCCGCGATGAGCGCGGCCGACACCGGGCATCTCGTCATGTCCACCCTGCACACCATCGACGCACCGCAGTCGATCTCGCGCGTGCTTGACTTCTTCCCCTCCGAGGAGCGCGAATCGGTGCGCAAGCAGATGATTGGCACCCTCAAGGCGATCATCGTCCAGCGCATGACCGTGCGCAAGGACGGCGGTGTCATCCCCGCCATCGAGATCATGATCAACACCTCGACCGTCTCCAAGCTGATCAACGAAAACCGCCTCGAAAAACTTCATGCCGCCGTTGAGACCGGCACCGACGACGGCATGCAGAACTTTAACCAGTCCCTGTTCCAACTGGTCAAGGACGACATCATCACCAAGGAGGAAGCCCTCGATAAGGCCTCCAACGCTCAGGCGCTCGAGATGAATTTCAAGGGCATTTTCCTCTCCGAAGGCAGCCGCATCCTCAATTAACGCCGCAGCTCTCGCCGATTGCGTCCGGGCGGCTTTGCCGCCACACTCCGCGCCGTGCCACTCCGCCGAATCATCCCCGCGCTTGGCCTCGCCATCGCCGCGCTTGGCCAAGCGGACGAACCGGCCGGGCCGCTCGTCGCCGCGACGCCCCGTGTCCCGGCCATCGGCATCGAGTTGCCCCCCGACGCCCGCGCCCAACTCCGCGCCGAAACCGACGCGCTTGGCCAAGCGATTGACACCCTGGCCAAACAGCACGCCGAGACGCCACCGCTGCTGCGCCACCTCCCCGACGTGCAGGTCTTTCACAAAGCCGTTGACTGGGCGCTGAAACACCAGCTCTTTTTCAAGAAAAGCGAACTCAAAACCGCCGAGGAGTTGCTCGCCGCCGGCAGCGAACGCGCCGCACAACTGGCCAGCGGCAAAACACCGTGGACCCGCGCCACCGGCCTCGTCGTGCGCGGCTACCGCTCCCGGCTCGACGACTCGGTGCAGCCATACGGGCTCGTCATCCCGCAGTCGGTCTCCACCGACCCGTGGCGCAAACGCCGGCTCGACGTCTGGCTGCACGGCCGCGACAACAAGCTGAGCGAACTCAAGTTCATCCAGCAACGGCGCACCTCCGCCGGGCCGTTCACTCCGCCCGACACGATCGTTCTCCACCCGTACGGCCGCTTCTGCAACGCATTCAAATTTGCTGGCGAAGTCGATGTGCTCGAGGCGCTTGCCCACGCCAAAACGCAATACCCGGTCGACGACAATCGCGTGAGCCTGCGCGGCTTCTCGATGGGCGGCGGCGGTTGCTGGCACCTGGGCACCCACCTCGCCGCCGACTGGATGGCCGTCGCGCCGGGAGCCGGATTTGCCGAGTCGCTCGAATACCTCGGCCTGGCCCGGAAAAACGAGATGCCCCCCTTCCACGAGCAGGCGCTCTGGGGACTTTACGACGCCACGAAATACGCCGGCAACCTGTTCAACACCGCCACCGTCGCCTACAGCGGCGAGATCGATAAACAAAAACAGGCCGCAGACATCATGGCCCGTTATCTCGCCGACGAAGGCCTCGCGCTGCACCACGTCATCGGCCCGGACACCGCCCACAAATATCATCCCGCCGCCAAGGCGGAGATCGACGAGCGCATCAACGCCGCCGCCGCCAAGGGCCGCAACCCGGTGCCAAGCGAGGTGCGCTTGGTCACCCGAACGCTGCGCTACAATCGCCAAGCCTGGGTGCGTGTCGAGGGACTCGAGGCGCACTGGCAACCGGCCCGCGTCGAGGCACGCTTGGCGAACAACGAACATGTCGAAGTGACCACCGAAAACGTCTCGCGCCTGATGTTGTCCATGCCCTCCGGGCGATGCCCGCTGCGGCCCAACGTCAACCCCGCCGTCGTCATCGACGGCACCGTACTGACCGGCGCGCGTGTCCGCACCGACCGCTCGTGGGAATCGCTCTTCGTCAAGGCGCTCGGCAAATGGCGGGCCGTCGGCCGGTACGAGTTTGCCGGCTTGGCCAAGCGCCCCGGCCTGCAGGGACCGGTCGACGACGCGTTCATGGATCGGTTTTTGATGGTGCGCCCGACTGGCCAAGCGGCGAACCGGCCCGCCGCCGAGTGGGCCGAAGCACAACTTGGCCAGGCGATGTCCGACTGGGAATTGCAGTTCCGTGCCAAGCCGCTCGTCAAGGACGACAACGACGTGACCGGTGCCGACATCGCCGACTGCAACCTCATCCTTTGGGGAGACCCGAATAGCAACTCGGTCATCGCCCGCGTCATCGACCGACTGCCGCTCATGTGGACCGAGACAACATTGCAGCTTGGCCAAGCGAAAGCCGACCCGGCGACACACGCGCCGGTTTTGATTTTCCCGAACCCGCTCAACCCGCGCCGGTACGTCGTGCTCAACTCCGGGTTCACCTTCAGCCGCTTCGGCCACATGAGCAACGCCACGCAGACGCCCAAGCTCCCCGACTGGGCGCTCGTGGATATGCGCCAGCCGTACAACGCCGGAGACCCCGACTGCATCGCCGCCGCCGGCTTCTTCGACGAACGCTGGCAAACACCAAAACCGGAGTGACAAAAAACTTCCCGGCCGTTGGACAAACGGGTAGATTCGCCTCGTGCCGACGGTGTTGCGAATCGATGGCTTCGAGTTTTTCTTCTACTCGCATGAAGGCTCGGAGCCACCGCACGTGCATGTTGACAAAGGTGACGGCACGGCCAAGTTTTGGTTGGCACCGGTCAAACTGGAATAGGTTGATGGCCTGAAAAAACCGGAACAACGCAAAGTCAATCGCATGGTGGAAGAGCACCAAAAGTATTTGTTGAAAAGTGGAATGAGTATTTTGCGGGATAGAATTTTGAGCGTACGTTTTCGGCAGGGACGGTTGCATTTGTCGCTTGAGGACGGGCGCAGCGTGGCTGTCCCGCTGGACTGGTATCCCACTCTTAAAACTGCCACACCGAATGAACGAAAAACATGGAAGACGTGCGGCGCGGGCAGCGGCATCCACTGGACGCTGCTCGATTACCACTTGAGTGCTGACGGGATTTTGAAGGGACTCAAGGAAGCGAAGCCGATCATCGCCGCCGTCTAGCCGAGTGGTGGCACCCTTACCGCATGCCGATTCGTTTTGTTATTTGTTTTCTGCTGACGGTTGCCGCCGCGCCGCGCTTGGCCAAGGCTGAGCCGGCGAAGCCAAGCGGCAGCGTCTCCATCCTTCCGTCAAGTTCCCGACTGGAGACGCTGTGGGAAAAGGGCGAGTTTACCGAGGGCGTTGCCGTCGCCCCGGATGGACAGGTTTATTTCAGCGACATTTCTAGAAGTGAAACGACCTCCGGGCAAATTCTAAGATTTAATCCCAAGACCGGCAAAACAGCCGTCTTCACGTCAACGTCGGAAAAAAGCAACGGACTGATGTTCGACCGCGACGGTCGGCTGATCGCCTGTTGCGGCGCGAACAACGGCCGGATGGCTCTCTGCGAATTCCTGCCAAACGGCATACCCCGCACGCTCTCCGGTGCGTTCGAGGGAAACCGTTATCTTGCACCCAACGATCTCGTGATTTTGCCGAATGGATTCATCTACTTCAGCGACCCCCGATACATCGGCAACGAAAAAGAGGAGCAAAGCCAGATGGCGGTTTATCGATACGATCCGTTCAATGGTTCCGTGGCGCGAGTGATCGGCGCAGATCAAATCGAAAAACCAAACGGACTCGGCGTGTCGCCCGATGGCAAAACGCTCTACGTCGCCGAGACCAACAACGGCTCCACCGGCGGCCCGAACGCCCCGGAACACCCGAAAATAGGACGCATGACGCTCAACACCTTCCCCATCCGCAAGGACGGCAGTCTCGGCACAAAAAAAGTGCTCGTAGATTTTGGAGATCAAACCGGAACCGACGGCATGACCCTCGACGCCATGGGCAATATTTACGCGGCAGTTCGATCCGCCGACCGTTTCGGTATCGTGGCCTACACTCCGCGAGGCGAGGAACTCGCGTTCATCCCGACCGAAACACTGCCAACCAACTGCTGCTTCGGCATCGGTGAGGACGCCAATACGTTGTACATCACAGCCGGCATCGGGCTGTACCGAATCAAGATGAACGTCGCCGGTTACCATCCCGCCACGGCCCCCTTGGCCAAGCGAAGTGACGGCGGCTGGGTATCGCTCTTCGATGGCAAAACTGCCAAGGGATGGACGCCTCGAGACGAGGTGGAATTCCTCAAGGCCGTCGACGGCGAGTTGCATCTGTTTTCCAAGAAAAATGTCTGGGTGGTTTCCGACGCAGAGGCGACCGATTTTGAAGCGCAGCTCGAGGTGAAGCTTCCCGAGCAATCCGAGGGTAAAGGCGATCATTTCAACTCCGGGCTTGGCTTCCGGTTGATCGGTGAAAAAGGAAAACCAAAAGGCTACCAGTGCGAGATTGAACGGGCGGCCGCCGGAAAAAACGGCGGGGTTTACGGCATCGGCTTCGGCGGTTGGCTTTTCCCGAAAGGCCCGGAGCAGACCGCAAAAATCAAAACCACCACCCAAGGCCTGTTCAACGACGGCAACTGGAACAAGGTTCACATCCGCGTGGTGGGCGATCACGCACAAACGTGGGTCAACGGCCGAAAGATTGCCGACGTCAAAGGCATCAAGCCGCACCGGGGCCGATTCGGAATCCAGCACCACGGCTCCGGTGGTGCCGTCAAATTCCGCAGCCTGCGCTTCCGCCCCGTCGACAGCCGATAATAAGCGCAAAGAGCTTCCCAGCGCTTGGCCAAGCGGGTAGGTTTTCGGCCTCCGTTTGCATGAAAACTTCTGCACTAATTCTCTCGCTGGCCGTTGGCTTGGCTTCGACTCAAGCCGCCAATGGATTATGGACTCATCCCGAAGACTCAGCTCTCCCGATCGATTTTAAGATTCAGGGCGAGTATGTCGGCAAAAGTTCGAGTGGCAAAAAACTCGGCGCTCAGGTCATCGCGCTGGACAAGGGCCAGTTTCAGGCTCTGCTTTTGCCCGGCGGGCTGCCGGGTGCCGGGTGGGACGGCAAAAATAAATCGCTCCTCTCTGGCTCGTTGGACGGCAAGGTCGCCATGTTTTCCGAAGCCAAGGGCAGCCGAAAATATCTGGCCAAAGGCGCGAACGAATTCAGCGCCACACGACAATTCCCGCCGGCGGGTCATCACGCAGCGGAGTTGATCGCCACCGGCAAGGTGATCGAGGGCAAATACGCCGGAGGCGATTCCTTCCGACTCGAACGCATCGTTCGCAAAGCCAAGTCGCTCGGCAAAAAGGCTCCCAAGAATGCGATCGTTTTATTTGATGGCAGCGGTAAGGACGAATGGACCGGCGGCCGTGTGGACGCCAAAACCAAGCTGCTGAACACCGACGGCAAGGACATCAAAACCAATCGCAAGTTCAGCAATTACCGGATGCACGTCGAGTTCATGCTGCCGTACAAACCAGCCGGTCGCGGACAGGGTCGCGGCAACAGCGGCTTCTATCAGGTCGACCACTACGAAGTTCAGATTCTTGACTCGTTCGGGCTTGAAGGCCTGAACAACGAGTGCGGCGGTGTCTACAGCAAAAAGGGCAGCGACGTGAACGCCTGTCTCCCCCCTTTGCAGTGGCAGACTTACGACGTCAACTTCACCAACGCCGTGATGAAGGACGGCAAAAAAGTGAACAACGCCCGCATGACGATTCGCCTCAACGGGATCGTGATCCACGACAACATCGAGATCAACGGCAAGACCGGCGGCAGTCGCAAGGATCCGGAGGGCACACCCGGCCCGATCAAACTGCAGGGCCACAACAACCCGCTGCAGTTTCGCAACGTCTGGATCGTCGAAAAATAACAACACCGCCCTACCCGGTTGATGCACGCATTTGCCAAAGCCTTCCTTCCTGTTGCAGCCGCCCTGCTGGCGGCGACAGGCGACTTGGCGGCGGACGAGGGGATCGAGTTTTTCGAAAAGAAAATTCGGCCCGTGCTGGTTGATCATTGTTACAACTGCCACTCCGATGAGGCGGAACAAAAGGGCAAACTCAAGGGCAAGCTGCGGCTCGATCTTCGCGAGGCCATCCGTGGCAGCGGTGAATCCGGCTTGGCTTCAGTCGTCCCCGGAAAACCGAACGAGAGCAACCTCTATCGCGCCATCACCTATCTCGACTCGGAGTTGGTGATGCCGCCCAAGAGCCGCTTGGCCAAGTCGGTCGTCGAGGATTTCAACCGATGGATCGAGATGGGCGCACCCGACCCGCGCGAAGGCCGCTTGGCCAAGGCCGAGGCCAAGCAGATCAACTTCGACGAGGCGCGGAAGTTTTGGGCGTTCCGCAAGCCACGCGAACCGGCGTTGCCCAAGGTGCAATCCGGCGCTTGGCCAAGGGAGGACCTCGACTTTTTCCTCCTCGCCCAACTCGAGGCCAACCAACTGCGCCCCGCCCCTGCGGCGGCCAAGCGCACCCTCATTCGCCGCGCGACGTATGACCTGACCGGTCTCCCGCCGACAATGGAGGAGATCGCCGATTTTCTGGCCGACGATTCCCCGGACGCCTTTCGCAAAATCGTCGACCGCCTGCTGGCCTCGCCGCATTACGGTGAAAAATGGGGACGCCACTGGCTCGACGTCGCACGCTACGCCGACAGCAATGGGCTTGACGAAAACCTGGCCTACGTCAACGCGTTCCACTACCGCAACTATGTCATTGAGGCGTTCAACGAAGACAAACCTTACGACTTGTTTGTGCGCGAGCAGATTGCCGGTGACCTGTTAAAACCGGTCGGCGACGAAACCGAATCGGCACGGCACGCACGCCACATTGCCACCGGATTCCTGAGTGTCGGCGCCAAGATGCTGGCCGAAGATGACGGCCGCAAGATGGAGATGGACATCATCGACGAGCAACTCGACACGCTGGGCCGCGCCTTCATGGGCATGACACTTGGCTGTGCCCGTTGCCACGACCACAAGTTTGACCCCATCCCGACCAAGGACTACTACGCGCTGGCCGGCATCCTCAAAAGCACCCACACGATGGACAATCACAAAGTGGTCGCGCAGTGGCACGAGATCGAATTAAGCACCGCCGAACTTCGCGCCAAGCAGGCCAAGGTCGATAAGGCCGCCGGCGAGCAAAAGAAGACGATCGACCAGTTCAAAGCCGGCACCACAGATCGTGTACTGCAACAGGCCCGAAAACACGCCGCCGACTACCTGATTCAGGCGCTCATCCAGTCCCGTAAGAGCGGTCAAATCGAGTACGCCATCGCTCAACTCGAAGACAAAACAAGGAGGGATCAAGCCGAGTTTATTTTGATTGAGGCAGAGACATTCAATCGCGGCAACGGACTCCGCTCCAACGAAAACTACGGGGAAGGGATCGGCATTTTGATCAGCAGCGGGCCGACCGAGGTGGAGTACGATGTGACCGTTACCAAAGCGGGCAACTACAACCTGTACATCCGGTATGCCGCGCAGATGGCCCGTCCGGGCAAGCTGAGAGTCAACGGAGATTTGATCAACGAAAAAGCCACCGGCAGCGTCACCGGCACGTGGTTCCCAGACTCACAAACTTGGCACCTCGAGGGCACCTTCCCGCTCAAAACCGGGAAGAACGTCATCAAATTTTCCTGGCCCACCCCGACGCCGCACATCGACAAGCTCCTGTTCATGCCGGCCGACAAACCGGCCCACGGTGAAGCCTTCAAAACAGGCCACCTCCACGCAGCGTTCAGTAAGCAGTGGGTAGAAGCAGTGAAACAGGCCACGAAGGACGCCAAGTCACCGCTCAACGAATGGCGCGTGTTTCTCGACAACCCCCTCAAGCCGATTGACAAGGCAGCGATCGAGGACATTCGCAGGCGATTTTCGGAGGCCGCAGATGGCAACCCGCTGCACCAGTTGCTTCACAACAAAGACGGCCCGTTCAAAACGCCGAAGGAGGTTCATAAACTTTTCGCGAAGGCGGATCAGGACAATCTGAAACGGCTCGAAAAACAACTCGGCGACATTGAAAAGCGGCGCCCAAAAACACCCAAGGCCATGGCCGTCCGCGAGGGCAAGGTGCAGGATTTAATGATTCATCTCCGGGGCGACTACATGACGCAGGGCGAGCTGGCCCCGCGCGGTTATCTCCGGGTGATCGCCAACAAAAATGCGGCGACCCCGCCCAAGGGCGGCAGTGGCCGGGCCGGGTTCGCCCAATGGTTGACCGGGGACAATCCCCTCACCGCGCGGGTGATGGCCAACCGGATTTGGCTGTGGCACTTCGGCCAGGGCATCGTTCGCACACCGGACAACTTCGGCACGCTTGGCCTGCGCCCGACGCACCCCGAACTGCTCGACTGGCTCGCGCTACGTTTTGTCGAGAGCGGCTGGTCGATCAAACAAATGCACCGCATCATCATGAACTCCGCCGCGTACCGGATGAGCACCCGGTTCAGCGAGGAAGCGTATGCAATGGATCCGGACAACAAACTTTGGTGGCGCTTCAACCGCCGCCGCCTTCAGGCCGAGGAAGTGCGCGACTCACTGCTCGTCGCCGGCGACTCCATCGAGTGGGGTGTCAAGGATCAGCTGATGAATTACAACCCGAGGCAGTACGTTTCGCAAAACGATCACCCGTACTTTTTCGGCTCGAGCCGGACCGTCTACCTGCCGGTCATCCGCAGCGGCACATTTGATGTGTTGCAGGCGTTCGACTTTGGCGACCCGGCCGTCATCCAGGGTCAGCGCAGCAGCACGGTCGGCGCGGCACAGGCATTATTCATGATGAACCACGACCTCGTGACCAAGGCCAGCGGGCGCTTGGCCAAGCGGGCGGATGGCAACCCCAACCTGATCGCCGCCTCGCATCAACTTTACGCAGACATCCTCCGACGCGAACCAAGCGAGCGGGAAGCCGCGCGCTCGGTGGCGTTCGTCCAGAATGCGCTTGGCCAAGCGGAGGCCGCCCCGGCCAAGGCGACCGAGCAAGCGTGGCAAAGCCTCGCCCGAGTGCTGTTTTCGTCCAACGAATTTATGTTCGTGGATTGATTTATGGGGCTGAAATAACGCGTGGCGGGATTTGACAACCCGAAGCCAGTCACCAACACTCACCGGCGAACAACACAAAACGCCACGGCAATTGAGTAATGCCATTCCTTGGATCAATGCACCCACTCACGAAAACTTTTGCTCTCCCGCTGCGACACGGCCACGGTGTCGATGCCGGGGATCATCCCGGCTGCGAGAGGCCGCCCATCAATTGTCAATTACCGGGACTGAACCCTTTAAGTCAAAAACACCCCCCCGTAATCTCCCTCGAAAAATGAACCTGTTCAAATTTGCAATTGCGACCTTGTGTTCCCTTGTCGGAATGACTTCGATTTCTGGTGCTGATGACCCATTGGCGTCGTTCATGGGAAAGGCGGCTTTTGAAAAACAACGTCTCTTCGATGACCAGCGATACCCGAACGTCGTTGTCACAACCAAGGGCACAGTCCTGACCATTTGGGGTAACGACGGCGTCTCCGTGCGGCGGAGCGAAGACGGAGGCAAGTCGTGGAACCGCCCGATCACGGTGGCCCAAGCGGGCTACAACGGCGGCGGCGTGACGGTCGACGATAATACCGGAGACATTTTGGTTTTCGTCGAAACCCGGCAACCGCCTGCACCGTTAACCGTTTACCGCAGTTGTGATGACGGAAGAACATGGCAACCTCAAACCACCACCATTGAGAAGGATGAAGCGGGCCACACCCCCTCCATGCACATGAACGAACACGGCATCACGCTGCGGCACGGCAAACACAAGGGACGCCTGCTTCGGCCAACCCGGTATTACGGCCCCAACGGAGGGGAAGCCGAGTGGTCGCAACAATACACCAACGCCATCTACAGCGACGATGGCGGGAAGTCGTGGAAAACCAGCAAGCCGTTTCCCGAAAACGGAACCGGCGAAGCAGCCTTGGTGGAATTGTCGGACGGGCGCATCTACTACAACTCACGAGTGCACTGGTCCAAACGCCCCCGCAACAAACGTCGACGAGAAGCGTGGAGCCACGATGGCGGTGTAACGTGGAAGGACTGGCGAATTATCGACGTGCTGCCGGATGGCGATCAAGGACGAACCTACGGATGCATGGCCGGTTTAACCCGGTTGCCACTGGCCGATCGTGACATCCTGATCTTCAGCAACCTCGACACCAACGCCTCCCATCGAGAACGCGTCTCCGTCTGGGCGAGTTTCGACGGGGGGAAAACGTGGCCGGTCAAACGACTGGTGGACGAGGGGCGAAGCGGCTACTCATCCTTGGCCGTGGGGCGCAGCAAAAGCCCTTCCGCCGGCTGGATTTATCTGTTCTACGAGCACGATCCATTCAAAGGAGCGCACATGGCTCGCTTCAACTTGACTTGGCTACTCGGCGGAAAAGCCACCGACGACGGAACCATTCCAAAGTTGAAAACAGAATAACGAACGCCCGGAATCGAAACAAAAAAGAATGATCAGCGAAAAACAATGGCTGTCCGACTGAACTCATAACAGAGTTAACGGTGTCAAAGACCGCTGTGGATGGGGGAAAGGGCCAGGGGAAAGGGCCAGGGAAAGGGTCAGTCCGATAATTGAAGAATCACAATGTGAAAAAGATGATCCTTAAACTGAAACCAGTCACCAACACTCACCGGCGAGCAATACAAAACGCCACGGCAATTGAGTAATGCCATTCCTTGGATCAATGCACCCACTCACGAAAGCTTTTGCTTGCCTGCTACTACACGGCCACGGTGTCGATGCCGGGGATCATCCCAGCTGCGAGAGGCCGCCCATCAATAGTCAATTGCAGGGACTGCCCCCTTCAGATTCTGCGTTCCGCGATTCAGAAGCCCTCGGGCCGTTGGCTTTTCCTTCAGCTGAAGGCTACGGCCGCTTTGCGCGTGGTGGGCGCGGGGGGAGCGTGTTGCATGTGACGACCCTGAACGACAGCGGCCCAGGCAGTCTGCGCGCGGCCGTGGAAGCGCAGGGGGCGCGCACGGTTGTATTCGATGTGGGCGGCTTGATCACGCTCGAGTCGCCCTTGGTCGTGCGAAATCCGTTTCTCACCATAGCCGGCCAGACGGCACCGGGCAAGGGCGTCTGCATTCGCAAGTTCAACTTCGGCCTCTACGCGACGCACGATGTCATCATCCGTTACCTGCGCGTGCGCCCGGGCAATCTCTCCGGCCAGACACTCGACGGCATGGGCATGGCTTACTCCGACCGCTGCATCATTGACCATTGCTCGATCAGTTGGACGCTCGACGAGGCGTTCAGCTCGCGCGGCGCGAAGCACATCACGCTGCAGCGTTGCTTGATTGCCGAGGCGCTCAACGCCGCTGGGCACCGGAAATATCCGCCCGGCACCGAGCACGGCTACGCCGCAAGCATCGGCGGCGACATCGGCAGTTTTCATCACAACCTGCTGGCTCATTGCGCCGGACGCAACTGGAGCCTTGCGGGTGGATTGGACAAGCAGAAGCGGCACACCGGTCGGCTCGATATCCGCAACAACGTCGTGTTCAACTGGAAGAACCGCGCGACCGATGGCGGCGCGGCCGAGGTGCAGTTCGTCAACAACTACTATCGCCCGGGGCCGGCCACGGTGTGGTTTTATGCCATCCGCCCAGAACTGGAATGGGTGCATCGTTACGGGCCGCAGCGATATTTTATCGAGGGCAACGTGCTCGAAGGCCGCGTGAGCGCCACCGAACCGCGCGGCGGCATGCGGCCCTGGCCCGACACGCCGCTGGCCGATTACATCGTCGCGCAGCCTTTCTTTCCATCGCACGTGCGCACGCAAACGGCCGAGGCCGCCTACAATGATGTACTCGCCGATGTCGGCTGCAACGTGCCGCAATGGGATGAGCATGACCGGCGCGTGATCACCGAGGTGCGCACCGGTGCCGTCCGTTTCAAAGGCAGCAAGACGGGCTTGCCCGGCCTGCCCGATTCGCAGGAGGACGTCGGCGGCTGGGAGGAATATCCCGCCACCCAACGGCCCGCGAGCTGGGACACCGACCGCGATGGGTTACCGGACGTTTGGGAACGCGATCACAGCTTGGATCCCTCCAATCCCGCCGACAGCCAACGCGATCCGGATCGCAACGGCTACACGCACCTTGAGGAGTACCTCGACCAGATCACACACCCATGAGTGCGCTGTCTGGCTCGCTCACTTGCCGTAAAGCGGTCAATCCCGAATGATGCTTAGACAAGGACTCCTTTCGGGAAAGGGTCAGCGTGAAAGGGTCAGTCTGGAATGGCACTTAGATAAGGCAGGGGATCGACGATTTATCAGGTGTTCTTCACAGGTTTTTCATCGAAAGGAGTCCTTATCTAAGTGCCATTCGGGTCAGTCCCCTTCATGCATAAAAACATGGTATGACACGGGAGAATTCGACAACCGGAACGGACATTGACGCGACCGGACAGGGCCATCCCACGACCGGACAGGGCCATCCCGCGACCGGACAGGGCCATCCTGCGACGGGTCAGGGCCATCCTGCGACGGGTCAGGGCGTTCCCGGTACCGGGTAGGGCCATCCCACGACCGGGAGAGGCGTTGACGCTACTGGGAGGTTCTTCGACGTTTTCAGTGGAATTGAAGGGTGTCAAAACTCTTTTAAAATGTCCTCTTTAAAACTCAAGTTAAAATGTCCTCATG
>JACNJE010000006.1:4941-5092 GCA_014382705.1 Verrucomicrobiota bacterium | reverse complement strand
GAGACAGAACAAGCGGCAGCATATGGCTGGCAGGATTGATGCGCAAAGGATTGTAAGAGCGAATCAACTGCCGATGTGGTGGCAGAGGAAGCGGGCCATCGAGTATCAATTATCTTTCTGGCAGCGGGCATGTTTTTTTTTTTTTTTTTTT
>JACNJE010000006.1:0-4915 GCA_014382705.1 Verrucomicrobiota bacterium | reverse complement strand
GCCGGGCGTTCCATCTTGGGACGGTGCCGGCCCGGCAGGATTTCACGCGCGCATTCCGGCTGTACCAACTGGCCGCCGGGGCGGAGCACGCCGACGCGCAGTTTCATCTCGGGATGTTGTACAGCACCGGTAACGGCATCCCTTTCCGGGCCAGGCGCGGCATCGGAGGCTTCTCCAACCTGAAACGCGCCTACAACGTCGAGGCGGCCAAGTGGTACGAGAAAGCCGCCGGCAACGGCCACGGCGAGGCGGCGTTCTATCTCGGCAACCTTTACGCCGCCGGGTCGATCGACCTGAAACAAGATTACAAACTGGCTCTGAAATGGTACCTCGAGGCCGACTCGCTCGGGAACATCGATGCGCTCAACAACCTGGGTTACCTCCACGACGAGGGGCTGGGTGTTCGGCGGGATCGAGTCAAGGCCCGCGACTACTACACCCGCGCCGCCGAGGCCGGCCACGCCGGCGCGCAGATGAACCTTTCAGCCTACTACTTCGAGGGGTTGGGCGGGTTGAAGAAAAACCTGGGCACCGCGCTCGCCTGGGCGCGGAAGGCCGCCGACCAGGGCGAGCCGGGCGCGGCCGAGAAGGTGACCGCCATCACCAAGTTGATGCAGGGCGGCAACCGGTAATTTCCCCTTCGCTTGGCCAAGCGCGTGTGATGCTTGGCCGACAAAAAAGGCCGCGGGGTTCGCGGCCTGTTTCAATCGGCTCCGGTTTGATTTAATGCTCCTCCGTCGACAGGCAGCCAATCTTGGAGAACGCCCAGCAGAAGCCGAGCAGGCTGAAGTTGAACAGGTGCGGCCCGCCGACGAGGTACAGCAGCACGGTCCCGGCGGCCAAAACCGCCCAACCGGCGGCCGGTTTCTTCCCGTAAAGAACGGTGAGCACCCCAATCAACACGATGCTAAAGACAAACCCCAGCAGGCCCAGCCCGAGGCCGTGCGGCGGCGTGGCCACCATGTTCAGGATGCCGAGGCTGATCACGACCGCCATTCCGGCGATGGCGAGGATGGTGTTCACGAAAACATTAATCATGCGCCGGGCATTGAGCCGAAAACCCCGGCGGCTGGCAAGGTTTTACTCCGCTTTTCTTCCCGCGCCCAAATTGCCTTGAGGTCACGGGCCAGTTGACCGCAGTCTCTCCACAGCATGGCCGAGCCAAGGATGACCGATGTCCTGACCGAGCCGGACGCAGCCCTGGAAGGCACACTGCGTCCGGAGGTGTTCGCCGACTTCACCGGCCAACTCAAGATCCGGGAGCGGCTCGAGATCGCCGTGCAGGCGGCCAAGCAGCGGGGCGAGCCGCTCGACCACATCCTGCTCAGCGGCCCGCCCGGCCTTGGCAAGACCACGCTGGCCGGCATCCTCGCTCGCGAGATGGGGGGCGACATGAAGGTCACCAGCGGCCCGATCATCGAGAAGGCCGCCGACCTCGCCGGCCTGTTGACCAACCTCAATCAGGGCGACGTGCTGTTCATCGACGAGATCCATCGCCTGCAGAAAAACATCGAGGAATACCTCTACCCGGCGATGGAGGATTTCACGCTCGACATCATCATCGACCAGGGGCCAAGCGCGCGCAGCGTGCGGCTCAACCTGCCCCGGTTCACGCTCATCGGGGCCACCACCCGGAGCGGCCTGCTGACGGCGCCGTTGCTGACGCGCTTTCCCGTGCGCGAGCGGCTTGACTATTATCAGGCCGACGACCTGCAGACGATCGTCGGGCGGTCGGCCCGGCTGCTCAACGTGGAGATTAATCCCGAAGGCGCGGCCGAGGTGTCGCGCCGCAGCCGTGGCACCCCGCGCATCGCCAACAACCTCTTGCGCCGTGTGCGCGACTACGCGCAGGTGAAGGGCGGGGGGGGCCGAGGCGGCCGGCGCCGGGAGGGGGGGGGGGCATGGCTGGAGGGCGAGGGGAGCGGCCGGGGGGAGATGGAAAGGGGAGCCCTGGGGGGGACGATGGGGGGGTACGGCGGGGGGCGGGTGGGCCTCTGGTCGGGGGGGGGGGGGGTGGGAGGGGAGCCGGACACGCTCGGGGGGGTGTACGAGCCGTACCTGATTCTGCAGGGTTATCTCAACCGCACCCCGCAGGGCCGCGTCGCCACCGAGGCCAGCTTCAGCAAACTCGGCCTCAAGCCGCTCACCAAGGGCGGCCAGCAGGATCTGCTCTAAACCGGGCGCTTGGCCAAGCCGCTCCGCCTTCCCTCCAAAAAAACCGAAAAAAGATTTTCATGGGACCATCGATGTCCCACTGGCCGCTTTAGGCTCTCCCCCGTTGCCGCCATTGGCGGCGGCAGACCTCGACGAACATGAAAACGACGGAGAGAAAAAACAGGACGGCCTCGGGGCAGATGGAACTGCCGCTGGGGAATGTCAGGGGCGGGCAAATCGCGGGCCGCCGCTCGCGGAACCGCGCGCGCACCCCGCAGCACGTGGCCGACTGGTGGTTTGCCCGGATGCGTTTGTGGACGCTGGACACCGAGGCCAAGCCGGCAGGGAGGGCCGCCGCATGAAGTCCGGTTGCCGAAAGCGTCCCCGGATCATGCTGCACACCCGCCGGGTGGTGGCGTGGTTTGGCCAGGCGCGGCTGATGCGCGAGCCGGACGGGCGGTTCGCGCTCGAGGGCGGCAACCGGCACGACCGCCTGGCCGCCATCGAGTGGAGTTCAATGTTCCTGCCTGAGGCCGTGCTGGCCCAGCGGGGCCGGACGGCTCGCTGACCGGCGTTCATTGTTCCGCCGCACCCGCGCTTGGCCAAGCGGGGGGAAAATGTGCCGCAATGGCTAGCTTTTGCCGGTGTTCATTTAGATTCCGGGGCAATTTTAACATGACAATTGGCCCGCCCCGGTTCACCCTCCCCGCCGTAACCAACGGCATGAGCGCGGAAGTTTTCATCAGTTATGCGGCCAAGGACCGGGAGCGGGTTATGGATTTGGTCAAGCGGCTGCGAGGGGCCGGGGTATCGGTGTGGATCGACCAGGCCGGGATCGATGTCGCCACGATGTGGAGCCGCGAGATCGTCGGGGCGATCCGCGAATGCAAGTTGATGCTCCTCTCCATCTCCCCCAACTCCACCGAGTCGGAGAACGTGGTCAAGGAGGTGGCTCTCGCCTCGGAACGAAAAAAAACAATCATCCCGGTTTACCTCAAGCCGGCCGAGATTCCGGAAAGCATGGAATACCAGTTGGCCGGCATCCAGCGGATGGAGTATTTCAAGGGCCGGGAGGAGATGGCGTTTCAGGCCATGCTCCGCGCCCTCGTCAAGTTTGGGGTGCGGGTGAACCCCGATGTGATCGAGCAGGACGAGGAGGGGTTTGACTCCAATCTGGCAGCGCACGCCTACAGCCATCCCGCGAAAACGAAGGCAACTCCAGTGCTGTGGGGGGCATTGGCGGTAGTTGCGCTGGGTGGTTTGTTGGCGTTTTATTTTCTTTCCGGCGGTGGGCCGGAGCCGCCGGCCCCCCACACCCAACCGGGGACGGGCGTGGTTTCCGCAACCGACGGCAGCGCGCCGCTCGCCGAGCCGGGAAAAACCAGCATCGCCATTCTGCCGTTCCGGAATATCGGCCCGGCGCAGGAGAACACCTTTCTGGCCGAGGGCATGCACGAGGAAATTGAGGCCATGCTCTCAATTACCCCGTCCCTGATCGTCAAGGAGGCCTCGCGCTTTAAGGATTCGGCCAGCGATCCCAAATCCATCGGCGAGTCGCTTCAGGTGGACGCCATCGTCACTGGCAGTGTGCGCCAAGCGGGCGGGCAAATGCGCGTCATCGTCAAGCTCGTGGACACCCGAACCGAGGCCCACCTCTGGGCCAAGACATTCAACAAGCCTGAGGGTGACATCTTCGCCGTGCAGCGGGAGATTGCCCAAAGCATTGCGGAGGGTCTGCAACTCAAGCTGGATGCCACCCTCGAGTCTCGAATGGCTGGACGGCAGGCCCAGAATCTTGAGGCATACAACCTCTATCTTGAGGGCCGAAACCTGTGGAAGGCGCGTTCCCGGGGGGGGATGCGCGACTCGATCGGTAAGTTCGAACTCGCTTTGGCCAAGGACACCGGGTTTGCCCTGGCACACGTCGGGATCGCCGACGCCTACAACCAGTTGGTTCGGTACAATTTCTCGCCCTCGCTGGTCTCCTATCCCAAGGCGAGGCAGGAACTGGAAAAAGCCCTCGCGCTCAATGACAACCTGGCCGAAGCCCACGCCAGTCTGGGCTATGTCCTGTACGATTTTGACTGGGACTGGACCGCCGCCGAGACCTCCCTCCGGAAGGCCGTATCACTCAACCCCAACTATCCCGAGGCAAGGCGCTGGCTGTCGCATGTCCTTCTGGTGCAGGGGCGCTTCCAGGAGGCGTTCCAGGAGATTGAGGTCGGCATCCGGCTGGATCACAACTCGGCGAACATGCTCCAGACCAAGGCCTTTTACCAGTTGGTCGACGGCCGTCTGGACGGTGCGATCGTTACTGCCGAACTGGCCATTGCAGCGGATCCCAAGTTTCACCGTGCCTATTTTAGGAAGGGAGTGGCACTGCTGCGGCAGGGGGAGTTGGAAACTGCCTTGCAAGCCTTCAACCAGGCAGAGGCACAACGCCCGGGCGCCTACCAGGCGGCCATCGCCGGCGTACTGGGTGCCATGGGCCGGACGAAGGAGGCCCGGGAGATTCTTGACCGGCAGATCGCCCGGAAGGAGTCCCAGATTGTCTCCTCCACCCACCTCGCCGAGGCGTTTTACCGGCTGGGGGATCACGACAAGGCCCTCCACTATTTCGAGATGGCCATCGATGAAAAGGATCCCAGCATCCCCTACTTCTACGCAGGCTGCGATTGGCGGGACCTATTTGCCAACGCGAAATTCAGGGCGTTGAGCCAACGCTTGAAACTGCCTCTCAAGACCGACCCATGAGCGCGGA
>JACNJE010000049.1 GCA_014382705.1 Verrucomicrobiota bacterium | reverse complement strand
TCGTGGGCGTCACCCTTGCGTACGGCCCCGACGGCGGCGTGTACGTCAGCGACTTTTCCGAAACCGGCGAATGCCATCACCGGCACAACACCCGCAAACAGACCGGCCGCATTTACAAGATCACCTATGGCAAACCGAAGCCGTGGCGCGGCGACATCGGCAAGTTGGGTTCAGTGGAATTGGCAAAGCTGCAGTTGCATCCCAATGAATGGTTTGCCCGCCACGCCCGGCGGGTAATGCAGGAACGCACCGGCCAAGCGCTTGGCCAAGCGGAGCTCGTTCGCATACTGACGACGAACGGCGACACCGCGATGCGGTTGCGGGCGTTGTGGGGGCTGCATGGCACGGGCAGCCTGACAGCCAAGCGCCTGACTGGCCTGCTTCAAGACAAGGACGAACACCTCCGCGCTTGGGCGATTCAGTTGCTGTGCGAAAACAGGCACCCAAGTGTCAATGTTCGCAACGTACTCGTCCGCTTGGCCAAGGCCGACGAGTCGCCGCTCGTGAGGCTATACCTCGCCAGCGCGATGCAGCGGTTGCCGGCAGCCCAGCGCGTGCCGGTGCTGGCGGCGTTGCTCGCCCACGCCGAGGATGCGAGCGACCCAAACCTCCCGCTCATGTACTGGTACGCCACCGAGCCGGTGGTGGCGGCGGACAAGAAGGCGGCTGTGCAATTGCTCGCTGTTTGCAAAATCCCAAAGGTGCGCCAGTTCATCACGCGCCGCATGGCGACGAAGGAGTAAAAAAACTTGCTGAATTTGCCGGAGGGATTACCCTATTTCTATGAGCGGCAAGGAACAGGTTTTGGAAGCGATGCCGAAAATGCCGGAGGAGTCCACCTATGCCGAGGTGGTGGAGGGATTGCAACTACTGGCGGCCATTCGGGAAGGGCAGGAACAAATTCGGCGCGGCCAAACGGTGCCACATGAGCAGGTTGAGAAGGAATGGCGAAGCTGGATTACAACGTAATCTGGGCTGATGGGGCGCGATTGGATTTTAGGGCAATTCTCGAGTACATCGCCTGGGATAATCCGGATGCTTCGGTGCGGGTGGGCGAGAAAATCATCGAAGGCATCAATCAACTAAAATCGTTTCCCGAGTTGGGATCCAACATTCCCGAGGGGCCGGAGGTGGACGCGAGGCAGTTGGTTGAGGGAAAATTACCGAATCATATATCAAGTGAACGTGGCCGGGCGATTTGTGGACATCATTCGCATTTGGCATGGCGCTCGCGGTGAAGTGGAGATTTAACCGATGAAACAGTTGGCGTTCTTTTTTTTAAGTGTGCTGTTGCTCGCGCCATCGAGCGCGCGCGCGCAGGATGCGGAGGCGTTGGTGGCGTTGGTGGGGGTTTTGAAGGAGTCGGAGGATGCGGGGTTTCAACTGGATATTTTGAAGGGGATCAGCGCGGCGTTGAAGGGGCAGCGGGATCTCAAGCCGCCGAAGGGGTGGGCGGCGGTGGCGCCGCGCTTGGCCAAGAGCCCGAATGCGGAGGTGCGGCAGTTGGCACAGTCGCTCTCGCTGACGTTTGGGAGCAAGGCGGCGCTGGATTCGTTGCGCGCGGTGTTGGTGGATGGCAAGGCGAAGCTGGTGGATCGGCGGAAGGCATTGACGGCCTTGGTGGCGGCGCGCGATGCGAAGTTGCCCGAGGTGTTGCGAGGGCTTTTGAAAAATGAAGCGCTGCGGCGAGAGGCGTTGCGGGGGTTGGGGGCGTTTGAGGATGCGAAGACTCCGCCGGCGATTCTGGAAATTTTTGCGAAGTTGGACACGGCTGGCAAGCGCGACGCGCTGACGACGCTGGCTTCACGCGTGAGTTTTGCGAAGGCGCTGATGGCAGCAGTGGCGCGCGGCGCGGTGAAGGCGAATGAGTTGCCGGCGGATATCGTGCGGCAGTTGCGCGCACACGGCGTGAAGGAAATCAACGCGACACTCGACAAAATTTGGGGCGTGAGCCGTTCCACGCCGGCGGCGAAGCTGGCGGAGATTGCGAAGTACAAAAAGCTGTTGCAGGCCAAGGTGAACCGGCCGGACAACTTGCCGCGCGGGCGGGCGCTGTTCCAACGCAGCTGCGCGCAGTGCCACAAGCTTTATGGCGACGGCGGCGAGATCGGGCCGGACATCACCGGCTCCAACCGCAACAACCTCGATTATCTGCTCACCAACATAATCGACCCCAACGCGGAGATTCCCAACGACTACCGCACGACGATTCTGCACACGAACGACAAGCGGATCTTGGTCGGCGTCATCCGTCGCAGCGAGGGTCAGTCGGTCACCATCGCCACCCCGGCCGAAGTGGTAACCGTGGCCAAGCGCGATGTGTCCGCCATCGATCCGCAGGATTTTTCAATGATGCCCGAGGGCCTCGTGCTGGCGCTCAGGGAAGACGAACTGCGCGATCTCGTGGCGTACTTGCGCGGCAGTCGGCAGGTGGCCTTGCCGGAAGAATCAGGAACGGAACAGTGATGGGCAGGATGTTCAGGATTGAGATAGAAAACCTTGGAGTTTCCCGGTGTCGTCGGCGAAACGGCGGATGCCTTTGGCCAGTTTCTCGGTGGGGCAGGCGTCCTCGTTCAATTCCCAGCGGAAGGCGGTTTCGTTGAGGGAGATTTTTTTGCATCGCTGGCGTTTGCGGTTTCTTCGGTGAGTTTGCGGGGGAGGTCGTCTGCGGTTTCAAGTAGTTCCTCGAGGACGTTGGGAAGGGGGGTCTCCCCCAAGCGCTTGGCCAAGTGCTGAAGGGAGGGAGGGGCGAGATGGAGCCAGTTGTCGGACTCGAACCGACGACCGTTCGATTACAAATCGAGTGCTCTACCAACTGAGCTAAACTGGCCCTAGCCGCAAGGGCGGAGAAACCTTTAGCCTTGGCTTTGCCGTTTTGAAAGTCCTTTCCTTCGTCGGAGGCAACAATCGTTGGGTCTTTGTTCGAAAAAGGGGTGGCGGAGCGGCTGTTGTTGGGATAGCAATGGCGAGAGCATTTGCTCACGGATGAGAAACGGATTGTTCAGTTGGCTGGTTGGTTTTGCCGGGTTGTTTGGATTTGGTCATTCGGCAGCGGGCACGACGGTGGATTTTAATCGCGATATCCGGCCGTTGTTGTCGCTGAACTGCTTTGCCTGCCACGGCCCGGACGAGGAGGCCCGCAAAGCCGATCTGCGGCTCGACATCCGTGAAGGCACCTTGGCTGAGCGCAAGGGCGTCGCCGCGATTACTCCCGGCGACCGCGGCAAAAGCGAGTTGTTCGTTCGCATCACCACCGACGATCCCGACGACCGGATGCCGCCGGAGGACTCCGGTCACGAGTTGAATCAGGCGGAGATTGAAACCATCGGCAAATGGATTGACGAAGGCGCGCCCTACGACCGGCATTGGGCGTTCACCCCCCCGACCCGGCCCGCAATTCCCCGCGTTGGCGCGCATGCTTGGGGACGGAACGGCATCGATCATTTCATCCTTTCCGGACTGGAGGCAACCGGGGATCGTCCCAGCCAGACGGCGGGTCGCCATGCGCTTATCCGCCGCCTGTCGCTTGACCTGACCGGGTTGCCGCCGACCCCGGCCGAGGTCGAGGCGTTCGTGAACGACAAGCGGGCAAACGCCTACGAGTTGCTCGTGGACGACCTGTTGTCGCGCCCGGCCTTTGGCGAACGGTGGGCGCGCGTCTGGCTCGACGTGGCACGCTACGCAGATTCCGCCGGCTACGGCTCCGACCCGCTGCGGGTGATCTGGAAATACCGCGACTGGGTGATCGATGCGCTCAACCAGAACATGCCTTACGACCGGTTCACCCTCGAGCAGTTGGCCGGCGACCTTTTGCCGGAGCCGTCCCGCGACCAGTTGCTGGCAACGGCGTTTCATCGCAACACCAAGACCAACACCGAGGGCGGCACTGACGACGAGGAGTTCCGCGTCGAGGCGGTGCGCGACCGGGTGGACACGACCCTGCAGGTTTGGATGGGCCTGACGATGGGTTGCGCCAAGTGCCACTCCCACAAGTACGACCCGATCACGCAGAAGGAGTATTACCAGTTTTACGCGATGTTCAACCAGACGGAGGATGCCGACCGGGGCGACGACTCGCCGCGGTTGCCGTATCCGACCGAGGCACAAACCAAGCGCTTGGCCGCCATTGACGCGGAGGTTGCAGGCCTGAAGGCCAAGCTCAACGAGCAGACGCCGGCCTTGGCCAAGGGGCAGCGTGAATGGGAACTTCGCTCACTCCGCGACTTGGCCAAGCCGGAGCCGAATCTTTCTGCGTGGCAGATCGCCGGGCCGTTTGAAGGAAACGATTTCGACGATGCGTTTGGGAAGGCATTTGCCCCGGAGCGGTTGGCCATTGGCGAGAACGTCGCGCCGCGCGGCAAGGCCCGGCAGTCATCCACCTCGAACGACGGCGAGGCCAAGCTGGCGATCGACGGCAACACCTCCGGAAAATTTCAGGACAAAACCGTGACGCACACCAAGAACCCGGACGACCGGTCGCCGTGGTGGGAGGTGGTGTTGCCTGAGCCAACGGACGTCTCGCAAGTGGTGATCTGGAACCGGGCGGAGATCCCGGAGCGCTTGTCGGCATTTCGCGTCCGGGCGCTGGATGCCGAACGCAAGTCATTGTTTGCGAAGGAGTTGTACCCAAGCGGCAAAGGCAATCCGGTGCCGGGCGAGGGATTCGCCGTCCCGATACAAGCCGCCGGCAACGTTTCGATCGTGCGGATCGAACTGCTGCCGCTCGAAAGCCGCAACGAGCCGATCCTGTCACTGGCCGAGGTGCAGGTGTTCACGCGTTCCGGGGGCGGGGAGGCGGGCGAGTCGGAATGGGTGGCCAAGCCGGAGTGGAGCGACGGCACCGTGCACCGGCTCGAGAGCGGGAATCACTCGGCGGTTTATCTGCGGCGCAAGATCACGGCGGTCATCGCGGGGACGCAGCGGTTGTCGCTCGGCAGCGGGGACGGCATCAAGGCGTGGATCAATGGCCGCGAAGTGTTGTCGAACAAAACCAAGCGCGAGGCGAAGGCGGGCCAGGAAACGGTGGGTGTAAACCTGCCCAAGGGCGAGAGCGAACTGCTGTTAAAAATTGTCAACTACGACAAAACGAGCGGGTTTTATTTTGCCGTCCGGGGAGTTGATTTTCCGGAGGTCATTTTGCCAGTGCTGCTGGTGGACGAGGCCAAGCGCACGCCGGCGCAGTCGGAGCGGATCGCCGCGCATTACCGGACGTTCGCCGAAGAACTGGAGCCGGTCCGCAAGTCAATCGAGGCCAAGCGCAAGGAACGCAAAAAAGTAAGCGACTCGATCGTCACCACGCCGTACATGCGGGAGCTGGCCAAGGGCAAGCGCCGGGAGACCCACCTGATGGTGAAAGGCAATTTTTTAAGCAAGGGTGATGTTGTGAACGCCGGGTTTCCGGCCTCGTTTCACATACCGGCTAGTGGCACGCCACTCAACCGCATGGGGGTGGCGCGGTGGCTGATGCAGCCGGACAACCCGCTGACCGCGCGCGTCGCGGTGAACCGGTTCTGGGCGCAACTGTTCGGGCGTGGCCTGCTCGACACGGAGGAGGATTTCGGGACACAGGGCAATCTGCCCGCCCACCCGGAGTTGCTCGACTGGCTGGCGGTGGAGTTTCGTGACGGCGGCTGGGACGTGAAGCAGTTGCTCAAGACGATGGTGACCTCGTCGACGTACCGGCAGTCGCCCAAACTGCGGGGCAGCTTGGCCAAGCGCGACCCGCTCAACATCCGGCTTGGCCGGGGGCCGCGGTTCCGGCTCGAGGCGGAAATGGTGCGCGACCAGGCGCTGGCGTTGAGCGGTCTCGGCAGCGTGAAAATGCACGGCCCGTCCGTCTTCCCGCCGCAACCGCCAAACCTGTGGCAGGCGGCGTTCAACGGCCAGCGCAACTGGGCGACCAGCGCCGGGGAAGACCGGTTCCGGCGCGGCTTTTACACATTCCTGCGCCGAACGGTGCCGTACCCGTCAATGGCCACGTTTGACGCGCCGAGCCGGGAGGTTTGTGCCGTGCGCCGCATCCGCACGAATACGCCGTTGCAGTCGTTTGTGACGCTCAACGACGAGGCGTACATCGAGTTTGCCCGGGCATTGGGACGTCGCATTTACACCGAGGGCGGCGACTCAGCGGAGGAGCGGCTGAAATTTGCGCTGCGTCTCGCCTTGGCCAAGCCGGTCGAGGGACGGCGGCTGGCGGCGCTCACCCAGTTGCTCGACAGTGAGTTGGCGCACTATCGAAACGAACCGGAGGCCGCGAGGGCGCTTTACGGCGAAACCGTACCGGTCCCGGACGGAGCGGCGCTGCCGGAGATGGCGGCGTGGACCGTCGTGGCCAACGTGCTTTTAAACCTAGACGCCCTCTTGATGAAGGGCTGATGAAGGATTAACTTTCCCGAGATGAATCTGTACGACACACAGGCTCAGTTCATCACCCGGCGGCATTTTTTGAGGCGCTGCCAGGTGGGGCTTGGCTCGCTGGCGCTGGGCTCGTTGATGGGCAGGGCAGGCGCGGCGAGTCCGCTCGATCCGCGAACACCGCGAGCGGCGGGGAAAGTGAAAAATGTGATCTACCTGCACATGGCCGGTTCGCCGCCGCAGCTGGATTTGTTTGACTACAAGCCGAAGCTCAACGAGTTGAACATGAAGCCGTGCCCGAAGGAGTTCATCGAGGGTCGCCGGCTGCCGTTCATCAAGGGACATCCGAAGCTGCTTGGCTCGCCCCATACGTTCAGGCAACACGGCCAAAACGGGCAGTGGATCAGCAACATGTACCCGACATTGCCGACGATGGCGGACGAACTCACGTTCGTGAAGTCGATGTACACCGACCAGTTCAACCACGCGCCCGCGCAGATGCTGCTCTACACCGGTTCGCCCCGCAATGGAGCGGCCTCGATGGGATCGTGGATCACCTACGGGCTTGGCTCCGAGAATGCGAACCTGCCCGGCTTCGTGGTGCTGATTTCCAGCGGGACCGACCCGTCCGGCGGCAAGAGCCTCTGGGGGAGCGGCTATCTGCCGTCGGTCTTCCAGGGCGTGCAATGCCGCAGCACCGGCGACCCGATCCTGTACGTCTCCAACCCGAAAGGCATGAGCCGCGACGTGCGTCGCCGCAGTCTCGACGCCCTCCGCAAACTCAACGAGCAGGAGTACCGCGAGATCGGCGACCCGGAGACCTTGACGCGCATCAACCAATTCGAACTGGCGTACCGCATGCAGATCAGCGTGCCGGAGGTGATGGACATCGGCCGCGAAACGCCGGCCACGCTGGAGCAGTACGGCGCGCAGCCCGGCAAGGCCTCCTTTGCCAACAACTGCCTGCTCGCCCGCCGATTGGTGGAGCAGGGGGTGCGCTACGTGCAGTTGTTTGACTGGGGCTGGGACTTCCACGGCACCGGTGCCAGCAACGATCTCGTCAAGGAACTGCCGAGGAAATGCGCCTCCAACGACAAGTCGGTCACGGCGCTGCTGCGGGATCTCAAGCAGCGGGGGCTGCTGGACGAGACCCTCGTGGTTTGGGGCGGCGAATTCGGCCGCACCGCGATGAACGAGGAGCGCAACGGTTCGAAGTTTCTCGGCCGGGACCATCATCCCGACTGCTTCACCGTTTGGATGGCTGGTGGCGGACTGCGGCACGGCACCACCTACGGTGAGACGGATGAACTGGGCTACACCGTGGCGAAGGATCCGGTGCACGTGCACGACTTGCAGGCGACCATCCTGCACCTGCTCGGGATCGATCCGTTCACGTTCAGTTACCGTTATCAGGGGCTGGATCAACGCCTCATCGGCCCCGAGGAGACGCCGCGGATCATCGACGGCATTTTGGCCTGACCCAGCGATTGGCCAAGCTCAGGCGAAGCGATCCTCAGTGAACGGGTCGGCGCTGTTTGAGTAGCCGCGCTGCTCCCAAAACCCCAGCTCGTCGTGGTCGCGAAAGTGGATCTCCCGGATGAACTTGGCCCCCTTCCATGCGTAAAGCTTGGGGATAATCATGCGCGCCGGGCCGCCGTGCTCAAGGGGCAACGGTTGGCCGTTCCATGCGTGGGCGATCATCACGTCGTCATCCATGCAGGCGTCGAGCGGGGTGTTCGTCGTGTAGTCGTCGTAGCCGGTGAAAAAGAGATGCGTGGCGCTTGGCTTCGGCTTGACGAGATCGGCAAGGGTGAAAAAGGCGACGCCGGAAAACTCCATGTCGAACTGGCTCCAGGTCGTGACGCAGTGAAAGTCGCTCACGTCGCGAAACTGCGGCAGCGCCATGAACTGTTCCCAGTCGAGCGTGACCGGGTTTTCCACCTCGCCGTGAATTTTCAGCGACCATTCACCAAGCGGTATCTCCGGATGCACCCCGAGGTCGAGCACGGGAAAGTTGCTGACCTCATGCTGTCCCGGGGGGAGGCGTCCGGCGTTGGGCCGTGCCGGCCGTTCTTTGCCGGACATTTTTTTTGCCCAGCGTTCCTTTCGTCGCACGTAGTCTTCCTTCATCGTGCGGCGGCTTCGATTGGCTTGGCCAGCGGCAGGCGGTAACAGGCGGCCTCGCGGTGGTTGCGCACGAGCAGAAAGTCACCGGCAAGCGCGGGGGGATTCCATGTCTTGCCATCGAGCGCGGCAAACCGGGTGAGTTCGACATGCTGTTCGGGATTGGCCTCAAGCAGGACAACGTCGCCGTTTTCCGCCATGACGAGAATGTGCCCGCCGCGAAGCAGGATTTGCCCGTGCCCGTAGCGGCCGTCCTTCCATTTGCGGCGGCCGCGCTCGGCGTCGATGCAGGCGAACATCCCGTCATCCAGGCCGAAAAAATGGTCGTTGTGAAAGATGAGATTCGTGAACTTGGCCTTCATTCGGTTCGATTTCCACAGTTCACTCGCTGAAAATTGGCCGTTTTCAAGCTCGACTTGGAGCAGTTTGCTGCCTTTGCCGTAGCCGAGGCTAATCAAGATCCGGTTGCCCGGCAGGGTGACCGGCATCGACACGTGAGGGAAGGGGACGTCCCAGTCAAACTCCCAGCGGATCGAGCCGTCGCCGGGCGCGTGGGCGGCCAAGCCGTCCTGGTTGAAGATGAGGATCTGGCTTTCGCCGTGAAACTTGGCCAAGCGCGCGGAGCTGTACCCGGCGCGGCTGTCGCCCCCGGACCAGACCGGTTCGCCGGTGGCCGTGTCGTAGGCGAGGAGCGAGCGGCCATTCTCCCCGCCGGCACTGACGATGACTCGGTCGTTCACGATCAACGGGGAACTGGCATAGCCCCACTCCTTCGATTTGTTTCGGTTGGCCGACAGCCCGCTTTGGTCTACGGGATCGTCGAGTTTCAATCCGGCGTCGGCCGGGATGATGCGCTGCCACGCCGGGTTGCCGGTGGCCAGTTCCAGGCAATTCAACGTGCCGGTGGCGCCGAGCGTGTAGACCCGCCCATCCTGTAGCGTCGGCGTCGCGCGCGGTCCCTCGCCAGCGATGGCGGTGTTGTAGTGGGCGGGATCGGTATGGAGCCAAAGCACAGAGCCGGTTTGCACATCGTAACAGACGACCGCCTCGTGTTTCCCCCGTTGCTCCTGCGTGACGGCGCGATGGCCGGCGATGGCGAAGCCGGACCAGGCCGGGCCGATCGGTTGCCGCCAAAGTTGTTCCGGTGGCTCCGTTTCCCAGTCGATGGCCAGCGTGGGACCGGGCACGTTGCAGTTGCGGCTTGGCCCTAGGAATTGCGGAAACGAGAGCTTGGCCAAGGGATTGAGAGGCGGCTCGCCGCTTGGCCTCGCCGGCTGGGCCTCGGCCGTGGGGAGCGTGCGCTTGGCCCAGCGCCACTCGAACAGCGGCACCATGTTGCCGCTGAACTGGCTGAATCGAAAACAGGCAACGAACAGGAATCCCGCGCCAAGCAGGCTGCCGAAGATGAGCAGCCGAATGCGCTTGGCCAAGCGGGAGAAAAACAGCACCCAAGCCACCATCAGGGTGGTTGCGATGACGATGGTGCTCAAGGTTCGGAGCACTCGAAACTGCTGGTTGTCGCCGCCGGTGGACCAAATGACGATTAAGGCGAGGAAAAAGAGGATTAGGATAACCACAGCGGGCCACCAGCGGGTCGGTCTTGTTTTTTTGCTGTTTTGGTCGGTTGCCATCACGAACTGCCGCGACTTTACAGGCTCCTGAGCCGGGGCCAAGCCAATGAGAATAAAAGAGTTATCATCAGTTTTGGGAGTGATGAACAGGGTTAGGCACATTAGTTGCTTGTGAAACCCCGGTTTTTTGTAGGTTTTAACGGGAAAAAATGGAATTGGCCTTGTCAGGGTTGGCGTCGGGATTCGACTGGAAATCAGTCGTGGACCAGTTGGTTGAAGTGGAGCGTGCTCCGCAACGACGCGCCCGGCGGGAGCAACTCGAGGTCTCGGAAAAAAACCGGATTTTGGGCCTGCTGAACGATGAACTGAATTCGCTTCAGGCCAAGTCGAAGACCCTCAAGGACAGCGATCTTTATCAATCCCGAAAGTCGTCCGTGTCGGACAGCGCAATTGGTTCCTCCTCGGTGGCTGCCGGGGCAGCGCTGGGGAGTTACAATTTTGAGTTTTTCCAGAAGGCCACCACGGGAGTCCAGAAGGGGGGGGCGGATGCGGGGCAGTCGGTGGACACATCGGCCGTTGTCGCCAGCAACGGCTATGGCGTGGGAATCAGCACCGGGACGTTCACCATCAACGACGAAGTCATCACGGTGGAAACTGATGACACGTTGACGACGATTTTCACCAAGGTAACCACGGCCGACTCGGATCTATCGATTTCCTACAATTCCTCCACGGACAAGATTACGCTCAGTTCCAGCTCGGGCAAGACGTTGGTTATGGGCAGCTCGAACGACTCGAGCAATTTCCTGGTGGCGTCCAGGTTAAACAACAACGGCACCAGTTCGGTGACCAGCAGCTTCAAGTTGGGTGGCATCAGCCAGGCGTCGGCCTTGTCGGATGCCAACTTCAACACCACGCTGGTTGGCAGCTCAGGCAGCTTTCGGGTCAACGGGGAAACGATCACTTGGTCCAGCAGCGACACGGTGGGAGCGGTCCTCGCGGGCATCACCCAGTCCGGGGGCGGGGTGGTGGCCGGGTACGACGGGGTGAATGACCGGTTCTTGCTGACCAACAACACGACGGGCGACATCGGGATCAGCCTGGAGGATGTGCGGGGTAATTTCCTGCAGGCGGCCAAGCTGGTTTCCGAGCCGATAACCGCCAACGGTGCCCAATCCGCCAGCAGCTCGGTCAGCGTCAACAACTCGGCCGGGTATGCCACGGGGGATTACACATCAAGCGGCATCACCGTGGATGCCACGGGCGCGGCGTTGAGCAGTGGTGACGCGTTATACTTTGAGAATGGAGGGGTATTGACTTTGAGTGCCAACGCCAGCTCGGGAGCCACGACACTTTACGGCACCCTGACCGGGGCCACCCTGACAAACGACGAGACCGGCTATAAATCCGGCACCTTCAGCATCTCCTCGGCTCTCAGCCTGACCACGAGCGGCGCGGCAACGGCCAAGTCGGCGCAAATCAACGCTTCATCGGGGTATTCCAACGGGGCGACCGAACTAACGGTGGACTCGTTGGGGGCCGCGCTGAGCAGCGGGGATGTGATTCGATTCGGCAACGGGGCGTTATTCACGCTGTCGGCGGCGGCTGCGGCCAGTGCCACGACCCTCACCGGGACGTTGTCGGGCGGGGCGCTGGCGGATGACGAGGTGGGGTATCTCGTGCAAAGCATCACGGTCGGCAGCAACTCGGAGAATTTCACAACGGGAGACCGCATCCGGTTTGCCAGCGGCGGCATCCTGACCTTGACGGCGGATCCCTCCTCGGGGGCCACCACGCTCACCGGTGCCCTCTCCCACGACCTGGCCAGCGGCGAGGCGACGGTGAGCCGCTCGGAGGCGTTTCAGTCGGGGCAGGTGTTTCAATTCGCTAATGGGGCCAAGCTCACCCTGACGGCCGCCGCTGCGGCCTCCAGCACCTCCCTGACCGGGTATTGGGACAGCGCCGTTACGGACACGGAGGAAGGCGACCAGGGCTTTTTGAGTCGGGGCAAAGACATTCTCTATTCGTTGAACGGCGGGGACATCTTGACGAGTCATTCCAACACGATCACGGAGGACAGTTCCGGTGTTTCCGGCTTGTCCGTCACGGGGGATGTCACCGGCTCGGGCGTTCGGGTGGACACCATCGACATCTCCAACAATGTCATCACCACGTCAGACTCCCACGGCTTGGCCACCGGCGACATTGTGCGGTTGTACACACCGGCGACCCTGATGGGCGGGGTGTCCTCCAAGACGGCTTACTACGTCCGTGCGTTGTCTGGTTCGCGAGTCTCCCTCCATACCTCCTCGACGGACGCCACGGCGGGGAGCAACGCGGTGGACATCACCGGGGCCGGGACAGGGGATCAATACATCCTCGGGGCGGCGCCCCCGTCCCTGTCGGTGACCGTGTCCGCCGATATCGCCAAGGTCAAAGAGGCGGTCAAGGATTTTGTCGGCCAAATCAGCAAGACCCAGTCGCTGATTGGGATGCATACCTCGGTGACGACTGATTCCGACGGGAAAGTGACGGCCGGGAGGCTCTCCAACGACCGGCTGGTCAGCGAGATTGCGGCGGATCTCCGGCAGAAAACGATGGGGGAGATCACCGGATCCGGCAGTAATTTCGACCGGCTGAGCGACCTGGGATTCAGTGGCAACGGGTACGACAACCAGATCTCGCTGACGGACGAGAACACCCTAGACTCCATCCTCCGGGAGAAGATGGGGGATTTGGAAAAGTTTTTTTCCACCGAGGAGACGCAGGCCGGTGTGGATGGTGCCACGGCGGATTATCAGGCGGAGGAGGGCATGGCCGAGGTGATGGAGGATTACACCGCGCTGTTACTGGGGGACATCTACGGGACGGAAGGCGCGCTCGTCGACCACCGGGACAATTACACCAAGGAGATCGACCGCATCAACAAGAACATTGTTGAGCTCGAGAAGCGGGTGCAATTCACCAAGGAACAGTTGACCCGCAGCTTTGTCGAGATGGAGCAGGCGCAATCCAAGACCAACCAAGAGATGCAGTTTTTGATGAAACGATTCGGAGCATAAAACGCACAGCGATGAGAATGGAAACGAAACAAACACGGAATGTCGCAGGCGTTGGCCAAGCGCTTGGCCAAGCGGCGTTGATGCTGGTGCTGGCTGTCGGCTTGGGCGGATGCAAGACGGCTTCGATCAAGAATCCGGGAACCGTCATCGGCCCGTTCCACAAGCCGGCCAACTACAATCTGGCCAACGGGGTCATGCCGGACGATATGCGGCGTGTGGCCCTGTTGCCGTTGACTTCCGCGGTGAATACGGTCGAGCACCAGTCCGGGCGGCAGATCCTCCAGAAATTCATGCAGGCCGAGATCGCCAAGTCGGGGTTGTTCGAGGTTGTCTATGTTTCCGAAACCAAGATGGGGCAGTTGACCGGGAGGCCGGCCTGGCGGATGATCGACGAATTGCCTGTCGATTTCATCGAGCAGATCACACGTGAATACGATTGCCAGGGCGTTTTGTTCAGTCACTTGACGGTGTATCAGCCGTATCCCCCGTTGAGCATCGGCTGGAGAATGGGGCTTGTGCACCTGCGCCCGGAAAGCAACAATGGCAGCGTTGTTTGGGAACTCGACGACGTGTTCAATGCAGGGGAAAAGTCCGTGATCAACTCAGCCCGGCGCAACGCCATCAAGAACGGCTTGTCCGACCCGGAACTGGACGCGGAGCTTGGATTGCTCAATTCCCCGCGCCGTTTTGGACGATACACGGCCGAGGCGGTCGTCGCCACGATGAGTCGCCTCTCTCCCGACATGACGTTCGCCGGTGTTGACGGGGACAAGCCTAGACTAAGGGCACAGGGAGGTTTTTTTAATAGATTGTTTTCGAGACGGTAACAGAACAAACGCATCATCAACATGTCAGCCATAGACAGAATCAACTATCCCTCACGGTCACAACCGACCGACACGAACCGGTCGGCGGCCGGGGCAACGCAGGCCAAGACGAAGCCCTTGGTTGCCAAGGACAAACTGGACATTGGAGCCAACAAAGCCGAGGCGGCACATAAGCTGGTCGAGTCGGAGTTTGCGGCGCGCAAGGCGGCCATCCTCCGGCAGGAGGCAGCCGGTGGCTACGATCCCGACAAGGCGATGGACTACGTTGCCAAGCGCCTCGCCAGCGGCCGGGTGGAGCACCGCTGAGTCCCGCGGCAACCCCGCTTGTTTTATATGAATCCCTACGCCAAAAAAGGGAGCAGTCAGCCGGCTAATCCCTACGCCAAGGCGAGCGCCTACAAGAGCACCTCGGTCAATACCTCCTCCCCTGCCGATTTGGTGCTCATGCTCTATGACGGCATCCTTCGTTTCCTGAACAACGCCCGGGGCGGATTCAGCATCCAGGATCCGGTCGAGTACCATCAGACCATCAACGAGAATCTGCAGAAAGCCCAGGCCATCATCCGCGAGTTGCGCTCCAGCCTTGACGTGGAGAAAGCCAACGAGTTCGGGGAGACCATGAGCGGGCTATACGATTATTTTGACCGCCGGCTCCAGGAGGCCAACATGGAAAAAACACAGGAGCCCATCGACGAAATCTACGACCGCGTGATGGTCATCCGGAACGCCTGGGACGAGATGGTGCAACGGGAAATCAAGGGTGTGTCCGCCGAGCAGCAACCCGAGCCCTCCGGCGAAGTCGGCACACTGGACCTTTCCGGCTAGGTGATGCGCCCCATGGACCAACGAGGGCAATTACTCGGGTTGCTAGACTCACTGAAGCAACTATCCCACGAGGAACATCAGGCGGTTGCCGAGGGCGATTTCTCCCGGGTGGAGCAGATTCAGGATGAAAAGCAACTCATCCGGCAACAGATTGACGTGCTCGAGCCGCTTCCCGAGGGAGGGGTGTCAAGCCACGCTGCTGCCGAGCCGGTTAAACAGGCAGTCTCCGATATCATGGCGATGAACCAAGAGAGCAACAAGCAGTTGCTTCGGCGGATGGGAGCGCTCAAGGCCGAGGCGGAAGCCCAGTCGCAAACCCGGGCAACTCTCCGCCGCGTTCAGGGCGCCTATGCCAGGCGGCATTCGCCCGTCCACTGGGAGGCCAGCACCTGATCACAGGGGCGATTTCGGAAAAACGGTTTGACCCGGTTTTCCGCTTGGCCTAGCTTCCCCGCCCGGTTTTCCGGGCTTCCTGCGCTTGGCCAAGCGCTTGGCCAAGCGATCACGCAACCATGCGACACACCATTTCAGTGCTGGTCCAGAACAAGTTCGGCGTGCTGACACGCATCGCGGGACTGTTCAGCGGCCGGGGATTCAACATCGACTCCCTCAACGTCGCGCCAACGCACGACTCGAGCATGTCCCGCATGACGATCGTCACCCGCGGTGACGACGCGACGCTGGACCAGATCGTCCAGCAGTTGAACAAGCTGGTCGACTCGATCGAGGTGCAGGATTTCCGCGACGGCGAGTACGTTGATCGCGAGTTGGTGCTGGTGCGGGTGGGGGTGGACTCGCAATCCCGCGCCGAGGTGATGCAGGTGACCGATATTTTCCGCGCCAAGATCGTGGACGTGCAGCCGGAGAGCCTCACCATCGAGATCACCGGCAGCGAGAGCAAGGTGGAGAAATTCCTTGGCCTGATGGAGAACTTCGGCGTGCAGGAACTGACCCGGACCGGCAAGGTGGCCTTGGCCCGAAAATAATTTTTTTAACCCAGAATCATGCCAGCAAAAGTATATCACGACAAGGATGCAGACCTGAAAGTCCTCAAGGGCAAAACGATGGCCGTGCTCGGCTTCGGGTCGCAGGGACACGCGCACGCGCTGAACCTCAAGGACAGCGGTGTCAACGTCATCATCGGCCTCTACAAGGGGAGCAAGTCGGCCAAGGTGGCCAAGAGCAACGGCTTCAAGGTGTACTCCAACGCCGAGGCCGTGAAGCGCGCGGACGTCATCTTCGTCGCCGTGCCGGACACGCGGCAGGCGGATGTCTACAAGAACGACATCGCGCCGCACTTGGCCAAGGGCAAGACGCTGCTCTTCTCCCACGGCTTCGCCGTTCACTTCAAGACCGTGGTTCCGCCGAAGGACACCAATGTGATTCTCGTGGCACCCAAAGGGCCGGGCCACATCGTCCGCCGCCAGTTTGTCGAGGGCAGGGGCGTGCCCAGCCTGATCGCCGTCTACCAGAACGCCGACCGGCAGGCCAAGAAGATCGCATTGGCCTGGGCCAAGGGCATTGGCGGCACGCGCGCCGGGGTCATCCAGACCACCTTCAAGGAGGAGACGGAGACCGACCTGTTTGGCGAGCAGACCGTGCTTTGCGGCGGGACGAGTGCGTTGATCCAAGCCGGTTACGAGGTGCTGGTTGAGGCCGGCTACCAGCCGGAGATGGCTTATTTCGAGTGTCTGCACGAGCTGAAACTGATCGTCGACCTGATCAACGAGGCCGGCATCAGCGGCATGCGTTTTTCCATCTCCGAGACTGCCAAGTGGGGCGACGTGAAGATTGGGCCGAAGATTATCGATGCCGGCGTGAAGAAGCGCATGAAGGAAGCGCTCGCCAACATCCAGAACGGCAAGTTTGCCAAGGCGTGGGTGCGCGAATACAAGGGCGGCTACAAGCAGTACAACAAGCTGCTGAAGGCCGGCGAGAAGCACAATATCGAGAAGGTGGGAACCCGCCTCCGCTCCATGATGCCGTGGATGCGCAAACGCACCGTCAAGGGTGCCCAAGCGGCCTATTAATAAGCCGGCCGGGCGCAACCAATTGCGTCCCATGGTGTTTGACCCAACCGTGATGCCGAAGAAAAGGGGCTTTTCGATGCGCAGAATGATCCCGTTGCTGGGAATCCTTGGTCTGGTGCATGGTGGCTTGTCTGCCGCGAAGGTTTCGACGGACGGCTTGAACCCGTACTTGACGATCACCAAGCGCAATGCCTTTGATCTGACCGATGCCCCGCCGCCCTCAAAGGCCGCTCCGCCTGAGCCCCCCAAGAATCTTGACCTCAAGTTTACCGGGATTTATCGGTTGATGGGGGTGGAGAAAGCGTGCCTCGCACTGGTTGATTCCAGCGCCAAGCCGCCCGAGACAAAGTACCTGCAGTTACCCGTGGGTGACAAACAGGATTCAATTGAGATTACAGCCATCGATGCCATTTCAGGCACCGTCAACTTGATCAAGGACGGGAGTCCGATCGAGTTAAGCTTGAAGAACGACGAGCACACCTACAAGACCGCCGTGGCCAAGGCCCCGTCGAAATCGTCCAAGTCCAGGTTATCCACCTCCTCGCGTTCGTCCAGCAGTTCGCGCCCAAGTAGCGGCCGCAGTTCGGGATCGACCAGTTCGCGATCCGGCATCGCCTCACCCCGCGGGGGATCCAGCCGTTCCGGGGCACCGGTCTCTGGTTCATCGAGACCGGTTCGTGCCGTTCCCAGTCGTGTGCGGACTTACCCGACACCCCCGCCGATGAAAGGGGGCGATCCGACTGTCCAAGCCTTGGAAATGATACACCAAAAGGACTTGGCAGAGAGCAAGGGTGTTCCGATGCCTCCGTTGCCGTTTCAAAATGAGTTGAACGATGCGCCCAAGGGAGACGGTGCGCGGGACGGGCGTCCGATGCCTCCTGTGCCGGGTGGCCCTATTCCTCCTCAGATCCCTCCCACACCTCCGGGTGGATAAGTTTCTCCCTTAAAATTTTCCCAGCAAACTGGTTGAGTCGGCGTCCACAAAAAACGTCGCTTGGCTTTGTGTTCGCAGAAATGACGCTGGGCATTTGGTGCTCACCGGGCCTTCCAGCATCGCTTGAACGGCCTTGGCCTTGCGAGACTCGGGTGCCACGCAGACCACCTTCTTCGCCGAGCACAGCGCCGGCACCGTTAGCGTCAGCGCGTATTTTGGGACGGCTTCGAGGTCGGGGAAATGCCCTTCGTTAACCTGCTGCATTCGGCAGGCGACATCCAACTCTACGATCTTCACAAGGCGTTTATCTTCAAAGTTGGCTACCGGCGGATCGTTGAACGCGATGTGGCCGTTCTCGCCGACACCCATGCAGCAGAGGTCAATCGGCTGGGCCTTGAGCAGCGCCTCGTAGCGCTCGCACTCGGCGATTGGTTCTGGCGCGTCGCCGCCAAGATAGTGGAATACCTTCGGGTTGACCTGGTTTTCCACGCGCTCTCGCATGTACCGGCGAAAACAAGCCGTATGATTCTCATCGACACCGAGATACTCGTCCATGTGAAAGAGGGTCATTTTGCTCCAGTCGATGCCGCCCAAGTCAACGAGGGTTTTCAGGAACTGAATCTGCGAGTTGCCGGTGGCGAGAATCGCGGCAGCTTCGCCTTGGCGGGAGAGGGTCTCCACAAGGTAATCGTGGACGGTTTGCGCCACGTCGGCTGCCATGTCTGCCTCGGACGCATAAATCCGGACGGGCAGCGAGTCGGCTGTGAATGTATTGGTGGGTTGTCTGGTTTCGCTCATGTCGTCTCTTGCGACAGACTGGCTTGGCCAAGCGCCGATTTCAAGAAAGGAGTAAACCGGCTTGGCCAAGTTGACATTGGAGCAAACAGGTTGTAGATTCCGTTTCGAGTTGAAATGAGCGAGGCAACACAAACCGAAACATTGCTGACCGTGACCGAGGATGCCGCCCGGCAGGTGGGCATCGTCCGGGCGAAGGAACCGGAAAACACGGACAAAACGCTGCGTGTCTTCGTCGAGGAGGGCGGCTGCAGCGGCCTGCAATACGGCATGGTGTTCGACGAAAAACGAGACGACGATCTCTCGCTGGAGTTTTTCGGCGAAACCGTGCTGGTGGACAATTTCAGTGCCGGCTACCTGCGCGGGGCGGTCGTGGACTACCACGACGACCTCAACGAGGCCGGGTTCAAGATCAAGAACCCGAACGCCAAGCAGTCGTGCGGCTGTGGCAACTCGTTCGAGACTTGATTTCCTGATCCGGGAGGGACGAGTCCCACCTCGTCCCAAACAATAAAATGGGGCAAGGTGGAACTTGCCCCTCCCGAATCTCCTTTCGCATTATTTACCGCCCAAGATGTGTGAGCGCAGCACGCCGCACACTTCCGTTGAGTCCAGTGCCTTGTCGGTGCCAAGCGCGGCGGACTTCGAAATCAGGATGGGCCAGTCCGCTTGGTCGCTTGGCCGGCAACCGTGCGAGCCCTTAACCAGCGAGGCAACGAGCGGGATGACATCCATCAGCATCCGAAAGCCCAGTTTCTTTTTCAGCAGCTTGAGCATCACGCGGGGCATCGAGCCTCGCGCCGGGTCTTTGAACAACTCGACGGGGTCGAAGCCGGGCTTGCGGTGAATGTCCACGCACCGCGCGAAGTCCGGTGCCAGCGCATCATCCAGCCAGTAATAGTATGTGAACCAAGCGTTCTCGGCCGCCGTGGCAACGAGATCGCCCGCCCGCGAATGATCGATGCCGTTGGCCTGCTTCTCCGCTTGGCCCCAAACCGCCGTCACGCCATCACAGCCCTCAACCAAGCGGCGCACGTCATGTTCAATCGACTTGTCGTTGATGTATATGTGAGCGACTTGGTGGTCGGCCACGGCGAACACCCGGCTGTTCCCGCAGTCGAGCCGCTCGAGGCCAAGCTCCTCCTTGATCGCCAGCCAGCCGCGCTCGCGGAACAGCCGGTTGAGATGGATTGGCTGCTCGACCGCCGTGATGCCGTACTCGGAAAGCAGTACAACCTGCACGCCGCGCGCTTCAAAAAACCGGATCAGCTCACCGACAATCCGGTCGATGCGTTGTAGGTCGCTGGCGATTTCCGGATGCCCCGGGCCAAGCCGCTGCAGGTTGTAGTCGAGGTGCGGCAGGTAAACGAGGTTCAGCGTTGGCTGTTCTTTTTTCTCAATCCACTTGGCCGCGTTGGCGATCCATTCGCTCACCGCTTCCGGGTTGCCGGCGGGCGATTGCCGCCCGGCCATCGGCCCCCAAAACGTGGGGAACGGGAAATCTCCCAGTTCCGACTTGAGTGCCGGCCGCAGCTCGTACGGCCAGGTGGTAATATCAAAATGCTTACTGCCGTCCGCCGGGTACATCGGGCGCGGCGTCGCGGACCACTCCACGTCGGCGTACATGTTGTACCACCAAAACATCGTCGCGCAGGTGAAGCCGTCGTTGGCCAAGCGCAGGTCGTGCCACAGTTTGGGGGCTTGCACGGTCTGGTTCGGCTGTTTCCAGAACGTGACTTCGGCCAGTTCGTGGTTGTACCAGCCGTTGGCGACGATGCCGTGGTCGCTGGGCCGTTTGCCGGTGAGGTAGTTGGACTGCGCGGTGCAGGTCACCGCCGGGAATGCCGGGTCGATGGTTGCCGCTTGGCCAAGCGAGAGGAACTTGGCGATGGCCGGGGTGTTCGGGCCGATCTGCCGCTCGGTCAGCCCGACGACGTTGAGGACGGCGGTGCGTTTCACGGCGGGGTCAGGCCCGGGCGGGGATGACGGTTTGCTCGCGGCCGGCCTGACGGTCTCGCAGTTCGTCGATCGAAGCGATGACCAGCGGGAGATTCATCTCGTGCACTTCAAAACCTTGGCCAAGCTCGCGAAGCAACGTAATCGTCAGTTCGCCGCCGAGGTGCTCGCGAAATTCCTCCAGCCCGTTGATCACTTGCAGTGTGCCGGACTCGTCCTCGTGCAGCAGTTCATTGGCGAACAGTTCGAAGCCAAGTTGCTCGATCAATGCCAAGACCCGGTCGGCCGCCCCGGGTTCGAGATGCCCCGCGCGCCGCGAGTAGATCACGTCCAGCGCGACGCCGACGGCCACCGCCTCGCCGTGGCGGATGCGGTACTCGGAGAGTTGCTCCAGCTTATGGGCGGCCCAATGTCCGAAGTCGAGTGGCCGGGCCGAGCCAAACTCGAACGGGTCGCCCGAGGTGGCGATGTGGTTGATGTGCAATTCGGCGCAGCGCCGGATCAGTCGACGCATTGGCTCCGGCGAGAAGGCCGCCAGCGCCTCGGCTTCCGATGCGATCCAGTCGTAAAATTCGCGGTCACGAATGAGAGCCACCTTCACTGCCTCGACGTAGCCGTTGCGCTTGTCGCGATCGCTGAGCGAGGCGAGGAGATCGAAGTCGTTGATCACCGCATACGGCGGGGTGAATGCACCAATGAAATTTTTTTTGCCGAAGGCGTTGATTCCGTTTTTCACGCCGACACCGGAGTCGGCCTGGCTGAGCGTGGTGGAGGGGATGCGCACATGGCGCACGCCACGATGCGCGGTGGACGACGCCAAGCCGGCCATGTCCAGCAGTGCGCCGCCGCCGATTGCGATGACGTAGCTGTGCCGGTCGATGTGGTGCATCTCGATTTTGGAATGAATCTCCGAGACATGAAAATAGGAGTTCTTTGTCCGCTCGCCCCCCTCGAACTGCATCGGGTCGCAGACGAGTTTCAAGCGGTCGCCATGTCGGTCGAAGTAACGGTTGACCTGCTCGACCAAGCCGGGTTGTGCGCGGCACAACGCCTCATCCATCACCACGAGCCCCCGATGGATCCCGGAATCACCCCTATCGGCGAGTGTGTCACGGAGCGTGAGGTTGTCCGGCGAGAACACGCCGTCAGTGAACCGCACGAGGTGCCGGTAGGTTACGTTGATCTGTCGCTCGATTGTGTTCACTGCGTCAAGGGAAGTTGGCCTGCCAGTTGGTAAATTACCAGTTTTTTTGGCGCGGTTGGCCAAGGGTTGCCTGTGTCAATTGGGTTTCCCCGCGCTTGGCCAAGTGGTACAACCGCGCCGCAATGAATCGCATCATCACGCTCACCGTTTTGTTCACGGTCGCAACCCCGCTTGGCCAAGCGGACGAAAATAGCGACTTCTACCGCAAACAATGCGCAGAGATCATCGCCGCCAAGGGCCAAGCCGACGAGAACGGCAGGCTTTGGCGTTTGTTCGAGGCGAACTGGGAATACCGGATGATCGCCTCGCCGGAAGCGGCCACATGGCGCGGTTATCCCGGGCAGAATCATCGCTGGAGCGACCTGTCGATAGCAGCCGTCGCCGAGGCCAAGACGGATGCGCGGCAAACGCTCACGGCGGTCCGCTCGTTCGACCGAGCCAACCTCAGCGAAGACAACCGTTTAAACTACGACCTGTTCCGGCGTAACGCCGAGATGGCGGTCGAGCGGCAGCAGTTCCCCACCGAGTTTCTCATACTCAACCAGATGGACGGCCTGCCGCGCGACGTGCCGTCGATGATCGCCATGATGCCGGCATCAAAGGCGAACGACTACGAGGACATTTTAGCGCGATTGGGTGGCATCCCTGCGTTGGTCGATCAAACCATCGTGTTGCTGCAGGAAGGGTTGTCCCGGGGGATCGTGCCGCCGCGGGTGCCATTGCGTTCGCTGCCCGATCAGGTGGCCGGACAGGTGCACATCGGCCCGATGACCACGCCGATGCTCGCCAAGTTCAAGAAATTCCCAGCGACCATCCCTGTAGCCGAGCAGGCGCGCCTGACCGAGGCGGCCAAGGCGGTTTACGCCGACGCGGTGCGTCCGGCGTTGAAGCGGCTGCACCGGTTCCTGCGTGACGAGTATGTGCCGAATTGCCGTGAAACGGTGGGCCGCAGCGCACTGCCCAACGGCAGGGCTTGGTACGATTACCAAATCAAGCATTACACCACCACGACGCTCAGCCCGGACGAGATTCACAACATCGGTCTGCGGGAGGTAAAACGCATTCGCGCAGAGATGGAGGCGATCCGAGAACGGGTCGGCTTCGAGGGTGACTTGCACGATTTTTTCGAGTTCCTCCGGACGGATCCGCAGTTCTACTACGAGACCGCCGACGAACTGCTCGCCGGTTATCGAGACATCTGCAAGCGGGCCGACCCGGAGTTGACCAAGCTCTTCCGCAAACTGCCACGCCAGCCTTACGGCGTAATTCCTGTTCCGTCTTACATCGAAAAATCTGTCACCACTGCCTATTATCAACCCGGCTCCAACGACGCCGGCCGTGCCGGTTTTTTCTTTGCCAACACTTACGATTTGAAGTCGCGTCCCAAGTGGGAGATGGAGGCGCTCGCGCTGCACGAAGCCGTGCCGGGGCATCACCTCCAATTGGCCATCGCCGACGAGATTGTGGGTTTGCCGGAGTTCCGCAAGTACGGCCGCTACACCGGTTACGTCGAGGGCTGGGGCCTGTACTCCGAGAGCCTCGGCGAGGAGATGGGATTTTACACCGACCCGTATTCCAAGTTCGGCCAGTTGACCTACGAAATATGGCGCGCCATCCGCCTGGTGGTCGATACCGGTATTCACGCCAAGGGCTGGTCGCGGCAGCGGGCGATCGATTTTTTTAAAGCTAACGCCGGCAAGACCGAGCACGACATCACCGTCGAGGTCGACCGTTACATCGTCTGGCCCGGCCAGGCGCTGGCCTACAAACTTGGCGAGTTGAAACTTAAGGCACTGCGCGCCCGCGCCACAGCCAAACTCGGCGACAAGTTCGACATTCGCTCCTTCCACGACGAGATCGTTTGGAATGGCGCGCTGCCGTTGAGCATTCTCGACCAACGCATCAACAACTGGATCGCTGCCGAACAGGCCAAATGACCGGCCGCTTGGCCAAGTTCAACTTGGCTTGGCTGCTCTGGTACGCCGATAGGCGGCGGCGTGGTGCCTAAATACTGAGTTAAGCACAACCGATCATCCCATCCGTCACGGGGCGCTGCGGCCGCTTGTTTTGTATTCCTCCAATTTCCCCTTGAGCGCCTTCACAATCTTGGGGTGCTCGTTGTAGAGGTTGGCGGATTCGCCGGGATCGTTGGCCAAGTCGTAAAGCTGGCCCGGCGCGTCCGGCGCGCGTTCCGTCAGGGCGAACTGTTTCATGCCCCATTCACCTTCGCGCCCGTAGTTGTTTCCGCCCGAGCCCTTGTGGTCGAGGTACTTCCAGTCCCCATGGCGAATGGCCAGGGCCAGGCTGATCGTCTGGTGCAGCGTGTATTCGCGGATCGGCTTGTCGCCGGCTTGGTCAAGCAGCACCGGCAAAATGTTGTAGCTGTCCTCGGCGGCGTTTCGCGGAACGGTGGCGCCGGTCAGCGCGGCGCATGTGGCCATCAGGTCGGTGAGGCAGATGGTCTGCTTGGAGGTGCTGCCGTCTTTGATTTTCTTCGACCAGCGCGCGATGAACGGCACCCGGTGGCCGCCTTCCCATTGGTCTCGCTTGACGCCGCGCCACGGCCGGGCGCCGTCGTGCTGGTGGGTTTTTCTCATGTCGATGACGGTTGGCACCTCCGGCCCGTTGTCGCTGGTGAAGATGAGTAACGTGTTTTCCCCGTAGCCAAGCTGGTCGAGTTTCCCGACCAGCCGGCCGACGATGTAATCCAGTTCAAAGATGAAGTCCCCGTGCGGCCCGGCGTCGGTTTTGCCCTTGAACGCCCGCCCGGCGAAGGAGGGCAGGTGGACGGCCTGCGCGGAGTGAAACAGGAAGAACGGCTTGTCGGGCGATTTCTTCTTGTGGTTCTCCAGAAACTCAAGGCTCTTTTGCAGGAAGACCATGTCCACCTCCTCGAGGTCGAAGCCGGGCGCGATCATGCCGGGGCGGTTGTCGCGTGAGTAGGGATGGTTGGGCAGCGGTTTGCGATCGACAATGTGCGTCGGCGGAGTGGGGATTTTGTCGCCGTCGATGTAGGCATAAAGCCAGTCAGTGGTCGGGCAACAAGCGGTGCCAAAAAAATGATCAAAGCCGCGATCCATCGGCCCGCCGCTGATGGGCTGCGAGTAGTCGATCCGCTTCACCGCCTCGAGTCCGTTTTTGTTGATCGCCTTGCCGACCTTGTCGTAAAAGGTCATCCCCACGTGCCATTTCCCGAACATCGCGGTCGTGTAGCCCTGACTCCGGAGCAGGCCGGGTAGGGTGAGTCGATCCGCCTCGATGAGGCACGGCCCGCCGGCCCCGGTGAAGACCCCCTTCATGCCGTTGCGAAAGGCCATCCGGCCGGTGAGCAGGCTGTAGCGTGTCGGCGTGCAGACGGTGGAGGGAGCGTGGGCATCGGTGAAGCGCATGCCCTCCTTGGCCAAGCGATCGATGTTGGGGGTCGGCACCTTCGACTCCGGGTTGTAGCAGGCCACATCGCCATAGCCGAGATCGTCGGCGAGGATGATGACGATGTTCGGCTTGGCCTGATGAGGGTCAGCCATCGCCGCGCTTGGCCAAGCGGCGAGCAGACCGAGGCCAAGCGTCGCGCCACTGAGGAAACTCTTGAACTGCTGCATAAGGATTATTTCGGTTGCCCGGAAGCCTACAGGTTGGCGCTTGGCCGGAGAAGCTGAAAATTGGGAGAACGCTTGACGTGGGTGGTGGGCTTGGCAGTTTTCCCCCCGCACCAAACAGGAAATGGCTTGGAAGCAAATGAGACGCTTGGGAATGCTTGCTTGGTTCCTTGTGCTGGGCTTGATCGATGCCGATGCGGCCAAGTTGAGCTTCGAGATCAAGAACGAAGACGGTCAGCCGGTGCCGTGCCGAATCCATCTGTTCGACCAGGACGAAAAACCGCAACGCGCTGTCGGCCTGCCGTTTTGGCGCGACCACTTCGTGTGCCCCGGGGTGGCCGAGTTGGAGCTGCCGGTTGGCCGCTACCGTTACGAGATCGAGCGCGGCCCGGAGCACGAACGGTTGACGGGGGATGTCACCCTCAGCGACCGGTCGCCGCAGAAAGTGCGCTTGACCCTGAAACGCATTGCCGATCTCCGCGGCGAAGGCTGGCACTCGGCGGATTTGCATATCCACCGGCCGCTGTCACAGATCGACCTGTTGATGAAGGCCGAGGATTTGGACTTTGCGCCGGTCATCACTTGGTGGAACCGCCGCAACCATTGGGAGCAAAACACGCACTCACAAGCCGGCGAGGACGAGCGTGAGGGAGGCGCGCTTTTGTTTCACCGGATGGCGCGCCCCATCGACATCACGAAATCCACCCGCGAACTGCCGTCGCCGATGGTGTACGTCGAGCAGGCTCGCAAACGAAATCCCGGCGTCTGGATCGATATCGAGAAACCGTTTTGGTGGGACGTGCCGGTGTGGCTGGCCAGTGGCAAAATGCAGTCGATCGGCGTGGCGAACAATCACATGTGGCGCAGCCGAATGCTCCCGAGCGAGGCTTGGGGCAGGGCTCGTGATACCGAACGGTTGCCGCCGCCGCTGGGCAACGGCTTTTGGACGCAGGAAATCTACTACCATATTTTGAACACCGGCATTCGCATCCCGCCCTCGGCCGGCAGCGCGTCGGGAGTGCTGGGTAATCCGCTGGGTTACAACCGGGTGTACGTTCATCTCGACGGCAAATTCAGCGAAACAGCCTGGTGGGACGGCTTGGCCAAGGGGAATTGTTTCGTGACCAATGGCCCGCTGCTTCGGGTGCGCGCCAACGGCAGACTGCCCGGAGCCGTTTTCTCTGCAGAAGCCAGCGAGCCACTTGGCCTGGAACTGGAGCTGCAACTGACTACACTAGACCGCTTGGCCAAGCTAGAGGTCGTCCAGAACGGCAGGGTGACGCAGACCATCCCGTGTACCGACGACCGCAACCAAGCCCATTCGCTGGCATTGACGGCCGCTGAAAGCGGCTGGTTTTTGATCCGCGGCATTGCCGAAAACCAAAAGACCTTTCGCTTCGCCTCCACTGGGCCGTTTTACGTTGAGCTTGGCCAAGGGAAGCGACGGATCAGCAAGACCTCATCCCGGTTTTTCCTCGACTGGGTAATCGAACGAATCGAGCGAGTGAGGGCCAACGTGCCCGACGAGTCGCAGCAAGCTGAGGTGCTGCGCCCTCATGAAATGGCCCGTAAATTCTGGCAGCAGCGGCTCCGCCAAGCCAACGCCGAATAAACCAGGTTCTTCGACGTTTTCAGTGGAATTGAAGGGTTGAAGAGAGGGGCTGGGGGAGT
>JACNJE010000007.1 GCA_014382705.1 Verrucomicrobiota bacterium | reverse complement strand
GCAAAGCCAATGCCCCACCCAAGCCTTTCAAAAACGTACGTCGATTGGCGGTCATGTCATCAAGGCAAATCAGCGGTTTATTGAACGTCGAGACCCTGCTGAAGGCAAGGCATTTGCCGGATCGCCTAGCGACGGGCTTCGGGGAGTTCCTTGCGTTCCTTGGAAAAAACGTTGCCGGTGGGCTTAGCCGGGAGGGTAGCTTTCCAATTGGCGATTTGTTGGAGGAGCTCCTGGACCACGGCCGGCTTTTGTTGGGCGAGATCATTTTTTTCAAGAGGATCAGCGGCGAGATCGTACAATTCGGCGTAGCTGGAATCGCGGTTGGTCATGAGCTTCCAGTTTTGGTGAACGATGGCGTAGGAAACCCAGTGGTGCGGTCGGGCTTTTTGGATGGGCCAGCCGGATTGCATCTTCCAAAATAACGGTTTCGACCGAAGGCGTTGGCCTTTGCCCTGGAGCGCCTTCACTTGGCTGAGACCATCGGGACGATAGTTCTTGGGCAAGGGTGCGCCAGCCAGTTCGCAAAAAGTGGGCAGAAGATCCACGGCGGAGAAAATGGATTGGGCGTCCACTTTGCCGGCGGCAATTTTACCCGGCCAACGGGCGAGGAAGGGCACCCCGATGCCGCCTTCGAACAAGGCCGCCTTGTAGCCTTTGCGATCCCCCGTGATGCCTTTGGCTGCGCCGATGCCGTAGCCCGCGCCGGTGGCGGTGTCGTGCATGAGCGTCAGTTCCGTGGCGCGACTGGCCCGGGCAGGCCCGTTGTCCGAGCTAAAGATGACGAGGGTGTTGTCGGTCAGCTTGAGGCGGTCCAGCGCGTCCAACACCTCGCCGATGCGGTCGTCGGCGTGGGACAGCACGGAGGCGTAGATGTTGTCCGGCTCTTCAAGGTCGCGGAAACGCCAACGGTACTTGGGGACGGTGTGGAAGGGCGTGTGCGGTTCGTGAATCCAGAGGTTGATAAAGAAGGGCTTTTGTTCGCGGTGACTTTTCTCGATGAACCGGATCGCGTGCTGTGCGTCTTCGTGGACGGGCATTTGTTCACCCGCGCAGTTGAAGGCGCCATAGGCATCGTAACCGTAGGCGCTCGGGAGCGGGGAATCGGGAATCATGTTGTTAGCGAGGTGCCACTTCCCGAAGTGAGCGGTGCGATAACCGGCCTGTTGCAGCATGCGGGGCAGGAGCGGCGCCTTCGTGCTGAGCCAGTCCGGCATACCGCGCTTGGCGTTACTGGGCACCCAAGCAAAGTGGCCGTCGATGTTGTAGCGGGCGGGAAAATGACCGGTCATCACGGCCGTGCGACTGGGCGAACACACGCCGCTCGCGACGGAGAAGCGGTAAAAGTCCGTTCCCTCCTTGGCCAAGCGATCGATGTTGGGCGTCTTGACGTACGGATGCCCGTGGCAACTCAGGTCACCCCAGCCCCAGTCATCGGCAAAGATAAAGACAATGTTGGGCCGTTCCGCCGCAGGCGCGTTCACGCCGACCAACGCGAAAAGGAAACCAAAGAGAAGACAAGACAGACGATGATTCATGAGGGCTAATTTAAAAAAGGAGTTAGGCTCGGAGCAATTCCGGGAGGGTGCCGGTGCTGTGGCTAAAGGATTCAATGGGGACACCGCCTTGTTGCAGGAGGGTGAGCCAGTAGTTGGCCAGCGGAGTATCTTCCTTGGGAAGAATGACGTGGCGGCCATGACGGATCTCCTTGGCGCCGCCGCCTGAAAGCAGGGCGGGCAGGTTTTTCAATTCGTGCCCGGAGCGGAGGTTGGTGCCGTAGCTCACGATGCAACTATCGTAGAGGCGGCTGCCGTCCATGTCCTTGGCTTCCTTAAGGCGATCGAGGAAGTGGGCGAACAACGAAGTGCTTTTCAGGTCGCGGCGGCGGGAGGCTTCGATGCGCGGCTGGGAAAAACCGTAGTGGCTGAGGGAATGGGCCTTGAGGGTTTCGCCCATGCCGGTGAGCAAGTTGCAAACGGGTAGTCGGTAGCTGGCGACGCGGGTGGCATCCGTTTGCAGAGCGATGATCAGCATGTCGTAGGTCAGCTTGATCGCCTCTTCGCCGGTGATGCCTTCGGCGGGGGCGTCGAAGGGCGCTTTGGGTTTGGGCACGTTAGCCCATTTGGCCTGACGTTCCAGACCGGTTTCAACCTGGCGCACGCCAGTGAAATATTCGTCGAGCTTTTCCTGGTCGCCCTTGCTCAGGGTTCGCTTCATGCCGCCCGCGTTAAGGCGAACGACATCGAGAATGCTTTGCTTCTTTTGCAGTCGGGCATGGATTTTCTCGGGCGCATCGTTGGGCCCGGCGAAGAGCGTGTAGTACAGGTCAATGGGGCGGTTGATGCCGGGGACGGGATTGCCGGAATCATCCCAAGCCAGAGAAAGCCCCTTGCCGTGGCCGGCGTTAGAGCCGCCATCCGGCTCCTTGGCGGAGAGAGTGAGGGCGGGAAAGCGTGTTTCTAGGCCCAAGTGCCGGGCGGCGATTTGGTCGCAGGAAATGGAATTGTGAAAGCGTTTACCGGGCGTCCCCGCGACGTTGGCGCCGGTGAGGTAGGAGACGCTGCCGCCATGCGGATCGGTGGCGCCGAGATTGCTCAAGTTAGCAACCACGGTGAGGTCGTCCCGATGCCGTTTGAGCGGGGATAGCCCTTCCGTCAGGCCGATGTCGGCAAAGCGACCGGCTTCCTTCGGATAAAACGTGTCCTTGGTGAACCCGAAGCCGCCGCCAAGAAAGATCATGCGCTTGGGCGGCGCCTTGCCGAGATCGGCGGCCTTGGCGAAGGTCTCCAGAAACGGCAGGGCCAGAACGGCGCTCCCGGAACGGAGGAAGGATCGGCGGGTGGTCGAGTGGGTGATGAATGAATTCATGGTTGGGAACGGAAAAGTGGGCTGAGGGCAATTTCACGAATCATCGAACGGACACGATAATCGTCGGCCTTTAGTTTGGCGAGCATCACTGCCACCTCCTCGGCATCAGAAAACTCAATGGTGCGACCGAGGGCGTAGGCGAGCATGGATTCCAGCAACTCCTTGGCCAGAGCATCTTTCTGGGCAAGCAGCGTTTTCTTGAGTTCCCGCACATCGGCAAAAGTGGCGCCGTCCGGCAACGTGCCGCCGGGCGCGATGGGCACATTTCGGTTAGCGACCCGCTCCGTCTCCCGCCAACGTCCGGTGGGATCGAAGTTCTCCAGACCGAAACCGATCACGTCCATCTTCTTGTGGCACGAAGCGCAAACGGCCTGGCGTTGGTGCAGTTCGACCATTTCCCGGTTCGTCTTGGGCTTGTCGGAGGCGGCGCCCAGCTCGGGGACGTTTGGCGGCGGCGGAGCCGGCTTGTCGTGCAGGAGTTTCTCCATGATCAAGGCGCCGCGAATCACGGGCGAGGATCGTTCGCCGTTGGAGCCGGTGACGAGAAAAGCGGTCTGGGTCATCAAACCGCCACGGGGGGAATCGGCGGGCAGGACAACTTTACGAAAAGCGGCGTCCTGGGTGGCGGGAAAGTCCAAGCCGTAATGATTGGCGAGGGCGGCATTGAGCATGGCAAAGTCCGAATCGATCAGGTTGGAGACAGACAGATTGTCCTTGATGAGCGCCCCGAATAATTCGCGGACCTCCTGCTTGGCATCGTGGCGGACGCCTTCGTTGAAGCGGAAATGCTTGCGGGTGTCGATGGTGATCGCGTCGTACCGGTCGAACTCCGCCCATTGGCCGACAAACCCGTCACGGAAAGCTTGGGCCTTGGGGTCGGCGAGCAGACGGTCGACCTGCCCGGCATAGGTTGCAGGGTCGGCAAGATCGGCTGCGTACAGTTCTTCATCAGGCGGGCAGCTCCACAGGAAATACGAGAGCCGTACAGCCAGTTCGCGGTTACTCGGTTTGGCATCGTCCGCCGGCGCGTCTTCCTGCAAAAACAGAAAACCCGGCGAGGCAAGAATGATGCCCATCACCTCCACCATGGCGTCCCGGTGGTTCATGCCAGCGGCCCGGCGTTGCTTGAAAATGTCGTGCAGTCCGGCGATGTATTCCGGCTCTGGTTTCCGTCGCCGAAAGGCCTCGGTTGCGAATTTCTCGATCAACTCCGCCATCTTCGAATCATCCCAAATGTACGGGCTCCCCTTCCCCGTCGGTTTGCCGGGATACAAAATCTCCTCCAGCTTCGGGCGTTGCTCGGGATAGTACGGGCCCTCAATCTCCAGCCAATCGACCCACACTGCCGCGCGCGGATCGGTGCGTTCGCCCGGACCTTGCACCTGATTCACGTAACCGCGCATCGAATTAATGGTCACCTCAGGTACGTTTTCCCGTACCCGGACCGACAACTGGGTTTGGCCCACCGCCTGGCGGACGCGCATCTCCACGCTCTGCGGACGCTCGGGCGTTCCCTGAAGTTCCACCGTTCCCAGAATACGATGATTGTCCCACAGCCGAACAATGCGGCGCAACGGATCGGGTTCACCCTGAATGCCGCCATGAATGCGGAAAACGTATTCGCCCCGGATGTCGATGTGTTTCGCGGTCGACACCCACTTCGCCACATCGCAAATGTAGACACCCGAATCCACCAACGGATATTGTAGGTAACGACGCGGCACTTCCGCCCGGGAATCCCATTGGCTGAAGATGATTTCCATTTCGCCCTGGTCCTTGAAACCCATTTCCTTCCAGGTCGCCCCCTTCTTTTTCAGTGCCATCTTACGATCCAGATCGGCCAACTTTTCACGCATCCGCCCGGTGACGCGCTCCTCGGGCTGGGCGCGCGTCGTGGTGACCTCGCGGCGCGGACTGTAGTTGAAGCGGAACGATTCCATGGCGATCTTCTTGCCCAGTTCCAAGTACTTCTCAAAATGGGCCGAGGTGAAAAACTGCTCCGCGCCCACGGTATCAAAGGTGGCGATCCCATCGTCCTCAGGAACGTCGACGAGCGGAACGCCGAAGCCGAACAAATCGCGGATGCTCGCCGAATATTCCCGTGGGTTGAGGCGCCGCATCTTGGTTTCGCCGCCATGATCGGAAAGACGCTTGCGGGCTTCCAACACGGCCTTGGTCAAGGCGTCGAGCACACCCGCCAGTTCCTCATTGCTCGGCTGCTTCTCCTGCTCCGGTGGCATATCGCCGCCATTGAGCTGGTCGAGCGCGTCCTGCCAGCGCTGGGCCTCGTCGCCCTTCCGCACCCTCCACGCCGCCCGGTCAAACCGCACCTGCCCCTTCTGCTTCTCCGGCCCGTGGCAACGGATGCAGTAAGTCTCTAAAAAAGGCGCCAGTTTCTTTTTGG
>JACNJE010000148.1 GCA_014382705.1 Verrucomicrobiota bacterium | reverse complement strand
GCTAACCACAGTCTAGCGCCTCCCCTTCGGTGTCCTTTCTTAATGAGTCAACAGGGCGTCGACGGCGTTTGGGGAGGGACCGGTTCCACCCTGTCCCATTTTTAGGCCAAAGATTTGGGGCGAGGTGGAACTCGCCCCTCCCCCCAAGACCAACTCCGGCATCGCCTTGGCCAAGCGCAGAACGTATAACGCGCCCGTGTCCGACGCATCGCAAACGACCGCCGCCCACGCCGACGATCTGCTCCGGCGCAGCCTGGCTAACGGACGGCTTGGCCATGCGTATCTGTTTGTGGGCGGCACGATCGAGTTGCTCGAGGCCCACGCCACCCGGCTGGCGCGGACGCTCAACTGCGCCGCCCCGCCCGCGACTGGCGAGACCGGCATCCCGCTCGAGCCGTGCGGCGGCTGCATCCCGTGCCGCAAGGTCGACTCGGGCAACTTCCCCGACCTCGACTTCGTGCGGCCGGAGAAAAAATCGCGCATCATCAGCATCGAGCAGGTTCGCAATCTCACGCGCAAAGTCTCCCTCAAGCCGACCGAGGGGCGGTACAAAGTGGCGATCATCGCCGGGGCCGACCGCATGCCCGGCCCCGCGTTCAACGCCTTCCTCAAGACGCTGGAGGAGCCGCCGGAGCGGACGGTGTTCATCCTGCTGAGCGTGCATCCCGACCAGCTCGGGGAGACGATCCGCTCCCGCTGCATGCGGGTGAGTTTCGGTGGCGAGGCCGACGTCCAACTCGAGGGCAACGACACGGCCTGGCTGCGGTCGTTCGTCGGCATGAGCGCCGAGACCGGCGAGGGGCTCATGGGCCGCTACCGGCTGCTCGGCAGCCTGATGGATCACCTCGCGACCAAGCGCGACCGCATCGAGGAAAACCAGGAAGAGGCGTCGCCGCTGAACCGGCACGACGACCTCGAGCCGGCGCTCCGGGATAAACTGAAGCAGGAACTCGAGGCCTCCATCGCCGCCGAGTACCGGCGGCAGCGCGGCGATTTCCTGACCGGGCTCCAGTGGTGGCTGCGCGACGTCTGGCTGGCGGCGCTGCGGCAGGGCCGGGAGCTGCTGCACTTTCAGGACTGGGCCGACACCTCGGAGGCGATCGGCCGGCGGCTGACCCCGTCGCAGGCGCTCGAGAATCTGCAATCGATCGAGGCCACCCAGCGCCTGCTCGAGACGACCAACGTGCAGGAGGCGCTCGCGCTCGAGGTCGGCCTGCTCAAGCTCAAACTCTGACCGGGCCACCCGATGCTCGCCGACACCCCAGCGCAAAAGGACCGCGTCTTTTTGATCCTCACCGGCATCTGGTTGTTCACCGCGCTGTTCCTGTTCGGTAACCCAGTCATCCTCGACTATTTGCATCCACCCAAGCTCGCGCTGTTGGGGGAGGAAAACCGCTCGGATGCCCGGCCGTATCTCGGGATTCTTGCCGTGCTGGGGCTGGCGTGCGTGCTCGGTTTTTCGCGCTTGGCCAAGCCGAGGTTTCGGCTGCCGGCCGGCTTGCCCCGTTGGCTCGCCTGGCTGCCCGCCGCCTGGCTGGGGTGGCAGTTGCTGTCGTTTTTGCAGACGGAAAACCAAGCGATGTCGCAAGCAACGGTGATCCATTTTGCCTCGTGCCTCGCGGCGTTTTACCTGGGGTTGTTTGTGCTGGGCCGAATGCGCCTGGCCAAGCTGGCGCTTTGGGGGGCGGCGCTTGGCCTGCTGCTGAATCTCGCGGATGCGTGCGTTGAAAAATTCGGCGGGCTCGAGCGGACGCGCATCAGCATCCTCTCACAACTCGAGTCCGGCAAACTCAACCCGGATTTGATCTCAGCCAAGGCGCGAGAGACCACGGGAACCGTCCCGCAGGAAATCGAAAAACAGATCGCCGCCCTGCCGCCGGAGACCGCGGCCAAGGTGCGGCAGCTTCCGCTCGAGTTGGTCAAGCGCATGTACAGCACGCGGCTTTTTGGGCACATGTTTTACCCGAACACGCTGGCCGGGGTGATCCTGCTGTTGCTGCCGGTGTCGCTCGCGCTGCTGCTTGGCCAAGCGCGGTGGGGGCGGCTCCGCATCGCGCTGGCGCTTGGCTTGGCGGCGGTCGGCTTGGCCTGTCTCTTTTGGTCCGGCTCGAAGGCGGGCTGGCTGATCGCGATCGTGCTGCTTGGCGCATGGTTTCTGCATTTGCCACTGTCGAGAACACTGAAGCTGAGCTTGGCCGGCGCGGCGATGGTGCTGGGCCTGGCCGGGTTCGCCGTGAAGTACGCCGACTATTTCGACCGCGGGGCGACGAGTGTCGGGGCGCGGTTCGGCTACTGGCGCGCCGCCGCGCAAACGGCGATGGAGGAGCCGCTGCTCGGCACCGGGCCGGGGACGTTTCAACTCGCGTACAAGCGGCACCGCGCGCCCGGCGCCGAGCCGACGCGGCTGACGCACAACGACTATCTGCAGCAGGCAAGCGACTCCGGCTGGCCCGGGTTCGCGCTGTACGCGGCGTTCATCGGGGGTGCGGCGTGGGTGCTGGCCCGGCGGCGGCTGGACGATCCGCTGCTCATCGCCGCGCGGCTTGGCCTGCTGGCATGGGCGCTGCAAGGGTGTGTCGAGTTCGGGCTGTACATCCCGGCGCTGGCCTGGCCGGCTTGGCTGATGCTGGGCTGGCTGCTGGCTTTGCCGCCGAATCGGTTCGACAAAAGCGCGGCGACTGAATAACAATCCGCCCGGACATGAAGGTTTTGTTCCTCAACGGCCCGAACCTGAACCTGCTCGGCCAGCGCGAACCGGAGATTTACGGCAGCATGACGCTGTCGGACATCGAGGAGATGGTTCGCGAACACGCCGAACGGCACGGCGTCGAGGTGGCGTTTCACCAGTCCAACCACGAGGGCGAACTGGTGACACAGGTGCAGCAGGCCGCCGGCAACTACGACTACGTGATTCTGAACGCCGCGGCGTACACACACACGAGCATCGCGCTCAAGGATGCCATCACCGGCGCGGGTGTGAACGCCATCGAGATCCACCTGACCAACGTCCATGCCCGCGAGGCGTACCGGAGGAAGTCGATCATCGCCCAGGCCTGCATCGGCAGCATCAACGGCTTCGGTGCGGGCTCGTACATCCTCGGCCTCGAGGCGGCGATCCTGCATGACAAGGCCAACCTTTGATTTTTTGATGAGATTGTATACCCCACTTGCGATGGCGTTGCTTGCCAGCTTAGCCTCAGGCTGCATCAACAAGCAGCGGATGACCGAGCCGGCCCGCAGCGTCGGAGAACAGTTACTGCTCAGCACCGCCATCGAGCGGGCGCTCTCGGAACTGGACACGGAAGCGATCCGCCGCCTGCAGGGCATAAAGGTTTATCTCTCGGAGCAATACCTGAAAACGCTCGACCAGGAATACCTGATCGGCTCCCTGCGTGACCTACTCTTGTCCAATGGCGTGCTGGTGGTCGATGATGCCAAACAGGCAGAGATGATCGTCGAGGTTCGCAGCGGAGCCAACTCGCTCGATACCGCCGCGGTGACGTTCGGGATCGCCGAGGATCAGGCAATGCCCAACCCACTGACCGGGGCTGCGGTGGCGCTTCCGGAGTTGGCATTTTTCAAGAAGGAAAACAGCTTCTCGGTGACCAAGATCTCTCTGGTGGCCTATCAGGCCAATACCCGGGAACACGTGTTTTCCTCGAGGGCGTTGCTTGGGGGAGCTTACGACAAGCATATTCAACTCCTCGGCCTGATCCGTTTGCGCTTTACCGATGTTCCTGAACTGAAAACGATCAAGGAAAAGGAACCTTCTCTTCTTCCCATTCCAAGCGCGTTAAGACCTCCGTTCGCCCCGTGACGTCATTGTCCCGATCCTCCCGCCAAATCACGGGATAAGGCCTTCCGCTTGGCCAAGCGCAAAACTTTTTGCAAAATCCCGTTGACGCCGGGGCAAACGCCGTTAGCATCCGTCCCCCCGATTTCCGGGTGGCAACCTGACAAACTCTCAATTTTGACATGGCAGTAAAAGTAGCAATCAACGGATTCGGCCGCATTGGCCGGTTGGCTTATCGTGCAATGGTGGAACAGGGCCTCGTCGGCGACACGATCGACGTGGTGGCCGTGGGCGACATCGTCCCTGCTGACAACCTCGCCTACCTCGTCAAATACGACTCAACGCAAGGCACCTTCCCCGGCGAAGTCACCCACCGGGGCGATGACATCATCATCGTCAACGGCGACGAGATGAAGGTCGTCAGCGCCCGCGAGCCAAGCGGCCTGCCGTGGAAGGAACTCGGCGTGGACGTCGTCATCGAGTCCACCGGCCTGTTCACCGCCGCCGAGAAGGCCAACGGCCACATCGAGGCCGGCGCGAAAAAAGTAATCATCTCCGCCCCAGCCAAGGGCGAAGACTTGACCGTCGTGATGGGTGTGAACGACAATCTGTACGACGCCGCCAATCACCACATCGTTTCCAATGCCTCCTGCACCACCAACTGTCTTGCACCGGTCGTGCACGTGCTGCTCAAGGAGGGCTTCGGCATCGCCGAGGGGTTGATGACCACCATCCACGCCTACACCGCCACGCAGAAAACCGTGGACGGCCCAAGCCGCAAGGCATGGCGTGACGGGCGAGCCGCCGCCACCAACATCATCCCGGCCAGCACCGGTGCCGCCAAGGCAGTGAGCCTCGTCTGCCCGGAGGTCAAGGGCAAGCTGACCGGCATGGCCTTTCGCGTCCCGACCCCGACCACCTCGGTCGTCGACCTGACTTTCAAGACCGAGAAGAGCACGAGCTACGACGAAATCTCCGCCGCGATGAAGGCCGCCAGCGAGTCGTACCTCAAGGGCATCCTGGCCTACACCGAGGACGCCGTGGTCAGCACCGACTTCATCCACTGCGCCGACTCGAGCATCTACGATCAGGCCGCCGGCATGGAGTTGAACGAGAACTTCTTCAAGCTCGTGAGTTGGTACGACAACGAGTGGGGCTACTCCAATCGCGTCGGCGACCTGCTCAAGCTGATGATCGACAAGGGGCTGTAAGCCGAAGGCAACGGGGGCGCCGCCGCTAAGACGGGTTGAGGTCGAATCGATCCAGATTCATCACCTTGTCCCATGCCGCAACAAAGTCTCGCACGAACGCCGGCTGCGAATCATCGCAGGCGTAGACTTCCGCGATGGCACGAAGCTGGGAATTCGAGCCAAAGACTAGATCCACAGCAGAGCCAGTCCACATCAACTCACCAGTGCCACGGTCGCGTCCCTCATAAAAGTGCTCGCACCTGGGGGACTTCTGCCACTCCGTTTCCATGGTGAGCAGGTTCACGAAGAAATCGTTGGTCAAGGTTTCGGTTTGCTTGGTGAACACACCCAGCTCGGACTGTCCAACATTGGCGTTCAACACGCGCAGGCCGCCAAGGAGAACGGTCATTTCCGGAGCGGTCAACGTCAGCATTTGCGCCCGGTCCACCAGCAGTTCCTCTGCGGTTCGCGTGTGTCCTTCCCGGAGGTAGTTGCGGAACCCGTCAGCAGTCGGTTCGAGCACAGCAAAGGAGTCCACGTCGGTCTGCTCCGCTAACGCGTCTTCGCGCCCCGGCGTGAAGGGCACTTCCAACTCGTGTCCTGCCTTTTTTGCCGCATCCTCGACCGCCGCACATCCGCCCAGGACGATCACGTCTGCCAGCGAAACCCGTTTGCCGTTGGACTGAGCGTCGTTGAAGTCGTTCTGGATCTGCTCCAGCGCCTGCAACACTTTGGCCAATTCGTCCGGCTGGTTTACTTCCCAATCCTTTTGAGGCGCGAGTCGAATGCGTGCCCCGTTCGCTCCCCCGCGCTTGTCCGTGCCGCGGAATGTCGCCGCCGATGCCCACGCAGTGGAGACCAATTCGGAGATGGACAACCCCGATTCCAGTATCCTGCCCTTGAGATTCGCAATGTCCTGACCGTCGATCAGTTCGTGGGTGACCTCGGGAACAGGATCCTGCCACAATTGAGGCTCCGCTGGCACCAATGAACCGAGACACCGCGAGCGCGGCCCCATGTCGCGATGCGTCAGCTTGTACCACGCCTTGGCGAAGGCGTCTGCGAACTGATCCGGGTTTTCATGGAATCGCCTTGAGATTGGTTCATAAATGGGATCCGTCTTCAGAGCCAGATCCGTCGTGAACATCATGGGGGCATGCCTCGTCGACGGGTCATGGGCATCGGGCACAGTGCCCCCTGCAGAGTCGTCCCTGGGGGTCCATTGAGACGCACCGGCCGGACTTTTCACCAAATCCCACTCGTAGCCGAAAAGGTTGTCGAAGTAATTGTTGTCCCACTTCACCGGATCGGTCGTCCAGGCACCCTCCAGCCCGCTGGTGATCGTGTCGCCGGCATTGCCGGAGCCGAAACTGTTTTTCCAGCCGAACCCTTGCTCCTCAAGGCTGGCCCCCTCGGGCTCCGGACCCACATGCTGATCCGGGTCTGCCGCGCCGTGGGCCTTGCCGAAGGTGTGGCCACCGGCAATCAACGCCACCGTCTCCTCGTCGTTCATCGCCATGCGCCCGAAGGTCTCGCGGATGTCAACCGCAGCCGCGGCCGGATCCGGGTTGCCATTCGGCCCCTCCGGATTCACATAAATCAGGCCCATCTGAACCGCCCCAAGAGGTTTCTCCAAATCCCGCTCGCCGGTGTAACGCTCGTCCCCGAGCCAAGTGGTCTCAGGCCCCCAGTAAATATCCTCCTCGGGCTCCCAACTGTCTTCGCGTCCACCTGCAAACCCAAGCGTCTTGAATCCCATCGACTCAAGGGCGCAGTTGCCAGTGAAGATCATCAGGTCGGCCCACGACAGTTTCCGTCCGTATTTTTGCTTGATCGGCCAAAGCAACCGGCGCGCCTTGTCCAGGCTTACGTTGTCCGGCCAACTGTTGAGCGGTGCAAAGCGTAGCGTGCCGGAAGCCGCCCCACCCCGTCCGTCATGGATACGGTAGGTGCCCGCGCTGTGCCACGCCATACGGATAAAGAGCGGCCCGTAGTGGCCATAGTCGGCCGGCCACCAATCCTGCGACGTGGTCATCACCGCCTCGATATCCTGCTTCAACGCATCCAGATCAACCGTCTTGAATTCCTCCGCGTAGTTGAAAGACTCACCCATGGGATCGGACTGAGGGGAGTGCTGATTGAGTACCTTGAGGTTCAACTGGTTTGGCCACCAGTGTTGGTTGGCTGTGGCGCCAACCGCCGTGTGTCTGTTGGATCCGCCCAATACCGGGCATTTGCTTTCGTTCGTCATATCTCTTTCGTATAGATTACACTGTTTTTAGAATTGACTCAGATCGACCGTTCCCCCGTTTGGGGTTGTGCATTTTGCTGGACAATGCGTGGCGGACTCCTTGAAAACGTTGCCATCTGCCATCGCGGCCGGAGTCTGGACGTCGCGGGAACTGTGTCCTCGGCGGTGGGTGTAGTCAAGACGCCACCGTTGTGAACAGACCTGTACCAATATCCTTAAACAATGAGATATCCCTGAACCGGACAGGATGTATATGCCAAGGGGAAAGCTGGCTAATTGACAATCATCCCGGCGGCGACGGTGTTGTTCGTCTGCTCATCGATGAGGATGAAGCTGCCGGTGGCTCGATTGCGGCGGTAGCGGTCGTAGTGCAACGGGGCACTGACCTGCAGGGAAACGCGGGCAATATCATTAAGTCGCACCTCCCGGTCGTCCTCAAGCTTGTGAAGGGAGTTGATGTCCATCTTGTATTTCAGCTCCTTGACGAGGCACTTCACATCGTTGGTGGTGTGGCGCAGCGTGTAACGGCCTCGTTCCTGCAGGTTGGCCTCGGAACTGAACCAGCAGATCATCGCCTCGATCTGCTGGCTGCTTTGGGGCGGGTTGTTTTGTTTGACGATCATGTCGCCCCGGCTGATGTCGATCTCGTCCTCAAGCGTGACCGTCACCGACATCGGCGCAAAGGCCTCCGCCACGTCACCGTGGATGTCGTGGATGCCCTTCACTCGAGACTGGAAGCCGCTCGGCATCACCGTCACCTCATCGCCCGGCTTGAACACGCCGCCGGCCACGCGCCCGGCGTAGCCGCGGAAGTCGTGCCACTCGTCGCTGTGCGGCCGGATGACCCACTGCACCGGGAAGCGCGCATCCACGTGGTTGTGCTCGTTGCCGATATACATGGTCTCGAGCATGTAAAGCAGCGGGCTGCCATGAAACCAATCCATGTTTGTGGAACGCTCCACCACGTTGTCCCCCAGCAGGGCGCTGATGGGGATGAAGTCAATGTGTGGCACCTCAAGGCGCGAGGCAAATTCCTTGTACTCGCCCACGATCTCGTTGAAGCGGTCTTCACTCCAGTCGACGAGATCCATCTTGTTCACGCAAACGATGATGTGCTGGATTTGCAGCAGGCTGGCGATGAACGAGTGGCGGCAGGTCTGCTCGATCACACCGTGGCGCGCGTCGATAAGGATGATCGCCAGGTTCGCCGTGGAGGCGCCGGTGACCATGTTGCGCGTGTACTGGATGTGGCCGGGCGTGTCGGCGATGATGAACTTGCGCTTGGGCGTGGCGAAATAACGATACGCCACGTCGATCGTGATGCCCTGCTCGCGCTCGGCGCGGAGTCCGTCAGTGAGCAGCGCGAGGTTCACGTTTTCGTCACCACGCTGCCGGCTCGACTGCTCGACCGCCTCCCATTGATCCTCGAAAATCGACTTGCAGTCATAAAGCAATCGCCCGATGAGCGTGCTCTTGCCGTCATCCACACTGCCTGCGGTCGTAAACCGCAGCAGGTCCATGTCCAAATAACCCTTTGTATCGGTACTCATCGGACTAAAAATATCCCTCCTTCTTGCGATCCTCCATTGCGGTTTCACCGCGCTTGTCGTCGGCGCGGCCACCCCGCTCGGTCTGGCGCGCGGCGGCGACCTCCTCGATGATGTCATCCAAGTTGTTGGCGATGCTCTCGACCACGCCGGTGCAGGTCATGTCGCCCACGGTGCGGCAACGCACATTGGCACGCTCCCAATGTTCGCCGTCGAGCAGTGTGATGTGCTCGCACTTGCCCAGCAGCACACCGTCACGCCGGACAAACTCGCGCTCGTGCGAAAAATAAATGCTTGGCAGCGGGATCTCCTCCATCTTGATGTATTGCCACACGTCCATCTCCGTCCAGTTGCTGAGCGGGAAGATTCGGAAATGCTCACCAAAATCCATCCGGCCGTTGAAAAGATTCCACAACTCGGGCCGCTGGTTCTTCGGATCCCACTGGCCAAACGAGTCGCGGTGGGAGAAGAACCGTTCCTTCGCGCGCGCCTTTTCCTCATCACGCCTCGCGCCACCGAGGCAGGCATCGAACTTGTGCTGCTCGATGGCGTTGAGCAGAGCCGGGATCTGCAACCGGTTGCGGCTCGGGTTCGGGCCGGTTTCCTCCTTGGCCCGGCCGGCATCGATCTCCGCCTGCACACTGCCGACGATCAACTCCGCGCCCACCTCCTTGGCCAAGCGGTCGCGAAACTCGATCGTCTCGTCAAAGTTATGCCCAGTGTCGACGTGCACCAGCGGGAACGGCAGCTTGGCCGGCCAAAACGCCTTTTGCGCCAAGCGCACCATCACGATCGAATCCTTGCCACCGGAAAACAACAACGCCGGTTTGCCGAATTGCGCCGCCACCTCGCGCATCACGTAGATGGACTCGGCCTCCAGTTGCTGCAAATGGGTCAGTTGATAGCTTTTGTGTTCACTCATTTTACGTCTTGGCCAACGCCACGCGCGGCTGCACGGCCCGGTAAAGTTGCTCGAGAGAAGCGCTCTCCTCCTGCTCGTCGGTGTTCAAAATCAGGTCGGCGGTCTCGCGCGGCTCGGGCGGATCGAACGCGGAATCTTTGCCCGTAAACTGCTTCACCCCGCCTGCCTTGGCCTTGGCGTACAGGCCTTTCACGTCGCGCTGTTCGCACGTTTCGAAACGGCACTCAACATACACCTCGAGGAAATCCGCTTGGCCAACGATCCCGCGGGCCAACGCCCGCAACTCGTTTCGCGGGCAGATAAACGACGCGATCGTCACCACGCCGGCGCTGGCGAAGAGCTTGGCCACCTCGGCGATGCGCCGAATGTTTTCCCGCCGGTCGTCATCGGAGAAACCAAGGTTGCTGTTCAGCCCGGCGCGAATGTTGTCGCCGTCAAGCACCTGCGTGATAACGCCCTCCCCGTGCAGCCGCCGCTCGAGCCCGTTGGCCAAGGTGCTCTTGCCGCTGCCGGACAAGCCATACAGCCACACCACCAGCCCGCGCTGATTCAACAACGCCTCCTTGGCTTCACGGCCAAGCAGTTGCCCGAATGTCGGGTGGATGTTTTCCGGCGACGACATCAGATGGCAAAGTCCGTATCCGTCCCCTCGTGCAGGCCACACTCGCGCTTGAGTCCAAAGAAGCGCGTCTCCTCCTCGCTCATGCCGTCCTCGAGCCGCCGCGTCGTGTGCATGTCGCCGATGGAAATGTAACCCTGTTCCCAAAGCGGATGGTACGGGAGGTCATTGGCCTTCAAGTAATCGTGCACGTTCTTGTCGGTCCAATCGATGATCGGATGCACTTTCACACGGCCCTTGGCCAAGGCGAGCACCGGAAGTTTTTCGCGCGATGCGCTCTGCTGCCGACGCAGGCCAGCCAGCCAAGCCGTGGCCTGCAGTTCGTCCAGCGCACGGTTCATCGGCTCGACCTTGTTCTCCGCGTTATAGGCTTCGATGCCCCCGACTCCCTGCTCCCACCGTTTGCCGTCGATCGCTTCCTGCCATGCCGGACTGCGTCTTGAGCGGTAGACTTTCAGCTTCACCGCCAGCCGCTTGGCCAAGCGCTCGGCAAATTCGTAGGTCTCCGGGAACAGGTAGCCGGTGTCAACGAAGATAACGGGAATGTCGGACCGCTCCCGTGTGGCAAGGTGCAGCATCACCGCCGCTTGGGCACCGAAGCTGGAGGATAACACCAGTCCCGAGCCGAACTGCCCAGAAGCCCAGGCCAAGCGCTCGGATGCGGACGCCCGCTCAAGGCGCGAGTTGGTCTCGCGCAGGTCAAACCCGAGATTGGCAGCTGGATTGCTGGTTAACGAGATTTCCAAAATAAATTACCTAAACTCGATAGGCTTGGTGAAGATTGAGCTGTTTTTCCCTTCTGTCAACGGTTTTTTGTGGTTTTTTTCGACTTAAAAGGGGTGCTACTCAGTCAATATTTCTGAACCATTTCAGCAGTTTCGGTGCCTGAAAGGATCATATCGACCGTTCGCTCGACGGCGCCCGCGTTGCGTTGAACCACTTTTTGTGCCGCTTGGCCAAGCGCCTCCCGCTTGGCTTTGTCGTTGAGCAGATCGTCGATGGCCGATTCGAGGGCGGTTTCGTCGGCCACTTGAATGGCGGCGGCGTTGGCGAGGAACTTGGTGGTGATTTCCGCGAAGTTGCCCATGTGGGGACCGAGCACAATCGCCTTGGCCAAGCCGGCCGGTTCGATCGGGTTTTGCCCCCCCTGCGCCGTCAGGCTTTTGCCGATAAACACAACGGTGGCTTCCTCATAAAAATATTTCAACTCGCCGGTGGTGTTGACGAGCAGGCAGTCGAGGCTCCCCTGCTGCCGTGGCGGGTCGTTGCTGCCGATCTCGTTTCGATAAACGAAGCGCACACCCAACTTGGCCAAGGCATCGCCCACTTCGCGTCCGCGCTCGGCATGACGCGGCACCAGGACGAGGAACAGGTCGGGATGCTTGACGCGCAACCGCTTGGTCAAGCGGGCCAAGGCTTCCTCCTCCCCAGCGTGCGTGCTGCCACCGACGAGCATCGGTGCGCCCCCGGGGACGCCAAGGTGTTGCAACAAGTTGGGAACGTCCAGAAGCCGATCGCGGCTGATGCCTGTTCCGTCAAACTTGCAACTTCCAAAGACGTGCACCCCGCCGGGCTTGCAGCCGAGTTCGACCAGCCGCTTGGCATCCGGTTCGCTCTGTGCGCCCACGCCGGTGAACCCGGCGAAGAAGCGGCGAAACAGAAACCCGAACCGGCGATACCCGTTGTACGACGTGTCGGAGATGCGGGTGTTCACAAGGAAATGTGGGATCTTACGGCCCTGCAGACCCCAGAGAAAGTTCGGCCAAATCTCCGCCTCGACAAGCACCACCGCCTTCGGCCGGATGGTGGCCAGAGCGCGCCGGACAAACGCCCGGCGGTCGATCGGATAGTAAATCCGGCCCACCTCGGCGGGGAGTTTTTTTCGCAGTTCACTCATCGCCGTGGAGGTCGTGGTGGAGACGACGAACTTAATGTTGGGCAGTCGCGGCTGGAGCACCTTGATGAGTTGCACGCAGATATTCGCCTCGCCGACACTGACGGCGTGCAGCCAGATGACGTGCCGGTTGCTGATGGCCTGCTTGAACTTGGTGGAATATCGGCCCAACCGCTCCCCAAAACCGTGCCGCCACCCCCCCCGGCGCTTCATCCGTAAAAAATAATAAGGCGCTGAAAGAATAAAAAAGGCCTCAAAAAGAATGTTGTAAATAAATTGCACCCAGCAGTTTGTGGTTTTCGCGTGTCCCCCCCGGCCAGAACACCGCACAGCCTGCCAAGGGACGGCTTGAAAAGCAATTATTTGAAACAATTCACGGCTTCCGGCGTATCTACATCGGATCGGAGCGCGAACCAACGCCGGTAGACCGGTGAACAATTGGATTGAACGTGCGTGTTTGAACCGTTAGCGTCCGCCCCGCATTCATTCATGAAAAATATCATTATTGTCGCGCTGCTCGTTGCGGTGGGAGCCTTTGGCTACATCCAGTGGCAGAGCGGCGTGGAGAAACCGGATGGCAACAAGGCGCTAAGCAAGATCCGGAAAACAACCGAGTTCATCGAGCAGCGCGACATCGACTTCACGGTGCGTGTGGCGGGTGAGATCAGTCCGGCGGACAAGGTTTCCGTCCGGCCCGAAGTGCATGGCAAAATTGCCGAGTTGCCGGTGGACATCTCCGACCACGTGGCCAAGGGGGATCTCCTGTTCCGGCTGGACGACAAAGATTTGCGCATCGAGATCGAGACCCGCAAAAAACAGATCGACAGCGCCACCCTTCAGCTTGAACAGGCCAAAAGCACTCACGAGCGATCTGAGCAACTCTTTGGCGACGACTTGATTTCCAAGGAACTGTACGAGAACGCCAAGACCAAGTTTGAACTGGCCAAAAACACGCGGGACCGGTCGCAGAATGATTATGAACTCTCCCTCGAAAAGCTTTCGAAGACCAGCGTTGTCGCCCCGTTTGACTGCACCGTGCTCACCCGCCCGGTGTCGATCGGCCAGGCTGTCTCCGGCTCGGGCGGCCAAAGCGGGGGCACGGAGGTGATGGAGATCGCCGACTTGGGCAATCTCATCATCGAGGCACACGTCAACCAAGCGGATGTCGCACGGATGAGCAAGAACCAGGAGGTCACGATCGAAATCGAAGCCATCAAGGATCTGGTGATTGATGGCTCCGTGGAACGCATCGCGCCCCAGGCCACCATCCGCAACAGCATCAAGGGGTTTGCCACACGGATCAGACTGATGACAAGCAACTCGGATATCATCCCCGGCATGACGGCCAGCATCAACATCCCGGTCGCCTCGGCCAAGGACGCGGTGGCCGCGCCGTTGGCTGCGATTTTCACTGAGCGAAACGAGGCGAAGCAGCGCACCGAGACCTACGTTTACGTCAAGAACGGTGAGGCGTTTGACAAACACATGGTTGACGTGGGGGTAAACGACTTGAATTACGCCGAGGTCAAAGCCGGCCTGAAGGGCGGTGAGGAGGTTTCACTCGAAAAACCCGCAGATGAACTCGTCGGACAGACCCTTAGCCTGGACGGCGAGACCGTGGCCAAGGCTGAGGGGCAACTCGATCCCGAGGATGCCAAGTACGACAAGGACGGCGATGGCAAATTGAGTCGCGACGAGCGCCGGGAAAAAATGCAAGACGCCATGAAGAACATGAGCCCGGAGGAAATCAACAAGCTCCGTGAACGATTCCGGCAACGCTCGGGCGGAGGCGGGGGGCCAAAAGGGGGAAGCGGTGGCTCACGCGGTGGCCCCCGTGGTGGCGGACGGAATTAACCCCAGCTTGGCCGCTTGGCCAAGCGCTTGGCTGCAAACATCTTATGGCGCTTCTCGAACTACGAGACATCCACAAAACCTACCACCTCGGGGGCGAAACCATCCGCGCCCTTGACGGGGTGACACTCGACATTGATCCCGGCGAATTCATTTCCATCATCGGCCCCTCCGGCAGCGGCAAATCCACGTTGATGCACATCCTGGGCTGCCTGGACTCCCCGACCTCCGGAACCCTCAAGCTGGACGACACGATGATCCACGACGCCTCCGCGCGCCAACTGGCCACCATTCGGAACAAGAAAATCGGATTTGTTTTCCAGTTCTTCAACTTGCTGCCCAAGCTGACCGTGCGGCAGAACGTGGAGCTGCCGATGGTGTACAGCGGTGCCAGCAACAAGGAACGCCGCGAGCGGGCGATGGACGCCCTGCGGCTGGTCAACATGGAGGATCGCAGCAAGCACCGCCCCTCCCAGTTGTCCGGGGGCCAACAGCAGCGTACCGCGATCGCGCGGGCACTCGTGAACGATCCCCGCATCATCTTCGCCGACGAGCCGACCGGCAACCTCGACTCCAATACCGGCGAGATGATCCTGCAGATGTTTGAGAAGCTGCAACAGGAGGGTCGAACCGTAATGTTGGTGACGCATGACCCGGAGATCGCGGCCGTGACGCCGAGGCGGATCGAGATTCGGGACGGGAAGATCGCCAACGAGATCGATCCCAAGCTGGCCGGGGTCGTCCCGAGGTTTGAGCAGGTCTTCAGCAAGGAACCGGAGACCGCCTCTTAGCCACGAGATGAACATCGGCACGGTCATCCAGAGCGGCATTAAGGAGATCGGGGCACACTGGTTCCGATCCGCGCTGACGATGTTCGGCGTCATTTGTGGCGTGGCCAGCCTGATCACCATGGCGGCGTTTGTGAAGGGCAAGGAAAACCTGCTCCGGGAATCGCTCGCCCAAACCGGCGGACTGGAAAAAATCACCCTCGAATCGGAGGACGACCTGCCGGACTACCAGAAACACCTTGAGGGAGAGGCCAAGGGCGTCACGTTGAAAGACGTCTACGCGCTGCAAAGCGGTGCGCCGATGGTCCACACGGTGACGCCGATCATCAACAAGCGCTATCCCCGCGTCAGCCGCCAAGGCAAGGGAACTCGGGTCTCCTCCCTGCTTGGCACTTGGCCAAGCGCAGTCGAGCTGCTGGAGCATGAAATCGATCACGGCAGGATGTTCAACGCCATGGAGGATCACCTTGGGAATAACGTGTGCGTGATCGGGACCGAGGTTCGAAACAGCCTGTTTGGGGAGTACGACGAGCAGGGACAACCCATCAATCCCATTGGCGAAAAAATCCTCATCAATTATCTCCCGTTTACCATTGTGGGCATGTTCAAGGAATACATGAGCGACGAGGACCGGAAGAAAAAGGAGGAGGCCATCGCCCGGGGCGAGACGATCCCGAGTCGCAACCCCTTCTCCCGGTTCCGCGGAGGCGACCGGAACGCGAAACGCACCCAATACATCTACTACCAAAAGAATTCCACCGTCATGGTGCCCCTCAACACCCTGGTTTCCAAGCTCGACTCCTCCTACGAATCGGGCAGTTACCTCGACCGCAAACTGTCGCAGGTCACCATGAAAATCCACGACGTGTCGCTCATGTCCTCTTCCCTGCAGCAGGTACGCAACATCGTCATGCGCACGCACAAGGGGCTGGAGGATTTTGACTTCGAGACGCAGGAGGAGTTTGCCGACGACATCAACCTGGCCATCCACAACGAACGGGTGAGCGGCATGTTCATCGCGGGCATCTGCCTGTTGGTCGGCGGGATCGGCATTGTCAACATCATGCTGTCCAGCATCTCCGAGCGGGTTCGGGAGATCGGCATCCGGAAATCGATCGGGGCCACGACGCTGGACATCTTCACGCAGATCATCACCGAGAGCGTGGTCCTGGCCATGGCGGGCGGGATACTGGGATTGATCGTCTCGCCCTTGCTGGTGAACACTCTGGCCAGTTTTGCTGAGGATACCACCCCTCCGGTGATCACCTCCACGGCGATGACGGTCGCGTTCGCGTTCAGCGTGGTCACCGGCAGTCTCGCCGGGCTGTTCCCCGCCATCAAGGCGGCCAAGCTCGATCCCATCCAGGCCCTCCGGTACGACTGACCCGCCATGATCCTGTTTAACATCATCACCATCGGCCTGCGGGAAATTGCCGCCCATTGGTTTCGGTCGTTGCTGACGATCCTTGGGGTGGTGCTGGGCATCGTCAGCCTGGTGACGATGTCGGCCATCGTGCAGGGAATGGAGAACGCGATGAAGGAGCGCATGGTCGCCTACGGCGGCGCGGACAAGGTGCACATCAACACGGAGGAGCCGCCCGATTATCAGGATCACAAGCGCGACTACTCCCCCGGCATCACCATCCAGGACGCCTACGCCCTCAAGAACAACGCCACGCTGCTCAAGTCCGTCTCGCCAGAAATGTACGTCTCCCGCGCCCGGGCGACGTACGAGGACAAGCGGGCTTATATTTCCTCCTTCATGGGCGTCTGGCCGGATGTGCTGGAACTGGACCTGTTCGAGGTGGAACACGGCCGGTTTTTCTCGGACCTGGAGGATTTGCTGGCGAAGAACGTCTGCGTGATCGGGGCGGAGATCGCCGACAGCCTGTTTGGCCCGACGCCGGACGGCGAACCGAACCCGGCCCTCGGCGAGGCCATCAACATCAACCGCCGCCCCTTCACCGTGGTTGGCGTGTACAAGCGGATGGAAAGCGAGGCGGAGAAAAAGCGCCGGGAGTTCAAGCTGGCGCAGGAGCAGGCCCGGAGCGGCCCGAAACGGGAATCGTCCATGTACAGGCGGCGGGGCGGCTCTTTTTACCATCGCAACAACACCATTCACATCCCCATCAACACCATGTGGATGAAGTTTCGGATGGCCTCCGCCAGCACGACCACGACCTACTCCGGACGGTCCGTCGGCAGCTCCAGCAGCTCGAGCAGTTCCGGGGAGACCACGGTCTACGTGCCGGACCCCAAGCTGAGCGACCTGGACGTGAAGGTCATCGACCTGGACTTGATCGAGCCGGCGCTGGAGCAGATTCGCAACATCCTCATTCGTACACACAACGGCATCGAGGACTTTGGGTTCCGCACCCAGGAAAGCGCGCTGACCAACATCAACGAGCGACTGGCCAACGCCAAGATTATCCGGGGCATCATCGCCGCGCTGAGCCTGCTGGTCGGCGGCGTGGGCATCATGAACATCATGCTCGCGAGCATCAACGAGCGTATCCGCGAGATCGGCACCTTTAAGGCCATGGGTGCCACCGGCACGGTGATCTTCCTGCAGATCATCATGGAGAGCATTTCGCTCGCCCTCCTCGGCGGCCTGGCCGGCATCCCGGCGTCGTACGGCTCCGTTTGGCTGCTGACCGAACTGCTCCCGAACGAGAACACGCCGGAGATCACCGCCCAGGCGCTGGCCATCGGCGTGGCGTTCAGCGCCTGCGTCGGCTTGCTCGCCGGCCTGTTTCCCGCCTTCAAGGCCTCCCGCCTCGACCCCATCGAGGCGCTGCGCTACGAGTAGCCGGGCAGTTGGCCAAGCGCTTGGCCAAGCGGGCTCAACCTGAACAATCTTGCCCTGTCAATCCCGCTCCCGACGAGACTTCCTGTCGTTGTCTTCGTCGTCCTCATGGCCCCGATCCCGATTCCGGTTTCGTTTCCGATCCTTGCCCCTGTCATGATCCCGATGTTGGCTGCGGTCATGGCCAAACAACGCCTCCGCCGTGGAGTCCACCGCCTTCTCGGGAAGATCCACCGTTGCATCAAACGCCTTGCGCGTCGACTTGAACGGGTGAAACGGCGCGCCCAATGCGTAGCCGGTCATGCGAAACGGATACTTGATCACCTTGCCGGCCAAGCTCTCATCGCCACGATCGTGCCGATCGCCACCTTGGTCCCGGTGGTGTTTGTGATGCCCGCAGCCGGCAACGAGTAACGCGGCCACCAGAGTGAATAGAACGGTTTGAGTTTTCATTTTAGTTCGTTGATCCGCCGGCCGGAAGCCGGAGGGTATTCGTTTGTACACAAGCCAGCAGGCAACGGTTACACCCTGTCGCTGGCCACGTCAACGAGCAGCCTTGTGGAATGACCGCCGAGCTTTCATCATTGGCCTAGCGGTGAATGACGACGCCCACATCCACCCGGCCATCCAGCCGGATCAGCTCAAGCGGCTTTATCGGGTCGGCAAGGTCATCCACGCGGCCCTCGACCAGCAGGAGGCGCTTGGGTTGATCGTGCGCGAGGCGGTTGGCCTCGTTGGTGCCACCACCGGCTCGGTCGTGCTCATCAACCCCACCGACAGCTTGCTGGAGATTCAGGCCGCACACGGGCTGCCGAACGGCTCCTCTCAGCTCAAGCTGCGCGTCGGCGAAGGCATCACCGGCTGGGTGGCCCAACACGGCAAACCGGCCCTCGTGCCGGATGTGCTCGAGGACGCCCGCTACGTCCCGATTTACGATCACACCCGCTCCGAGCTGGCCGTGCCGCTCGAGGTCAGCGGCTCCGTTCGCGGCGTGATCAACGTCGACTCCGACCAGCTCGAAGCCTTTTCCGAGACGGATCAGGCGCTGCTCACCGAGCTGGCCAGCCAGGCCGCCACCGTCATTCACAACGCCTTCCTTTACGAGCGGTCGCGCATCCGGGCCGACCTGTTCGAGTCGCTCATCACCGTCGGCCAGGCGATTAACGCGGCCGTGGATCTCGACGACGCCCTCGCCGCCATCGCCCGCGAGGCGTGCAGCTTGATGAGCGCCCGAACCAGCGCCCTGCAACTGCTCGACGAGAGCAGCAACCGGCTCGCCCTCGTCGCCTCGCACGGTGCCGGGGAGGCCTACCTCAACAAGCCGGACGTCGTCGTGTCGGAAAGTTTTCTCGGCTCGGTGGTGCACCGCATGAAGCCGCTGCAGATTGAGAACATCCAGACCTCCAACGCCTACCAGCAGTCGAACATGGCGCGCGACGAGGGGCTCGTCGCCCTGTTGAGCGTGCCGCTCGTTTTCGGGGGCGGCACCATCGGCACGCTGAACATCTACAAGGCCGAGGCCTATGTGTTCTCCAACGACGAAATCCAGATCGCCATGGCGCTGGCCGAGCTGTCCGCCATCGCCATCGAGAAGGCGCGCCTGCTCGAGCGCATCGTCGAGTCGGAGGAGTTGCTGCGGCAGAACGAGAAACTCTCCGCGCTTGGCCTGTTGGCCGGCGAGGTGGCCCACGAGATCCGCAACCCGCTGACCGTCCTCAAGATGCTGTACCACTCGCTTGGCCTGGAGTTCCCGGCGGACGACCCGCGCGCCGAGGACGTGCGGATCATGGGCGAAAAAATGGACCACCTGAACACCATCGTGGAGCAGGTGCTCACCTTCGCCCGCAACGCCGAGCCGCAACTCCAGCCCACCGACGTCAACAAGCTCATCAACGACCTTTGCGTCCTCGTCCGCCGAAAAACAGCACAGCAAAAAGTCGAGTTGGAATCGCGCTTGGCCAACGGCTTGCCCCGGGTGAGAGCCGACGGGCCGCAATTGAGCCAAGTTTTCCTGAACCTCACCCTCAACGCGCTCGAGGCGATGCCGGAAGGCGGCCGGCTGGCCATCGAGACGCGAGCCATCCACCTGCCAAAATCAGCGCCAGAGCCGACGCATGTGCGGATCGAGTTCAGCGACACCGGTTGCGGGATGGACACCGAGACTCGCGAGCGCGCCTTCACCTCGCTGCTCAACACCAGCAAGCCGGGCGGCAGCGGCCTTGGCCTGGCCATCGTCGGGCGAATCGTCGAGTCGCACGGGGGGCGCATCAAGATCAAGCCAACCGACAACGGCACCACCTTCAGCATCCTGCTGTCGGTGGCCGGTTAGCTGCGGGCTTTCTGCATGCGCTTGGCCAATTCGTCCGGCGGGATGTTCTCGATGCGCGTGCCAAACCACCACTGGTTGCCCAGCGCGTCCAACACGCCGCCGCTGCGGTCGCCGTAAAACTGGTCGGCCGGTTCCATCACGCTCTCTGCACCGGCGGCGATCGCCTTGGTGTACGCCGCGTCGCAGTCCTCGACGTAGAGATAAAGCATCGTCGGCATCGGTGGCCACTCGTCACGGGTCTGGCCCATCATGACGCGTGAGTCGCCGATCTGCACCTCGGCGTGGGAGACGGTGCCGTCGGGCATCTCCGTTTTTTGGGTCACCTCGGCGCCCAGCGCCTTGACCGTGAACGCCAGCAGATCCGCCACGCTCGAGGTCAGCAGGTACGGCGTCACGCTGTGGTAGCCGTCCGGGATCGGTTTAACCTCAGACATGTTTTGTCAAGTCTACCCCCCCGCTTTCAATCGCACATGAGTGCTGTCTTTTGCCAGGCCGCTTGGCCAAGCGCTTGGCCTAGGCGAAGCGGGTTTTGCCCGGGATCGGGATGGCATAGCGGCCGTCCTCGTCCGGCAGGGTCGGCGGAGCCGCCTCCCAGCCGAGCACTTCCGGCATGGTGTTTTCGTTGGAGTTGAGCGCCTCATCGGCGGTGATCATTTTGCCGGAATAGGTGGCCATGCGCCCCATCACGGCGGTCAGCGTGCTGTGCGCGCCGTAGAATGCCTCGTTGTACGGCTTGTCGTTCCGGATGGCGTCGAACAGGTCGTCGTGCTCCTGCTGGTACGGGTTTTTGCCGCCGCCCGGGAAACGCCAGGTCTGTTTGCCATCATTGCCGTACAAGGCATGCGGGCCGCTGACACTGCCCCGGCCCTTGGTGCCCTGCACGTGCTCGGAGACGCTGTTCCAGCAGCCGCGGATGTGGCGGCATTGGCTGAACATGTAGCTGCCGTCCGGGTATTTGTACTCGACGGCGTGGTGGTCGAAAATCTCGCCGTGGTCGATGCCGGTGCGAACCTCGCGGCCACCCAGCCCCTGACAGCTCGCCGGGTGCGTGCCCTTGACCCAGTTAATGACATCGAGGTTGTGGATGTGCTGCTCGTCGATGTGGTCGCCGCACAGCCAGACAAAGTAGTACCAATTGCGCATCTGATATTCCATCTCGGTGAGTTTGCGGCCGGCTCTCTGCTCGAAGCTCTTGCGGTCGCGCACCCAAACGCCGCCGCCGTTCCAGTAGGCGCGTGCGGAGACGATGTCGCCGATGGCACCGTCCTGAATGCGCTTGATGACTTCCTGATAACCCAGCTGATGGTGCCGCTGCAGGCCGACGCCGACCTTGAGGTTTTTCTTCTTCGCCTCCTGTGCCGCGGCCAGGACCTGGCGGACGCCCTTGCCATCAACCGCAACCGGTTTCTCCATGAAGACGTGCTTGCCCTGCTGGATCGCCTCGGCGAAATGAATGGGCCGGAAGCCCGGGGGTGTCGCGAGGATGGCCACGTCGGCCATCTCGATGGCATTCTTGTAGGCGTCGAACCCGACGAACTTGTTCTCCTCCTTCACCTGCGCCTTGATGCCATGTTTTCTTTCCAGGCCCTTTTGGCTGCCGTCCATGCGATCGCGGAATGCGTCGGCCATGGCCACAAGCTTGACGTCGCCGGAGGTGCCGAGCGCCTGGTCGGCCGCACCGGAGCCGCGACCGCCGCAGCCGACCAGCGCCACCTTGACGGTGTTATCGGCCTGGGCGAACGCGCCGCGCTCGATGGAGAGGCTGCCAAGCGCCGCCGCACCACCGGCAATCGCGGAACTGGATTTGAGAAATCCACGGCGATCCAGCCGTGAGTCGTTTTTTTGGGTATTCTTGCTTTGTTTCATGAGATGATTTTCGTTCAAAAAGTGGATAGGAACCGGCGGCAGTTTAGTCTGGCTCACCCTCGGTTGTCCAATACTTATGCATCTCCTCCGCCGAGGGGAGGATTAGCGGCCGAATCACGCGAAACCCGAGGAATTGGGCGTCGGTGTGGTACCAAATGCTCTTGGGTAGCTGCGGATCCTGGAATTTCCAGTCGGCCGACGACGCGATCCGGACGGCGCTGCGCAGCCGATCCGGCTTGTCCATCCACGAGCCGCCGCGGGCGACACGGGGGTAGAGCGCCGTGCCGTACGCAAACGGGTTGGAAACCGTCTCCTTGAACGCGCCGTATCCATCCGCGACAAACTGGTCGAGCGCCCACTCGCTCACGTTGCCGTGCATGTCGTGCAGCCCCCATGGGTTGGGTTTCTTGGTGCCGACCTTCTGGTATTTGAAGTTGCTGTTGCCGTCGTGCCAGGCGTATTCGTCGATCAACGCGGGATCATCCCCAAAACTGTAGGCCGTCGTGGTGCCGGCGCGGCAGGCGTATTCCCACTCGGCCTCGGTCGGCAGCCGGTAGTAATGGCCGGTCTTGGCGGTGAGCCATTTGCAATAGGTGTTCGCGGCGTGCTGCGTCATGCTGATCGCTGGGAAATCGTCGGTGCCCATGCCGAAACTCATCTCAACGTACGGTGTGGTCGGGCGCGCCACGGCATCGGAGATCGCGTTCAGTTCCGGCTTGTAGCCGCGAATCTTCATCACCATTCGTTCCTCCTCCTCGTAGATAAAAAACGTGTAGGCGTTCCACGTGGTCTCGGTCTTGGCCATCCAGAACGGCGCGATCCGCACGTTGTGCTGCGGCCCCTCCGTCTCCTGCCGGCCGGGTTCACCGGCGGGACTGCCCATCACGAACTCGCCGCTTGGGATCGGGAGCAGCACGAACTTGACGCCCGTGCCGGGGATTTCCTCCTTGTACGGCTTCATGGTCGGCTCGAGTTGCCTGATGAGCGACTCGATCGCTTTGTTGCGAATGTCGACGACCACCTTGGGCGCGGCGGCGAGGCTTCCGCCGGCCTCCGGCTTTTCGCCGGTGTCACGGCGAGCCTGCTCGAGTTTCACCCCTTCCGGCCAGGCGGCACCCTGCACGATCCAGTCACGCAACAGTTCGATCTGCTCCTTCGGCAGCGGGCCGCCCTTGTTGGCCGGTGGCATCAGGTCGTCATCGTCGGCCGGCAGCGTCACGGTCTCGTAAAGTGTGCTTTTCTCAAGGTCGAACGGCACCACCGCCGCACCGTATTCGCCGGCCTCGAAGGCGTACTGGCGCTCGTCGAGCCGCAGGTCGCCCTTGTCATGCCCCTCGCGGTGGCAACTGACGCACGACACCTCGAGGATCGACTTGATGTCCTTGACGAAATCGATCCGCCGCACCTGCTCGATTACGACCCCCTCCGGCCAGTTGGCCCCGGCGGCGATCCATTCCTTGAGCACGTTGGCCTGGTCGGCGGTGAGCGGCTCGCCCTTGGGCGGCATGATGTCGTCATCGTCCGGCGGCAGTACGGTGCTCGTGTAGAGGGAGCTTTCCTCCGGCTTGCCGGGGGCGACCACCTTGCCGTACTCGCTGCCCTCGAGCAGCCCGGCTTGGGTGTGCAGTTGCAGTTCGCCCTTCGGCTTTTTCTCGCCGTGACAGCTCAGGCAGGCCGACGCAAGCACCGGCTGGACCTGGTTCTCAAACGACACCTCCGCCTTGGCCAAGCCGCCCAGCCAAGCCAGCGCGGCACTCCCCAGCAACAATCGATTCACCCTGCTCTGCATCTCCAAAGGCCGGGTAATGTCCGTGGAGACGCCGTCAATGTCAATCGGTGGCTTGCGCTTGGCCAAGCGGCTCCGTATTTTCCGGGTCGATCCGATGAATCGTGCCCCTTCACGACTGGACGGCTTCACGCTGGTTGAGCTGCTGGTGGTCATCGCGATTATCGCCATCCTCGCCGCGCTGCTCCTGCCGGCGCTGGGCCGCGCCAAGGAAAAGGGCAAGGCCGCCCGCTGCACCAGCAACCTGCACCAGCACGCGCTGGCCTTCGCGATGTATGTCGACGACAATGAGGATTACTACCCGGCCTACTCGCAATGGGGCACGCTCGGCGGCAAGAAGGGCGTGATGACCCTGCACGGCGGCCTGGTGAATCCGGAGAAGCGGCCGCTCAACCCCTATGCGCCGTCGTTCGGCGTGTTTCACTGCCCGGCCGACCGGGGCGACTCGCTGCACACCAACAAGTTCCCGAAAAAAATCCGGAGCTGCTACGACGGCTGGGGCAACAGCTACCTGACCGTGTGGGCGGTGGAGACGCTGCGCATCCAGCACGTCACCGGCGACTCGAATCACGGGCTGCGCAGCTCGCGGCGCCCGATGAAATCGTCCGAGATGAGCCGCAGCCCGTCAAACAAGCTGGTGACCGGCGACTGGCCATGGTGGGCAGACCGGAAAAAAACGCACCTCCGGAGCCAATGGCACAACGACCACGGCCAATACCGGTTCAACGTGCTGCTGGGAGACGGTCACACCGAGTATTTCGAGTTCCCCGACGAAGCGTACAACTGGAACTACACCGGCCCGAAGCCGGATCCCGGCTATAAATGGTGGTGACCTTGGCCAAGCGAGGTCAGATCAGTTCGCCGATCGGCTTGTGGCCGTCGGTGATGTAGTGCGGGCGGCCGGATAGATCGGGCAGCGTGGCTGTGTCGGTGTCGATGCCGACGTGGTGGTACAGCGTGGCCAGCACCTCCATGAAATGTACCGGCCGCTCGGAGGCCTCGCCGCCCAGGCGGTCAGTCGCGCCAATCACTTGGCCGTGTTTCATGCCGCCGCCAGACAACAGCGCACATGAGACGCGCGGCCAATGATCACGGCCGCCATCCTTGTTGATTTTCGGCGTGCGCCCGAACTCGCCCCAAGCACAGACGGCCACGTCCTTGTCGAGGCCTCGATCGTGCAAATCGCGGATCAGCGCCGAGACGCCCTGGTCGAACATCGGCATGTCGCTGCGGGCGTTGCCGTAATTGTTGCCGTGCCAGTCCCAGAAACTGAACGCCACGGTGACCACCCGCACGCCGGCCTCGACGAGGCGGCGGGCGACGAGGAACTGCTCGAGGATGCGCGGAGCCGCGTCACCGCGGATGCCGGTGTCGCCCTTGCCGTACATCTCAATCGTACGCCGGGGTTCGCGGGTGTAATCGAGCGCCTCGGCCAAGCGACTTGAAGTCAGGATGCCAAACGCCTGTTGGTTGAAGGCGTCCATCCCATCCATCAGCCCGGCGGCATCGACGTCGCGACGGAACTGGTCAAAACTTTGCAGCAGCCCCATCCGGTCCTTCAGCCGGTCGAGGTTGATGCCGTTGAGCGTCATGTCCGCCTTGCCGTCGCCCTCGGGCCGGAACGACTTGTGCGCCACGCCGCAAAACCCGGGTTGTGCGGCGTTGTACGGGCGATGCTTCATTCTCGGCTCGAGCCCGACAAACGGCGGCAGCGCCGGGTTGCGCGCGCCCTGCAGCTTGGAGATCACCGCGCCAAAGGTGGGCCAGCCGCCCGGCGGTTTTTGTGAATTGAGCGTGTGGCCGGTAAAGCAGATGTGGTTCGAGTGCTCGTCCCGCGCGCCGACTATCGACCGAATCGGTGTCGCCCGGTGCATCTGCCGGGCGATCTTCGGGAGCATCTCGCTGATCTGGAGGCCCGGCACCGTGGTGCGGATTGGCTGGAATTCGCCGCGAATCTCCCTCGGCGCCTCCATCTTCAGGTCGTACATGTCCTGATGCGGCGGGCCGCCGGGCAGGTAGATCATGATGATGGATTTCTCGCGCCTGCCGCCGCCCGAGTCGGCCGAGGCCCGGAGCAGCTCCGGCAACGCCAAGCCGCCCATGCCCAAGCCGCCGATCTTGAGAAAATTCCGGCGATTGACACCGTCACAAAACCGGCCAGAAGAATTTCCAAAAATACTCAGCATCGCTCCCTGCTCCCGGTGCCAACGCGCGCCATGCGCTGCCACCGATTCACGGCGGATGCTGCCCGCTTGGCCAAGCAATGCAACCCCCTTTTTTGTCCGCTTGGCCAAGCGCCAAACGGTTTGGTCGTGCATCGCCCGTCCAAGTGGCATAGCGTCCCCGCCCGCCGGACGCAGGCCCGGCGATGACCAGCATGAGATTCAGCTTTCGAAAACTACGTCGGCACGCGGCTTTGGCCGCGCTTTTGTTTTCCACCGCGCTTGGCCAGGCGCACGTGGGGGAACATCCCTCCGTTCATGACACGGTGGCCGGCATTATCGACCGGTTCCGCAAAACCATCCCGTTGCAGGAGTTGATGACGATGGATGCCGCCAAGGCGAAGTCCCTGCTGACGGAAAAGGAGCTGCACATTTTGTCGACGCAACACGTCATCTTCCGCGTCAACGTGCCGGTGAAGGTGATCATCATTCGCGATGCCGCGATGGGCGACAAGCCGTTCTGGCTGAAGGATCGCGGCTTCGCGCCGATGGGATTCAAAATCACACTGCAAGGCACGGAGGTCGATTTTTGGATGAAGGATTTTGAGGCCGGCCGCATCGGCCTCGGGGTCAACTCGCTCACCGGCGGGAACACCCACTACATCGCTGCGCTGATGCCGCTGAAGAAGGAGACGAAACTGGAGGTCACCGAACTGTACCCCGGCCAGCTCCGTGTGGGCACGCTCACGGATGGCCTTCAGCCATTCGTCGACCGCCCCGAGGCGATGCCCAAGCTGCCGGTGCTGCCCGGCGTGCTCTCCGGGCTGGCGGTGATCCGCACCCAGAACGAGAGCCGCGACGACGCCAAGCTCATCAACCTGTTCCACAACACAAAACACCCGGCCTTGGCCAAGCCAGACCAGGTTGCCCTGACGTGGAGCGGCGATCCGCAGACCACCCAGACCATCCAATGGCGCACCGGACCAAGCGTGGCCAAGGGCGAGGTGCAGTGGGTGAAAAAATCAGACTACACCCGGTTCCAGCCGACCCAGCCCGAGCGAACCAAGGCCGCGACGTTCAAACTGGAGGATGCCAACCTGGTGAACGACCCAGTCGCGCACCGCCACACGGCCACCCTCACCGGACTCGAGCCGGACACGGACTACCTCTACTCCGTCGGCGACGGCTCAGGCGACGGCTGGTCGGAACTGGCCGAGTTCACCACCGCGCCGGGCCGGACGGAGCCGTTCTCGTCGCTCGGATCATACGGAATGATGACCGCATCGTCGGGAAGTTTG
>JACNJE010000124.1:19932-27225 GCA_014382705.1 Verrucomicrobiota bacterium | reverse complement strand
CGCTGGCCAACCGGCTGTTCCGAAACCGTGATGAGTTCCGTGAAATGATGCAGGTGGAAGCCAAGGGCTTGACCGACGACGAGCGGATGATGATCAACCGCGTGCTGGATCTAAACGAGCGTACGCTTGGCCAAGTCGTCAAGCCGCTGCACCAAATGATCACCGTTTCAGCTGAGACGCCGATGTCGCAAGTGATCGAGCTGTGCCAAGCGCACCGAGTCACGCGGATACCGGTTTGGCGTTTTCAGACCGGGCAGCGACGGGTGATCGGGGTGGTGACGCTCAAAACCTCGCTGTACGAGCCGGACTTTGACCCAGCCAGGCCAGCAAACGACTACCTCCAACCGCCGTTGTATTTACCGGAAGATCTACACTTGGAAACTGCGCTCAAGCGGATGCAACGCAGCGGCCAATGGCTTGCGATCGTCACCCGGCAGGATCGCCGTGAGGTCGGTATCGTCGCACTACAGGACATCCTCCGTGTGCTGTTCGGGGAGGTGGGACATTGATGGAGGCGCCTGTCCCAATAGACTGGTGGTGGATGGCGCTCAAGATATTGGCTGTCATTCTATTAGTTGGCCTGAACGGCTTCTTTGTCGCTGCAGAGTTTGCGCTTGTAAAAACCCGTCAAACTCAGCTGAAACCGTTGGTTGAAGAAGGTCAAGGAAGAGCCAAGGTTGCGCATTTTATTATTGATAATCTGGACGCCTTCCCGAGTGCTTGCCAATTAGGAATTACATTAGCCAGCCTAGCACTTGGGTGGATTGGCGAGCCAATTTTCGAAACTCTACTCGAACCCGTTTTTCATTGGTTGGCGATCGAGTCTGAAACGGCCAGATCAACTATCTCATTTGGCGTCGGTTTCTCTATTATTACAATACTACATATTGTCGTTGGCGAAATCGCTCCTAAGTCACTGGCGATCCAAAAACCGCTCCCTACCAGTTTATGGGTTGCTTATCCGATGATGTGGTTTTACCGAATGTCATATCCATTTGTCGCTATTCTTAACTGGGCTTCCCAATTGCTGCTAAAAGTCGTTGGAATCGGGACCGCTCAAGAATCACATAATGAACATTCGGAGGAAGAATTGAGACTTCTTGTTGCCTCAAACAAGGAGCAAGCTAAACGCTCCCGGCTTGGTCGCGATATCGTGATGAACGCGCTCGACCTTGGCAATCGCATCGCACGCGAAGCCATGCAACCCCGAACGAGTATTGTTGGACTGGACACCAACGCCGGAATCGAGGAGTGCGTCCGCATCGCCGGCGAGAGCAACTTCTCCCGCTTTCCCCTGTGCGAAGATGACGATCTGGATCGCACCATCGGCGTTGTTCACATCAAGGATATTTACGGAAGACGTAACCGGGCCAAGCGAGCGGCTGACTTGCTGCCAGCCTCGCGGAAAATCATCTACGTTCCCGAGACGTGCCGACTCGAAAAAATCCTACAACTTTTCCTCGAACGCAAACTTCACTTCGCGATCGTGGTGGACGAGTTCGGCGGGACCGTCGGCATGATCACACTCGAGGATGTCCTCGAAGAACTGGTAGGCGAGATTCAGGATGAATTTGACCAGGAAATCCCTCAGTTAAAACAGTTGGATGATGGAACCTGGGAAGCCTCAGGCATGCTACCTGTCCACGAGCTTGAAGATTTGGTGGGCGAATCGGTTCTTGAAGAAGGTATTTCGACGATCAGCGGCCTACTCACTCAACGACTTGGCGGTTTCCCCAAGGAAGGAGACAAACTGGAGGTCGGAGAATTTGAGATTGAAGTAACCGAAACCGCCGGCCCAAAGGTTGAAAAAGTTAAGTTCAGTCGTAAGAAGTAAGGTGGAAGTAATCAGTTGGCAGCTAGCAGTTGGCAGAAAACAGAGAGCGAGGGGCGAGGTACTAGTCGTAAGGGGCCTTGAGGCGGCTCAAGTTGGGAGGAATCAGTTGGTATTGGGTAGATTGAGATACACGGTTATCCAAAAATATGTTTTTCTGGGTTTTTGGTGACAGCAGATAACAATTCTGGTTTTGAAATGGAGAAGCCATGGACGAAATGGGCTGGATGCCTTTCTGAAATACCACAGGAAGAGCATGATAAGATTCGTCGTCGCATTGAGGAAGCCTTCTCCGTAATCGAAGAAGCAGAGCAATCGAATAAGAAGGTTAACGATTCTCCGGAGGAAATTTTTGAATCCACTTGAGTTGCCGAACGGTTTCCTGATCCTTTGGCCGATCCATTGCCCGCTTGGTCTTCATCGTTTAATTTTTATTGTCGCCTTTGCTAAAGGCGGATGTCATTCAGCCAAGCGCGGTTGGCTTGATGCCAGTCGACGGTTTTTTGGATCCCATCCTGAAGTGTCACTTGGGGTTCCCAGTCGAGCAATCGCTTGGCCTTGGAGATGTTCGCCCAAGTGGTGTTCATGTCCGCCTTGTGGAACGGCTTCTGGTTTATCAAAGCTCGCTTGGCCAAGTGTGTTTCGAGTTGTCCAATAACCTGACTCATCGAAATCGGATTGTTGCCCCCACCCAAGTTGATAATCTCGTAGCCAACTTCTTTTTGCGCGGCGATCGTACCCCTGGCTATGTCGTCCACATAAGTGAAATCGCGACTTTGCTCGCCGTCACCAAAAAGCTCAATGGGAGTTTCTTTTTCGATCCACTCCAAGAAGCGAAATATTGCCATATCGGGGCGGCTACAGGGACCATATACAGTAAAGTAGCGAACCACAGAAATATCGAGATCAAAAAGGTTATGGTACGAGAATGCCATGACTTCAGCCGCTTTTTTACTGGCTGCGTATGGGGATATTGGAGTGTTTACCGGAAGTGATTCAACGAACGGCATTTCCTGCCCTGCGTATAGAGATGAAGTCGATGCCAGCACCATTTTTTTGATCCCTTTGTACCGCATAGCCTCCAGCAAATTCAATGTGCCGTTGGCGTTGGTGGTCATGTAAACATACGGATTTTCCATGCTATAACGCACCCCAGCACGAGCAGCCAAATTTAGAACTGAACCGAACTTGTGAGTCTCAAACAACGCATCGACTGACTGCTGATTCTCGATGTCGAGATGATAAAAATGAAACTGACCATCCGCCGACTTGGCTTTAGCCAAGCCGGCTGAACTTTGAGATAAAGTTGGTTGATCATGCGGTTTTTCCGCTTGGCCAAGCAGCTTGTTAACTCGGTAGTGTTTCAGGCGGACATCGTAGTAATCGTTGAGGTTATCAACCCCAACCACACTCTGGCCTTCCGCAAGCAACAACTCGGCAGTTTTTGCGCCGATGAAGCCGGCGGCACCAGTAACCAAAATTGGTTTATCGGATTTATTGTTCTTTTCGATCGTCACTAATAACTAAACCTGCGCCATTCGTCACACATTCATTCACCTAAGCTCGATAAATCTTTGCTTTAGGATCTTCGATTCCATTCATCGCGTTCCTTGTATCCACAATCACTTTTGCCCAGTTTGATAACTCAATATAATTTACAGAATCGTGAGCAGTTGAAATTAGCACTAAGTCGTATTTTTGAACCGTTTCTTCATTCCAATCGGCCGATTTTTTCCCTGCTAATTCCTGGTATTTTCTAATCTTGGGTATCGAGTGGATATGTGGATCATAGTAATCAACCTCCGCTCCTTCTTTCGCTAGGAGCTGAATCAATTCAAAACTAGGTGACTCTCTTGTATCGTCAACATTGGGCTTGTAAGCCAGACCAAGAATCAAGATTTGGCTAGAGCGCAAAGATTTCTTCGCTGCGTTCAACGCCTTGATAACCACGGCAATGACATGTTCTGGCATCGATTGGTTAACCTCGCCGGCTAACTCGATGAAGCGCGTTTTCACGCCGACCTCGTGAGCCTTCCAGGTCAAGTAAAACGGATCTATCGGAATACAATGACCACCCAAGCCAGGGCCGGGATAAAATGGCATGAATCCAAACGGTTTGGTCGATGCCGCCTCTATGACCTCCCAAACATTGATCCCCATTTTTTCATAAACCACCTTCAATTCGTTGACCAAGGCGATGTTCACACACCTGAAAATATTTTCGGTCAGCTTGGTCGCCTCGGCAACTCTGGTAGAGGTCACAGGGCACACATGATCGATCGCGATTGAGTACAGGTCAACGCACCTCTTCAGGCATTCTGGAGTGAATCCACCCATGACCTTAGGAATGGATTTTACACTGTGATCTGTTCGGCCTGGATCTTCCCGCTCTGGAGAGTATGCCAAATGAAAATGTTCCCCTGCTTTTAAACCTGAGTTCGATTCCAAAACGTCCCGAAGATCCTCATCTGTCGTTCCCGGATATGTCGTTGATACCAAGACGACAAGCTTTTTTGAGGCTTTTACCTCAGCCTTTAAGTATGGCGCTATTGCGACACCTGTTTTCAGTACAAATGAAATATCTGGTTCCCGGTGTTGGCCCAACGGGGTAGGCACACAAATTAAGACTGCTTCGCATGATTTTATTTCTTCGAATCGAGTTGATGCAAATAGACTACCAATTGAAGTTAACTTCTCAATTTGGGACGACTCGATGTGTTTTATGTAGGAATTGCCTTCATTGATGGAATCAACTTTTTCCTTGTCAACATCCAAACCGACAACAGTAACACCAGACTCACAAAACCTTATACACAACGGAAGTCCGACGTACCCCAAGCCAACAATAGCGATCTTTTTAAATGCCTTTCCCTCCATTTAATTGAGAATTAATTTATTGGCTAAGGAAAAACTCAAATAAAACGAAAATCAAGATTCCAAGTTCAAGAAAACTTGGCCTAGCCTTATCAGTGTTAAAATGGAATGAGATCGCCTAAATTTTCCAAGGCCCGCGCATCGGTTGCTTGATGTAGCTGTTGGCATGGTCGTCGTTGATGAAGCGTTGCTTGTCGGAATCAAATCGCAACCTGCGAGCGGTTCGCAATGAAATCTTGGCCAAGTTCACTATGGTGCAGGAACGGTGCCCGTTCATTTCGTTGAGGGCAAACTTCTTGCGCTCACGAACTGCCTCCACAAAATCGGTGACCATTGGCTCGGGATCTGGAAACTCCGCCAGTTTTTTGTCCAAATTCGGGATGTCCGACTTGAAGCCCTTAAACAATTTTCCGTTGGGTCCCTCGAGGAAGGCGGCTTCCTTGTAACGATTTTCGCCATCGAGGATTAGCACAGTGCCGTCAGCGTATTTCATGCGGATTTCACGCCACGGTAGCACCGCGTCGTGATGTTGTTTCTGGGTGTCGGCCTCGATCTCGACCGGGCTTTCGTTGTCCTTACCAATAATGTACTGAACCGGGTCGAGGTAATGCTGGCCCATGTCACCCAAGCCGCCGCCGTCGTAGTCCCAGTACCCTCGGAAGGTGCCATGCACGCGATGCGGGTGATACGGTTTGAATGGAGCCGGGCCAAGCCACATGTCGTAGTCGAGCTGCTTGGGTACCGGCTGCGGTTTCAAGTCGATCCGGCCGCTCCAGTTGTGTTTCCAATTGAAACCGGTAACGCCACTGACGGTGACCTTGAGCGGGCCGCCGAGGATCCCGCTCTGAACCAGTTTTTTGAGCGGCTTGACCTCGGTACCCATGCCGTAAAAACCGGAGCGAAAGCGGAACCATGTATTGAGACGGAAGATGCGTTTGTATTTGTTTACCGCCTCAACGACTTTTTCGCCTTCGTAGATCGTTCGGCTCAGCGGCTTCTCGCACCAGATATCCTTGCCGGCCTTGGCGGCGGCGATGGAGATCAGCGCGTGCCAGTGTGGCGGGGTGGGAACGTGGACGACATCAATGTCCTTCCGCTCCAACACCTCGCGGAAATCGTTGTACGCCTTGACATCCGGCCCGCCCGCTTTTTGGGCCGCCTTGAGGTGGTTTTCATCCACGTCGCAAACCGCCAGCAGCTTGGCCTTTGGATTAACGCCCTTGAGGTGTCCGCGGCCCATGCCGCCGGTGCCGATGACCGCCTTGGTGATGACCTCGCTGGGAGGCGTCTGGCCCTTACCGATAATGTGACGGGGAACGATGCTAACCGTTGCCGCCGCGGCCACGGCGCGACTGGCAAACTGCCGACGGGTCATTTGATTTTTATGCTTCATAATACCGGTTGAGGAAAAGCGTACTCCTACTCGCTGTGAAAATAAAGGATGCGAATATCCTGTGGGGAGAGCCGGCGGAGCAGCGAGATGTATTTGCGCGTGTCGCTCCCGATCTTGGCCGTCACTTCGACCTCGAAAGTCGCGCTTTCAGTGGCCAAAAACTGCTGGAATGCACTGGGATCCATCCCAAAAGGGGCCAGCACTTCGCCGATCTGGTTCGGGCTGCGATATGGCATGTCATCCGGCGTGCCGATGGCCCCATCCAAGCCGGCCCGGTACATGACGATGTCGCCTGCAATCTCCGGAGTCATGCCGGGCAGCAGCCCCAACACCGGCGCCGAGGCGGTATTGACGTTGATCAATCCACCTGAAATGGCGGTGAAATGGTTCGCAAACACGCTGTACAAGCCGGGCTCATCCTTGAATCCCTGCACCAGTTTCAGCTCGGTAATGTGGTCGAGCGGGCCGTTCTTTGAATAGTACGGTGGAAATTCGCTCAGGTAATCGTCGCTCTCGGCACCATTGAGTCTGGGGTTGTCGTCCGGGTCGATCCAGTCCCGCAGCGAGTCGATGAACAAATCCACATCGGTGACATCGACTCCGCCGTTCATCTCGATGATGTATCGAATCAACGGCTCGGGCGCGCTGTTGATGTTGAGCTTGCGCTCCATGTCGGTGATCTTGATGGAGAACGAGCCGCTGCCCAGCTTGACATCGGTCATCGGCAACTGCTCCCACGGCTCCGGTTCAGCCATGGCATCCATGCCGGTCCGACCGGGGCCACCGGCCCATTTCTGGTGCAGAGCATCCATCTGCTCCTCACCGGGGGCGCGCTTGGAGAGGAGATACCGCGCCAACTCCACCCCGGAACGGCCAAGCCAATCCATGTCGGGGTTGAACCGCGTGTTGTAAGCCAGCTTGTTCTCGACACGCATCGAGAAGGCAAAGCCGGTGACGATCACCGCCAATGCCGCGACGATGATCATCACGATGATCAGGGCGATCCCCCGATCGCGCTTGGCCAAGCGGAGGGTCATGGCCTTGGACCTCCCCCCCCCCCGGCACCGCCCCCCCGGGCCCCGCCACCTACCCGCCCGTCGCCCAACGTCCCCCCCGGGCCCCGCTGTGCCCCTCCCGCCCTGTGCCTGCCTCCCCACGCCCGGTATCACCGTCTGCCCTCGAGGTGGCCCTGTCG
>JACNJE010000124.1:0-19922 GCA_014382705.1 Verrucomicrobiota bacterium | reverse complement strand
CACACCCCCTTTTCACACCGCTCCTCCCGACCGGTCGCCTCCCCTCTTTCTGCCCCGCAGCCGCGGGGGGGAGCACCCGCGGGGGCGGAACCCCCCCACCGGCCGCGGGATGGACCACCGCGAGGATGCGGGCGCCCCCCCCCGCCGGGGGGGACCGGGGGGGGGTCCGCGCCTGGCACCCCCCCCCCCCCGGAACCCGCCCCCCCGGGAACCGCCACGATCTCTGCTGTCGCCAAAGTTTCCATCCGGGCCTCGCCTGCTGCCGCCTCCATTACGGGAGCTGCCGCCGGATCGATTGAACATATTGCCGCTTGGGTATCTGGGGCCATCCACCCTTGAGCGAGATCCGCCCCTCGGGTCGCCCCTCGCTGAACCACTCGCACCCCCTTGGCCCCGCGAACCACCGCGCCCGGCGGGAGCGCCCAGCTGAAACTCCTGCGGCACAGCGGAGGAAGCCAAGGCGATCAGCTTGTGGTTTTCGAAAACCGCCTCTCCGTGCTGGAACGACAGGGTGACATGCGCCATCACCGGCAGCTCGTTCGTGTAGAGCCACTCCTCCTCCCATTCCTCCGCGCCGTCCGGCAGGAATTCCACGTGGAACGCCACCACGTCATTGGCCAGCACGAGCGGGTTTTCCAAGTCGTCGATGTTTGCCTCGTACAGGAACGGCTGCTGGCGCAATACCAGCCGACCCAGACCGTTGGTGCCCGGCTCCACGGAGAAGTTCACGCGGCGCATTGGCTGATACTCGAACAGCGCGCTGCGCGGAAAGGTCTCCGGCAGATGCGACACAAAGCTCAAGTAGGTGGAGTCGCCCCGGCCCTCGGCGATGAAGGTGTAGTTCGTCTCGTTGGCGAGGAAGTATTTGACTGAGCCAAGCGACTGCTCGAGCGCCCGCATGGCGACCCGCTTGCGCTGGGCATCCGCCGACGCCTCAAGGCCGATGCGCGTGGCGCGGTGGATCGCGGTCCAGCTCGTGTAAATGCCGGTGATAATCAGCGCGAAAATCGATAGCGCGATCAGGATCTCGATCAGCGTGAACGCGGATCGGCCCCTGCGCTTGGCCAAGCGCGTTGTGTGACCGCAAAAGGGGTTGTTGGTCAGCTTCATCATCTGGGCCTCGAAGACCTACTACGGGTTGTACGCGAACTGCCCGTCGAGCCGGTGCGCGAGCGGGAGATGCCGTTGGCACCCTGGCCTTGGCCGCGGTACATCAGCACGCTGTGCCGCTGCGATGAGCCGCCGGGGCCGTTCAGGGTGATGTCCACCTGGTACAGCCCTTGATCGTCAATGTCGCCACCGTACTCCTCAAGCACCGGGTACATGTAAATCTCACGCGTCCAGTTCCAGCCGGGGTAATGGTCGCCGAAATCCCCGGTCTCGAAACCCTCCTCGACCACGTTGGTGAGCGACAGCTCCGACGCCACCCAGCCGATGTCCGGCTCGACGAACTCCAGCCGGCGCGCCGTGTTGAGACTCTGCGTGGTCAGCGACAGCAACCCGAACATGCAGATGAAAAAGATGCCCATTGCGATCGTCACCTCGATCAACGAAAAGCCGCCGCGCTTGGCCAAGCGGGCTCTTTTAATTCTGCACAATCTCATACTCTGTCTTGATGTAAGCCAAACCGGTCACCGAGTCCAGCTGCACAAACCGCAGTACCGCGTCGCCATACTCATGCCGCATCCCGATCGTGAACTCGTCCGACGTGCCGTTGGAATAGAATTTGACCACCACCTGTTCCGCGTCCATCAGATCCTCGAAGTTCACGAAGATGCCGTGAACGGCCACCTCGTCGTGGATCCGGCCGTTGAACCCGGCACCCCCGACTGGCTTGGGCGCGGGCTTGGGCGCGTCATCCGCAGGCCCTTCCATGCCGGTGTAAACATCGTCGACACTGGCCGGCTTCGGCCTGCCTCCCCCGGCGCCGGCATTGATAATGTAGCCGGTGCCGCCCTCCGCGCCGCGGATGGTCACCTTGGCCGTGCCGCCGGAGAGGATCGCCTGCCGCCTTGCTGCCGCGCAGGCCTCCATCACGGCGTTGAGGCTCTCGCCAAGCGGTGTCCGGTTGCCCTCCACCATTCGCGGCACACCGATCGCGATGATGATCATCATCAGGCCCATCACCACCATTAGCTCGATCAGCGTGAAGGCCGAGACGGCGGCGCGGGCCGGGTTGGCGCGGCGTGGGCTCATTACCGGGCGATGTTGTTGGTGATCGTGAAGAGCGCCTGCAGGATGCTGAACAGCAGCCCGCCCACGCCAACGGCCATCATTATGATCATCGCCGGCTCGATCAGGTTGGTCATCACGCGCAGCTCCAGTTCAAGGTCGTTTTCGTACGTGATCGCAAGATTCTCCAGCGCGCCCGGCACGTCGCCGGTGTCCTCGCCGATGCGCACCAGGTCGATCATCAATTTAGGGAACAGGCCGCTGCGGGCGAGCGGCTCGGCTAGCGATTTGCCATCGGTCACCGCCTCGCGCGCCATGACGACAGACTCCTTGATGATGACGTTGGGAACGACATCGCCGGTGATCCGCAGCGCAGTCAACACCGGCACGCCGTTGGTGAGCAGCGTGGAGAGCGTCCGGGCAAACTGCCCGAACAGGTTGAGTCGCATCACCTTGCCCAGCACCGGCAGGCGCAACTTCGCGTCGTCAATCTTCCGCCGACCGCTTGGCGTGGCCTTGTAGCGGATGGCGATGATGACGACAACCATCATCACCACCAGAAACACGATCCAGAAAAACGGGTTCACCGCCAGCGCCCCGACATTCATCAGCAATTGGGTGGACTTGGGCAGCGTGGCGTTGAAGCTCTCAAAAATCTCCGAGAACTTCGGCAGCATGTAGGTCATGAAAAACAGGATGATCACAAACCCGACAAGGCAGACGATGGCCGGATAAATCATCGCGGAGACGAACTTCGACTGCACCTCGGCGAACCGCTCGTAATGCTTGGCCAGGCGCCGCAATACCTGCTCGAGCGCGCCGCTCTCCTCTCCGGCGCGCACCATGTTGACCGACATCTCGTTGAAGATGACCCGATGCTTCCCCATCGCCTCGGAGAGGGTCTTGCCCTCGGTGACGTTCTTCTTCAGCTCCGTTGCCACCTCCTCGCTGATGCCCTTGCCGGAGATGCTGATCATGCTGTTGAGCGCCACCGACAGCGGCATGCCGGAACGCAGCAGGTTGGCCAACTGCAGCATCCACGTCGCCGAGTCCTGCAGCTTGGGCTTGCGGCCTTTTCGGCGGAATCGAAAGCGCCCGCCGCCCCCCTCATTGATCGGCTTGACGGCGGCGCGGGGTGTTTTCTCCGGCCTGGCCTTGGCCCCCTTGGCAGCCTTGCCCTTGGCTGGCTGGATCGACACCGGGAACAACCCGTCGCGCTGCAACATCGACAACGCCCCCGCCCGATCCGCCGACTCGAGCACGCCCTGCATCACCTCGCCCGAGCGGCTGCGCGCCTTGTAATTGAATTGTGCCATGAAAAAACCGCCGGCTGGCCCATCGGCGCCACCGGCATTCGGGTGAATGAATCACCAAAAAGGCGGAAAAGTTGCCGAAAACCTCGCGCTTGGCAAAGCGGGATCAGCCCAAAAAACGGTGCTTTCCCACCCGATAAACCGCCGAAAACGCCTCGGCCATCTGCTGCTTGGCTAGTTCCACCGCCTTCGGCAGCCGCTCGCCCCGCGCCAGAAACGCCGTGATCGCCGCCGAATAAGTGCAGCCCGTGCCCGGCGGCGACACCCCGCGCACCCTCGGCGCCGACAGCAAAAACTCCTCCCGCCCATCGAAAAACAGGTCGATCGCCTCATTGGTTTTCAGGTGCCCGCCCTTCACCAACACCGCGCAGCCGAACCGCTCGTGGATCGCCCGGGCCGCGTCCCGCATCTCCTCCGGCTCACTCACCCGCCGCTTGGCCAACGCCGCCGCCTCGTCGAGGTTCGGCGTCACCAACTTGGCCAACGGCAACAGTCGCTTGGCCAAGGCCGTCGCCGCACTTGGCTTCAAAAGTGGCGTGCCGCTGCTCGAGACCATCACCGGATCCACCACCAACGGCAGCCGCTTGCAGTTGGCCAAGCGCACCGCCACCGCGTCGATGATCGGCCGCGAGAAAAGCATGCCGGTCTTCACCGCGCGGATCGGCAGGCTGCTGAAAACCGAATCGAGTTGCGCCGCGACGACCTTGGCCGGGGTGGGGTGGATCGCCAAGACCACGCCGGGGTTCTGCGCCGTGACACACGTCACCACGCTGGCCCCGTGCACCCCCAGCTTGGCCAACGTCCGCAAATCTGCCTGCAGCCCCGCCCCGCCACTGCAATCCGAACCGGCGATCGTAAGCGCCGCAGGTTTATCTGGTCGCCCCGCCATCAGATCGTCAACACCAGCAGGATAAACGTCGCCAGGCCGGAGAGGATCGCCACCCAGCCGGGCTTGCGCGTCGCGGGCAGTTTCCACCACAGGTACAGCCCGGTGACGATCCACGCGATGATCGCAAAACAAAGCAGGTCCACCACGAACGCCCAGCCGGTGTACAACACCCCGCCCCGCCCGTAGCCGTGGCGGACGTGCATCCGCGCCATCAACTCGGCGACTGTGGTCCTCTTTTGCTCGGCCACAAGCTGGCCTTCATTCTTTTGATACGTCACGCGAATGGGATTGCGAAACTGGATCAGGTTGATCAGCACGGATTGGCGATTCTGCCGGACGTTGAACCCTCCCTTGATGCCGTTTCCATCCAGAACACCCCGCGCCCATTCCCTGAGTTTCGGCTGTTGTCGCGGCACATCCGCCTTGTATTCCTTTTTCCAAAGCTGCGTCCATGAGTCCGGCTGGTTGAACTGCCCGTGAAACAAGTCGCGGTGGTTGAAGATGAACGTCGACAAGGCGAAAATGATCACCCAGGGGATCAACAACATCCCGAGGTAAAGATGCACGCGCCGGAAAATAAGGTTGGTGTTGTTCATCCTCTTGTCAGCGTCATACGGTGAACATGAAAAGTAAAAACAGCCCGATGCCAACCAGCCCACTGATGCCGCCCCACACCCGCGCCGGCTTAATCTCGAGCCACATCCAGACCCCGGACAGCACCCAGAACAGCATCCCCACAATCACCAAGTCGAGGATGATGCCCCAAAGGTTCGCGGCAATGCCCGGATGCCCGATGCCGTGCTTCAGGTGCAGCCCGACGAGCAGGGACGCCGTCGTCGTTTTCTGTCGCTCGATGATCACCTTGTTTTCCCGCGGGTAATAATGGATCCGCTCCGGCCCGATCGCCCGGTTGCGATTCACCGTGAAGCGCTCGGCTGTCAGCTTCTGATTTTGACCGACCCAAAACGCCCCCTCCCGATCGAGGTCACGTAAAATCTGCAACCCCGCCTCGCGCGGCTCGATGCCATCGGAAAACACCACCTCGTACGGCAACTCCTCCACCTTCTCAAATTGGGCCAACGGTTTCCCGCCGCTGAAGAGGGCGTGATGGTTGAAGATGAACGAACTCAGCGCGTACACCACCATCCACGGCGTCAGGAACAGCGCCAGATACATGTGCGTCCGCCGGATAAGTTTGCTCCAAGAGATGGTTTTCATCGAACACCCAACGATGCCCTTAACAGGGCCACCGTACGCCGCTTGATTGCGCAGCCAACCCAAAAACCGTACAAAAAGATCCGTTCCGGGGGTTTTTTTCGACATACGAAATTTGAGCTTGCCATGGTAGGACAGGTTTGAGAGGTTTCTTGGCCTTTTTGAGGAAAAAAGGGGTAATTTTGAAAGCTGAATTAAGTGCAAAAGCGTTGAAATTGGTTGGTAATCCCAATGTGTTGATCAATCTGGTCTCGCGGCGTGTGCGCCAATTGAACTCGGGTGGCAACCGGCCTCTGATCATGGAAACCGCCGGGTTGAGCACCGCCGACATTGCCCTGACCGAGATTGTCGAGGGCAAGATGGAGTGGGAGACGGATCTTCCGAAACCCAAACGAAAGAGCCGCCGCCGGGCGCGCAAAGCCTGACCGCGGCACAGCGACTTGACATCAGCCAGGGGCCAAGCGCCTCTGGCTGTTTTTGTTAATGGAAACCATCCTCACCAACTCGAAGGCCCGCCACGAGTACCACATCGAGGAGACGTACGAGGCGGGCATCGTCTTGGCCGGCACCGAGGTAAAGTCGCTCCGCGCCGGCAAGGGACAGATCCGCGACGCGTTCGCCCGGGTCGAGAACGACGAGGTGTGGCTGTACAACGCGCACATCGCGGAGTACTCGCATGGCAACACCGCCAACCACGAACCCAAGGCGCCCCGCAAGCTGCTGCTGCACCGGCGGGAAATCCAGAAGCTGTTCGGCATCTCGGCGGTCAAGGGCAAGGCGCTCATCCCACTGTCGTTCTACTGGAAGAACGGCAAGGTGAAGGTTCAGCTCGCCGTCGGCCAAGGCAAGGGCGCGGGCGACAAGCGCGAGACGCTCAAGAAACGGGACAGCGACCGTGAGCTGCGACAAACCTTGATGCGCCGCCGCTGAGCAGCCAAGCGCTTGGCCAAGTTCAAGCCTTCTCGACGGTCACCCAGGCGTTGTAGTCGGGCACGCCGCCCCGGGCATCGACGCTGCCGCGCCGAATGATTGTGTTCCCCTCCGGGTAGTGGATTTGCAGGTTGCCGGAGGCGATCGGCGCGATGAGCACCCGGCCGTCAAATTGGCCAAGGTCGTTCTTCAGCAATACCCGGTCGCCATTGGCCAATCCCAGTTCGCCGGCGTCGTCGCCGCTCATCAGCACCGAGTCGCGGTCCGCGCCGTTGATCGGGTCGCGCTCGCTGTAGATGAGCGAGTTGAACTGTTTGCCGCGCCGGGTGCTCGCAAAAAACTTGCCCTTCTCCAGCCGCAACGGCGGTAGCTCGACCGGAATCACATGCCCCTTACCGTCGGCGGTGGCGAAATTTCCGTCGGCGCACAGGTGCGGCCCGCCGTATTGGAAGGCGTCGTGTGTCTCGCGCAGATGCTGGACGCCGTCGTAAAACGGCACCACACGGGCGATCTCCTCGCGCACTTTCCAGCCGTCTTCGCAGCCGAGTTTGTCCGCTTGGCCAGGGCGGGCGGCCTTGGCCATTTCGAGCAGAATCTTCCACTCCGCCTTGGCCTCGCCGACTTGCCGCGGAATCTCCGGGCTGAAGGCCACCCGGCGCTCGGTCGTCGTCTCGACACCGCCATCGTCCTGCTCGTAACGGGTCTTGGCCGGCAGCAACAGCACGCCGTCCTCGCCCGGCTCGACGAACATTTGGTCAGTCAGCACGATGTCCTGGTGCACCCGCAGCGGGACGTTGGCCAACGCCTCGGCCACGAAACCGGGCTCCGGCAGGTTTCGCAGAAAGTTGCCACCGAGACAGTAAAACAAATCCAGCTCGCCGGCGTGCGCGGCATCGATCATCCCGGTGGTCTGCATCCCGGGCCAATCCGGGATGCCGAAACCGTACTGCTTGGCCAAGCGCTTGGCATTCGCGGCGTTGACCGGCACGCCGCCGGGGAACACGCTCGAGTAGGCACCCATCTCCGCGCCGCCCTGCACCGACGAGTGGCCGCGGATCGGCATCAGCCCGTTTTTGTCGCGGCCGACATAGCCGCGCAGCAGGCCAAGGTTCAAAATCATCTGCACGCCGTCGGCTCCCCACGGGTGTTGCGTGATCCCCATGCTCCAAACCAGCACCGCGTTTTTGGCGTCGCGAATCAGCTCGGCGAATTCCCGAATCGACTCACGGCCAAGGCCGGCTTGCCGCTCGATGTCCTCCCACGAAATCTGCTCCGCTGCGGCGCGAAGCTTCCCCACATCGACCGTGTGCTGCTCGATGAACGAGTCGTTCAACCAGCCCTCGGCAAATAAAATCTTGAGCACGCCGTACAGGAACGCGATGTCGCCGCCCTGCGAAACCGGGAACCAGTAGTCGGTGATGTCGGTGCCGAACAGCGCGCTGTCAGCGGAGGACGGCACCCAGTAACGCTCCATGCCCGGCTCGTTGTACGGATTGACGAGCGCAATCTTCGTGCCGAGTTTTTTGGCCTCGTGCAGGTACTTGGTCATCACCGGCTGGTCATTGGCCGGGTTCGCACCGAAGAACACGATCAGATCCGTGCCGTACAAATCTTTGTAGCCGCACGTCGTCGCGGCGACGCCGATCGCCGCCTTCATCGCCGCCGTCGATGGCGAGTGACAAAGGCGCGCGGCGTTCTCGACGTTGTTTGTGCCAAGGAACCGCGCCACCTTTTGCGCCACGTAATACACCTCATTGGTCACGCCGCGAGAGGTCACGAAGAACGCCAAGCGCTTGGGGTCGATGTCGCGCAGCTTATCGGCGAGCAGCGCGTACGCCTCGTCCCAAGAGATGCGAGTGAACCCTTTCTCGCCCTTGCGGCGCAGCATCGGGCACGGCAGTCGGCCCAGTTTTCGCAGCTCGGCATTCGGGCGCTTGGCCAAGCCGGCGACGTCCTCCAGCAGCGCTGGGTCGAACGCCGGCATCGTGTTGAGCCGCAACAGGTTGAGCCGCGTCATGCAGAGGTGCACGCCGTCGATCGTCCAGTCGTGCAGGCCGGCGACACCGAGCGCGCAGCCGTCGCACACGCCCTTGCTGATCACCTTCCACGCATAGCCAAGGTTGTCCCTGTTTTCCCAGGCCACCTTGAGCATGTCGCGAAAATGCTTTGGCTTGGTCAGGCCAACGCCAAACGGCAGCAGCCGCTTCAGCCGGTCGGCTCCGGTTTTTTGGACCTTGTGTGATGGCACGGCTCAAATGTTACGATCGGCCACGCAGTGTGCAGAAGCACGCGGCCCGAGTCGAGGGCACAGCCGCCCGGCCGGGCACCCGCCTAAAACGCCCGGGCTTCGTCGTCGTAGCCGATGATGTAGGCGTCGGCGGAGCGGCCGCGGTCAATGAACAGGTAGATCAGTTTCACGTCGGCCTCCTCAAGCGCTTCGAGTTGGGCCTGCGAAATGCCTTCCTCCTTGGACGGTTCAAAAATGAACTCCTCCCAAAAGTTATGATGCCCGGGCGCGTAGGTTTGGGAATACCAGCCGTCCATCACAATCGGCTCCTCGGTCAGGCCGGTGATGACGGTTTCCTTCCACGCCTTGAGCGGGGCAGTGTAGCCGGCGCTTGGCCCGGTGGGCGGCGGTGGCCAGTAAAACTTGATCTCGATTTTCTTCCCGCCCTTGCCCTTGGCCAAGCGCTCCTGCAGCAGGTCATCGGGACCGACCCCGGCGGCGGGATCGAAACCTTGAAGCTCTATTTGGTCGGCGCGAACGTTCTTTTTCTTGAGGCCGGAACCCCCGAAGGCTTGCCGTTGATAATCGGTTCTCGATTTTTTGTAGTTCGCTTCCAAGCGCCAATCCAGCTCGCCCGCGAAAAGAATGGGCGAGCTGCGATCCGGCATCCATCTCGGGATGCCGGCGGAGAGCTTGTACGTCACCGTCTCGCCACCGAGCGTCTCCTCCCACTGGTCAACCAGATAAACCACGTTGTTCTGCGTGCCGGTGCTGTATCGATGGTTGTCCCACTCCTTGATCCCGTTCTTCACGACTACGGGTTTGCCGCCAATCACGCGCGTCCACGAGGCCGAGTCCACGACGGACGTTTTCTTCCCGGCAGAATTCAGGACACGACTCGTTGCACGGATGTTCCAAATGGACTTCAGCCGGTGCCGGGCAAACACGCTCCCACCGTGCTCACCCTGATATAAGCGCAACATCGTCCGGCCACCCGCGAGTACGGGGATCGGGGTTTTCAACTCCTGAGGCTGCGGCACTTCGCGAACCTGTTTGACGATCAGTTTGCCCGGCTCGATTTTTTTGTACTCAAAGTCCAAGGTGTATTGTTCCCGATCGACGGCGTACCGCGAAAAACCCACGGCCACTTTTTCCAGCAATTGGTGCAGTGACTCATAGTCGTTTTTCCACTTCATCACATGATCCCGCCCCACCTGCAGCAAACTGGAGCGGCTCTCGAAGGTGGCTCGACGGCTGGTCGAGCCGTTCGAGGATCGATAACCGGAGACACTCACCAGCTCAGGCACGGCAGTCGTGTCGGGGTTCGCCACACTCGTGGCACCGACCTGTGTCGAGAGATTGCTCCACATGTTGAATGAATTGCCGGTGTAATTATTGAACGTCGACACCGCCACGCCGTTGGCCAACTCGTTCTCGTCCGGGAACGAGTGATGCACGAGGATCGCCATGCCGCTGTCGGCCTCGTCCACGCTGAACCGCCGACGCTCAAGGTAGGCGTTGTCGTTATAAAAACTGGCGTACACGCGCCGGATCGCGCGGAAGACGCCGCGCTCTTTTTGCTTCGTGTCGTCGCAGGCGCACGGGCCGGCGGTGTCGTCATCGAGATCGTCGAGCAGGCAGCCGCTGTAACTGTCGTACAGCCCCGCGCCGGTGAAGTGCCTGCTGTCCTCCATGTTTGTCGAGCTGCGAAACCGGATTTTTTTGGTTTGATCAAACGGCGACAGCGCGGCAATGAGCGCCTGCCGCTGGCTCTCGACGAACTCACCGCTGCGGATCAGCTTGCGAATCCCCTTCAGCGCGTCGGCCAAGTCGGCAGGAAGCCCGGACTCGTGCGCCTTGGCCAAGCGCGAGTCGATCTCTCCGCGCAGCGACTTGCCGTTGGCCAAGCGCTGGGTCATGAACTCGTCCCACAAATCGAACGTGATCGCGAGAGCCGGGTCGGGCGAGTTTTTCGGGATCAACTTTCGCAGCAGACTGAACTTGGCCGCCTTGCCGCCGACGAGTTTGGTGTCGCTTGGCTTGATCGATTTCATCGGCAACGTGTAGGCGCCGGCCTCGGCCTTGGCCGCGAACGTGAGCTTGGGCGGTGCCTTGAGCTGGGCGATGGCCGCGCGGAAACCGTCCGGCAACTCCGCCTCGAGTGCCGACAGCGTCGCCGTGGCACCGGAACTGTTGATGCCCCAGCCTTCCGAGGTGCGAATCATCACGTCGCGCCCGGCGAGCCCGAGCAGCCCGGCGCGGGTTGCCTCGTTGCCTTCGTAGTAAAACGGCACGCCAAAGTTTTTCGCGAGGATCGCGACGTGCGAGTTGGGCGTGGAGGGGTTCAGCGCGACGATCCCGGCGACGCGCGGCACCTCCGCCGGCACGTGGTCGGTCAGCAAAATATCGGCACTCGTCAACTCGCCGGCGCGGAACGCCGCAGTGATATTGCCGCCCTCGACAAACACCAGCCGGCCCATCGCCCAGCCGTGGGAGTAAATCGCGTCCGAGCCGGTTTCCCAAGGCTGCGCCGAGACGACCGGCACGTCGTTTTGGGCGAGGGCATCGGCCACCGCGCCGCTGATGTCCGCCTGCTCGAAGGTCGGCATGTACAGCCCGCGCAATATCTCCGGCTTGTCGATCGCGCCATCGACGAGCTGCCAAAGAAAAGCCACCATCGGCGCGGGAAACCTGTCCTGCCCGACGAGTTGGATGGCGTACTCGCTGTTTTTCTCCGAGAACAAAACCGCGCCCACCACCGCGCGGCGGCCGGCGTGGTACAGCGTCGCGCCGTCAAACGCCATGTGCGTCATGCCGTCGAACTCCGGCACGTGCCGCGTGCCAAAGTCGTAGTGAAATTTCAGACGGTTGCCGTCCTGAAAATAAACCGTCGTCAAGTCATCCATCAGCACGGCGAATTTCACCCACTGCGTCTCCTTCGGTTTTTTCGTGCCGGGCGGCACCCAAGCGCCGCCGTCGGCCGCCTTGAACTCGACGAGGAATTGGTCGCTGGGCAGGCTGAGCTTGGTTTTCCAGTTGGGCGACGCGCTCAGCTTGGGCGGCGTGGTCTCGAGTAGTTGATAAAACCGCTGCCGGCTTCCCGCCGGTTCGCGGAAGCCCAGCGCCGTCTCCGCCGTGGCCGCCACCGGAAACCAATTGGCCAAGTCGCCGGAAAACATCAGTGCGCCGACGCGCCCTTGGCCAATGCCGCTGGCCTCGACCGTCGCTTGGCCCGGCGCTTGGCCAAGCCGCACGCTCAACTCCGACGCCGAAGCCAAGCCGGCAAACACCGCCAGACCAAGCCCGACAGCACCCGCTACGCGGTTTTTGAATATACGCATCAATCCTTTGCCCGAAGCCGATGGCACATCGCCCCAACGCTCACCCGCCTTCGTTCGGCGGGAGTGGGAACTTGACTTGTTCGCCGGGGTTGATGCCGGTTCGGACATCGGTCAACTCGATTGTCAGCGAGCCGTCCTTTCGCAGCAGCACGGCGAGCAGGTGGCCCGACTTGCCGTTGGCATCGGCGCCCTTGGCCAGAAGAACAAATCGCGCGCCCTCGCCGGGGACGTGCCAGCGGACGGCTTCCTCGACGTGCTCGATCTCCCACGGCGTCTTGACGTGGTCGCCGATGCTCAGGTGAACGATGGTCACCAGCGCACTGGCCAAGTCGCCCTGCGGATCGATGAAATGACTCCGGCTCCCCTCGGGCGGAACGATGATCCCGTGCGGTTCCGGCCAAGGTTCCGGGTGCGGCTCCGGCCAGTTGCCGTCATCGCCAATACCCACGTGCCCCACCTCGTATTGTCCATCGCCAGTCTCGGCGATCTCAGCGAACGCTTTCTGCACGTCGCCGTCGCTGTTTATCACCAGTAAATCGATGAGGTAAACCGTTTCTTCCGGCCCGAAACTCAGCCGCAACGCACCGGTGACCCGATCCAGCTCCAACCCCTCGGCATCGGCATGCTCCAGTGCGAGCGCGGCCAGTTTGTGCACAAGATCGCTCTCGGGATCCAACTCCTCGGTTTTGCCGCCGAACCCAGGGTCGACCGGGTCAACCGGGTCAACTGGTTTATTAATGTCAAAGTCGAGAATATCGAAGCCGCCGTCCGCGGTTTCCGCCACCTCGGCGAAAACCGTCAATTCGTGCCCCTCGGCGTCCTTGGCAACGAGGATTAACTCGATGAATTGATGATCGTTGGTCGTCATCCGATCCATGACCAAGACCTCGGACAGCTTGAGGCCGGCATCCTCGAGACGGGCCACGGCCGCCTTGACGATCGCTTGGCCAAGGTCGCTCTCCGGGTCGATCGACTCGACATCCCCCATGCCGCCGTCGGGATCGTTGGGGTCGAACGGATCATCCTCCACTTCATGAACCTTGAAATCCCCGTTGGCGTCCCTCTCAACTCCAAAAAACAGCGTCATCACTTGGCTGTCGCCATTGACCAAGAGCACCACCCCGAACATGTCGCGATCGCCATCGTTGTACCGGTCGACGGCCACCACTTCCACCGACTCGAATCCTTCCCCATCGACATGCGCCAGCGCAGCCTCGATCAGCGCTTGGCCAATCTCACTCTCCGGGTCAACGCGCTCAATCGCATCGATGCCATCATCGGGATCGTCCGGACCGAACGGATCGCCATCGTTGAACATATCCGCATGAACCAGCTTCAACTCACCCTGTTCGTCCGCCTCCACTTCGCCGAACACCTCCAGTTGGCCGCCTTCGCCATTCAGCACCTCGAGATGCACAAAATAAAACTCGCCTTCGTCGTCCGTCACTTTGTCCACCGCGGCGATCGAACCGAACGTAAGGCCTTTGTCGTCCAACCCACCCATCACGAGCTTGGCCAGCCGCTTAGCCAAATCGCTCGCCGGGTCGATCGATTCCTCCAACTCGATGAGATCCAGTTTCCGTTCCCCGTCGTCCCCGACCCTGAATTCGCCCAAGACAACAAACTCGTTCCCCTCAGCATCCTTTGCCAGCAGTGCGACTAAATAGATGGTGCCCTCTTCCCCGATGGACAACTCCGCCGCCTGCTCGACTTCGATCAACTCAAGTTTCTGCCCGTCGATCCCCGCCAACAGCTCCTCCGCCAGCGCCATGGCCAAGTCGCTTTTGTGGCCGATCTCCGTGAACCCACCCATCGGATCGTCATCGTCCGGAAATCCCGGCTCAAACGGGTCGGCGGGGTCGGGTTTCTCGACATCGGGGCCGCCGGGGTTTTCCCCGCCATCATCCCCGTCTCCGTCGGCCCCGCCATCGTGCGCCTCATCCGGGCCGCCCATCGGCTTCACGCGAAAAAAATGAGTCGGCCCCTTCAGGGAGGCTGGAGGATTCCAAATCAGCGACGTGTCACCAGTCATCAACTCGGCGAGGCGCTTCCAATCAATCAGGTTGGCCGAGCCTTGCACCTCCAGTTTCACCCCGGCCGGCGCGTCGATCAGGATCGACAACACGTCGCGGTCATAAACAGAAATCTTCGGCTTGGCCAACTCACCGGTTCCGGCCGGCCCCTCCCCTGATTGCCCCAGCACGCCGCTTGGCCAAGCGCAAACCAGCATCAACCCAAACCAAACCAACCCAGCCGACTTGAGCCCAAAACATGGAAAATCAGTGTATTTCTTCATGACAACGGAGAAAGTACCACTCACCAAAAACCTGTCAACTGATTAATTTTGTTTTTCCAACTTCCAGCCGGGGGCGATTTCGGCATCGAACGATGATGTGTTACATCCCTCGGCCAACTGCATGTGAGCGGCCATGCCGACCATGGCTGCGTTGTCGGTGCAGAGTGTCGGGTTGGCCAGGCGCAGCGTAAAGCCGTCCCGCTCGCACGCCGCGCCGAGGGCTGTACGCAGGCCGCTGTTGCAGGTCACGCCACCGGAGGCGGTGATGCATTTCGCGCCGAGCTTTTTCGCCGCGCGGACGGTTTTGCTCACAAGCACCTCGACGATCGCCGCCTGCACGCCGGCGCACAGGTCGCGCAGCCGCCGGCCGTCCTCGAGCACGCCGGGGTTGTCGCGGATGAAGTAGCGCACCGAGGTCTTGAGCCCGCTGAAGCTGAAGTCGTGCGAGTCGTCGCGCATCATCGGTCGCGGGAAGTGGTGCGCGGTGCCGTCGCCCTCGGCGGCCAAGCGGTCCAGCTCCGGGCCGCCGGGGTACGGCAGGCCGATGAGCTTGGCGGCCTTGTCGAAGCATTCGCCGGCGGCATCGTCCACCGTCCCGCCGAGCACGCGATGCTCGAGCGGCGCGGCGACATGCACGAGCATCGTGTGTCCGCCGCTGACGATGAGCGACACGTTTGGCTGAAAGTCGTCGAGCGCGAGCGACAGCGGTTCGCCACCGATCCACGGCGAATAGAGATGCGCCTCGTGATGGTGCACGCCGACGAACGGCTTGGCCAAGGCGAACGCCAGGCCTTGCGCCGCCCGCAACCCGACCAGCAGCGCCCCCGGCAGCCCCGGCCCGCGAGTCGCCGCGACCGCATCGAGGTCGCCGGTCGCTACGCCGGCTTGGCCAAGGGCCTCGCGGGCGACCGGCATGAGGTTGCACAGATGCTCGCGCGAGGCGAGTTCCGGCACGACGCCGCCGTATTCCTCGTGAAGTTTTACTTGGGAGGAAACCGCGTTGGCCAAGACGCAACCGCCGCGCAGCAGGGCGACGCTGGTTTCGTCACAGGAGGTCTCGATGGCCAACAGCAGCATGAGAGGGGTGCAGCCTCGCTTGGCCAAGTGCCAGAATCACTCCGGCTTGTCGTCCGGCCCGTCTTTCTCCTTGGCCTCGTCCTTCGGCTTGTCGTCCGGCTTCGGCTCGGGCTTCTTTTCCGGCTTGGATTCCTTCTTTGGCGTTTCCTTGGGCTCGGGTTTTTCGGCCGGTTTTTCCTCTTTTGGCTCGGCTTTGGCTTGAAGTTGCTTTTTGCCGGTGAGCAACTCTACCGCCTTGGCCAATTGCGGATCGGTAAACTTCTCGACCGCTTCGCGGCGGTCATCCGACACCATCTTCAGGCCGCCCGGTGTGCGCTGGAGGAAAAGCAGTTCCTCCTCCTCACGACTGAGTTTCACCTCGTGATGCGGCTTGATGCCCTTGCCGTGAATGACCTCGTGGCTTGGGGTGTAATACTTGGCCGTGGTCAGGCGCAGCGCGGCGCCGTGTTGGCCGTTGATCGGAAGGATCCTCTGCACGGAGCCTTTGCCGAAGGTTTTTTCGCCGACAATCCGGGCGCGGTCGTTGTCCTTGAGGCAGCCGGCGACGATCTCCGAGGCGCTGGCGCTGAAGCGATTCACCAGCACCACCACCGGCAACTCGGGCCGGGCGTTGCGGCCGGACGACTCACGCTTTTCGTTCTCCCGGCGACCCTCAGTGGTGACGATCGGCTCGCCCTTGGCGAGGAATTTCTCACTGACCCGGATCGCCTGTTCCAGCAGGCCGCCCGGGTTGTGGCGCAAGTCGAGCACGAGACCCTTCATGCCCTCCACCTCCAGCTTGCGCAGCGCCTCCTCCAGATCGCCCGCGGTCGACTCGCCAAACTGCGTCAGCCGCACGTAGCCGATTTTGTTTTCGTCTACGGTGAACTTGCGCTCGTTGTTGATGTCCTTGACGGTGGCGACCTTGATCAGCGCCCGCTTGAGGGTGACCTCGATGTCCTTTCGGGTGGACGGGCGGAAGAGCGTCATTTTGACTTTCGAGCCCGGCTTGCCGCGTAGCTTGTCGATCGCCTCCGGCATGGAGATGTTGCGCGCGTTTTTGCCCTCGATCCTCACGATGCGGTCGCCCGACATGACGCCCGCCTCGTAGGCTGGGGTATCCTCCATCGGGGCCAGCACGGTGAGGTAGCCGTCCTGAATGTTGATGTGCACGCCGACGCCGCCGAACTTGCCCTCGGCGTCGTCCATGATATTCGAGTAGCGGACGGGTGGCATGAACTCGCTGTGCGGGTCGAGCATGCCGATCATGCCCCGCAACGCGCCGTGTACGAGATCCTCGTACGTCAACTCGCCACCATCGACGTAATCGTGGCGGATGCGCTCGAGCACGTTGACAAACAGGTCGAGGTTGGCATGGGGATCATTGGCAGCCGAGTTGGCGTCGGACTCGGAATAAACCTTGGCGCCGATCGCCAGGTTCAACAACAACAACCCGAGCACCGCGCCGTGAACTATTTTTCCTGCAGCCTTGGTCTGAAGCATTGCCCGGCAACCATACGCCCATCCGGGCCGCTTGGCCAAGCGGGAATCAAAACTGGCTCACGAGCCACGTGTGCTTGCCCCGGGGCGTCTTTTCCACCTCGGCGACCTCCCGCAGCACCAGCCGGAAATCGTCGCCCAGCTTGCGCAAAATGCCACTTTCGATCTGGTCCAGCCGCGAGGAGTGAAACCCCGGCGACGGGATATAGCGGAACTCCGCCACACCCGGTTCCTCCTGGAAAAACTGCACGGCGTACAGCCCGTCAAAGATCGCGTCGTGCATGTTGAATGCAGTCAGCGAGATGCGCCGCCCCGTGACGGTGACGAGGAACTCCTGCCCCCGCCCGGCGATCTCCCCGACCGCCGGCCAGGCGAACTCGCGCCGCGCCTCCGGCTTGGCCAAGCGCACGAAGTCGCCGGTGCGGTAGCGCACCAGCGGCATCGCCATATTGTGAAACGTCGTCCCGATGACCTCGCGCAGACCGTCCCCGTCCGGCTCGCCAAACTCAACATAGCCGTAGTGCGGCCAGAAATAGGCCAGCTCCGACTGAGTCCCCTCACAGGCCAGCACGACACGCTCGGCGTGGCCGTACCAACGCAGCACCCTGCAGTGGAACACACCCTCAAGCAGCCGCTTCTGCGACAGCGTCAACTGCTCCGAGCCGCACAGGACGGCCGTGAGCGGCGTGCGCCAGCGCTGGTCGTGCCGCTGAAGATAGTCGGCAAGCTGCAGTGCCGCCGACGGGTAGATGTTCAAAAACTCCGGCTCAAACTTTTCCAGCGCCTCGAGGTACTCCGGGATGCGCTCGTCGGTGAGGTGATACGACGAAAGCATGAGCCAGTCGCGAGTGGCATCGTACGCGATGATGTTGCCCCTGGCCCGCGAATCGGTCACCTGGCCCCGGATCAGTGCGAGGCGGGCGTTGTCAAAATACCCGGCGCGGCGCCAGTTTGCCTCGAGGAATGCCTGCTCCTTCGGCCGGCTGACGCCTTTCTGAAGATGAAATCCCACCGGCACGCCGGTCGAGCCCCCGGTGGTGATGTACAGCTTCTGCGCGTCGGCGATTTCGCTCGAGGTCAACTCGTCAAAATGCTGCTGGATGTCCGGCTTCGTCAGCGACGGGCAACCTGCGAAATCGTCGAGCGACATCATCGCGTCCGGCCGAAAGCCGGCCTTCGCAAAGGAGCGGGTGTAATACGGACAGTAACTTGCGGCGTTGACGAGCGTGCGGCGCAGCTCGCGCAGCTGGTATTCGCGGATGTCCGACTCGCTCCAGCTTGGCGCCTCCTCGGCGAGTTCGCGAAACTGGCCGTACGCTTTGCCGTAGCGAATCCGCCGGGGCAGCCGCCGGTACGCCGAGCCGATAAAATTGCGCGCCCCCTGCGGCAGCCGGTCGTACAGCGAGAGCAACGGATAAAGCCGATCCTCAAGACTCATCGCGTTTTAATCCGGCGGCCAAGCAGTAAGCTGCTATTCATGACAGATTTGATGCGTTCTCCCTCTCCCCAACCCTCTCCCGCTGGGAGAGGGAGCTTGGCCAACGTTTGGGAGGGGCGGGTTTTACCTCGCCCCAAACAAAACATAAAATGGGGCAAGGTGGAACTTGCCCCTCCCGGTCCTGCTTGGCCAAGGGTGAGCGGCATGATGCCTCCTCCCTCAGTGAGAAGGCGGCCGGAGGCCGGATGAGGGTGAACTCTCCGATTTTTTTTGTTAACGCCACTATTTGATCGCCGGATTGTTGGCTTGATTTTTCGGCTCGCGCTCGATCGCAGCGACCCAGCCGAAGTGCGGTTGAAATGCGAACAACCCGTCCGCTTGGCCAAGCGGCCCATCCCACTCCGGTCTGTTTGACACAAGGCGTATGTCGCTTGGCTGGAACGGGATAAAGCTGCGTTTTTGTATCTCGAAACTGTTTTTCAGCAGCCGCAGTTTTTGCCAGTCGAAGCCCATCAGCGTTGCGGCGGCCATATCCACGGCGGCCGGATGGGTGCCGGCGAGGATGGTGCCGCACGGCTTGGCGTCGGGGGCCATCGGGCCGTTGCCTTCGCCGCCGATGATGCCATCGACCACGGCCAAATACCGCAGCGGCTTCTCGCGGGGTTGACCGGCGCCGTCGAAATCGAACAGGCATTTGTTGAGGTCAAGCACCATCCTCCAGCAGGTGTCGTTGCCGTGCCAGTTACCGGAGCGGACAACTTTTTGTGTGTCACCAAAAAACAGGCGGCCCATTTTTTTTAGCGGGACGAACAAACGCGACAGCAGCGGGCGTCCGTTGACGATGCGCTTGGCGCGGCCCATCCACGAATGCTCGAGCTTGGCCTTCGCGGTCGAGGCGGAGAACTGATCCCCACCCTGCTCGGGCGTGCCCTCGGTGTGGTGCGGCAGCCAGTTCTTGTTGGCATTGATACCGACCATGTTTTTCAGCGCGCAGGTCACGCCGACCTTCTTGTGCGTCTTGAGCTTCGGCAGGTTGATGAGCACGTCGGCATCCATCGGCGTGCGGCACAGCAGGTACTCGTGTCGCTCGCCGGAGTGCCGCTGGTTCGTCTCGGCCATGTTGAACGACGCACCGAACAATTTGCCGTTGCCGTGAAAACCAACAAACTCGCTTGCGTCGTTCAGCGCCACGTGCGTGTCACCCGCCGGGTCGCCGGGAAGCGGCGTCTTGGACACGGTGACGCCGTCGACGGCGTGCCATTCCTCCGGGCGCAGGTCGAGCAGTTCGATCGCCGTGCCGGGGAAGTCGCGGCGGCAGCGGTCGACCATTTCGTCGAGCCCGCAGTATTCGTTGAGTCGGGCGAACGACGAGTCGGTCTGCGGCGCGTCGCAGATGGGGATCGAGCCACTGCCGGCGAGCCGTGTGCCGGCCCCGCGGGTGGCCGCCTCGATGACGGCGGGGGGCGGCCCCGCCGGGTCCCCCTGGCCCGGGGCGGGGGGGGGGGCGGCCTGTGCCCCGGCCCCGGTCCGGCTTGGCGCCCCCCC
>JACNJE010000147.1 GCA_014382705.1 Verrucomicrobiota bacterium | reverse complement strand
GGGTCGGGCCCCCGTGAACAACGCGAAAAACCCGCGCGGCGGCGTCGATGGCGACTGGGTCGGCGTCCCCGCCTCGGACGCCATCAACGCGTGGCGCACCATCGCGCGGGTGGGCACCCATCGCATCCCCGTGGCCCGCCTGATCGTCGGGGCGTCCCACCCGGCGGGGCGGGCGGGGCGCGCCACCGCCAAGCCGGTTCCGCTCGCCGAGCATCTTGGGGAGGTTCGCGGCAGCGACCCGAAAGCGTTGCTGAAAAACGCCGACGGCGCCATCCGTGAGAAAGATCAATCCCGCGTGACGGCGATCATCCAGCGCTACGGCGAACAGGGCCACGACGCCCGCCCGGTGTTCGACCTGCTGCTGCGCTACGCCACCAGTGAGTTTGGCGCGCTGCACGCCGAGAAATATTACCGCACCGTGACCGAGGAATTTACCAGCACACGGCCGGCGTTCCGGTGGCGGCAACTCGTCGGCCTGGCCCGGGTGACGGCCAGCGAATACGGCAACGCTGCCGCCGGGCAAAAGGAGGCCCGGGAACTGCTCGGACTGGCGTGATGGATGATCACGAGGGGGAGCACAACACGGGAAGGGTGATGGTTAATTCGATCTTGTGGAGCATCGGGGCGGTGTTGTTGATCGTCCTGCTGCTTTGGCTGTTGCCGCTGCTGCTCGGCGTGCTGCAGGGGCTTGTCTGGCTGTTCGTGATCGTGCCGATCGTCGGGACCGTGCTCGGGCTGTTCATCGCGGCGCTCATTCACCGCTTTATCCTGCCGCGTGGCAGCCGGCACCGGGGCAGCGGCACGGTGACGGCGTACTCCGTTGCTGCCTGCTGGCTGATCGTCCTGCTCTCCTCCTGCTGAACGCCGTGATGAAGGTTCACGTGTTGCAGCATGTGCCGTTCGAGGGCGTCGGGAGCATGGAGGGGTGGCTGGCCAAGCGGGGCGCGACCGTGGGGTACACGCGGTTTTACGAGTCGGCCAAGCTGCCGGAGCCGTGTGCGTGCGACCTTGTCATCGCGATGGGCGGCCCGATGAGCGTCAACGACGAAACGGCGCACCCGTGGCTGGCACCGGAAAAGGCGTTCCTCCGGGAGACGATCCGGCTTGGCCAAGCGGTCATCGGGGTTTGCCTCGGGGCGCAGCTGATCGCCAGTGCGCTTGGCTCCAGCGTGTACCGTGGCCGGCACACGGAGATCGGCTGGTTCCCGGTCGAGGCCGTGGCTGCGGACGGTGATGCGTTTCAACTGCCGGGCAGGTTGACGGCGTTCCATTGGCACGGAGAGACCTTCGACCTGCCGGACGGGGCGGTGCGCTTGGCCAAGAGCGAGGCGTGCGATAATCAGGCATTTCAACTCGGCCGGAACGTCGTCGGGCTGCAGTTCCACCTCGAGACCACGCCGGAATCGGCGGCGCTGCTCCTGCGGCATTGCCGCCACGAACTGGTGCCGGGGGAATACGTGCAGACCGAACCGGTCATCCGCGACAAGTCCGAAACCGCCTGTGCCGGGATTAACCGCGTGATGGACGAATTGCTGTCGTACGTCGTCCGTTGACATGGCATCGCCGCGCCGGTTTCGAGTTGGCGGGTTGCCGCCGTGTCACCGTTCAGTATGCCAAAAAGGGAAGCATTTATACCAACCATCGCAGCTATGTTCCGGGGCGAATATCGATTCAATCAATTCAACCATTGATTTTATCAATGATCGGGTTTCATCCAAACTCTGTTAGAATGCCTTCCCTTCGCTGGACCAGCGATCGGAAAATAAAAATGAAAACACTAATCACAACAATCGCAGCCGTGCTGGTTGTGGGGTGCGCTACGACGCAGCAACCAGAACCGCCGACAGCCAAAGCACCCGACATCTCAATTCACGATGCTATTGAAAAAGGAAATATCGAAGCCGTCAAACAACACTTGGCTGCTGGCACGGATGTGGAGGTAAAGGATGGTGAAGGATGGACTCTTTTGCAAATTGCGGCTGGTGAAGGTCATAAGGAAATCGCCGAACTCTTAATCGCAAAAGGTGCAGATGTGAATGCGATGACTGCGGATGGATTGACTGCTTTGTTTGCTGCAATTTTGGGATCTCACAAGGAAATGGCCGAACTGCTAATCACCAAAGGCGCGGATGTGAATGCTAGAGGCTTTCTTGGAATGACACTTTTGAATATGGCGGTTGACGAAGGCGAAAAGGAAATAGCCGACCTCCTCCGCAAACACGGCGGCAAGACGGGTGCAGAATTGAAAGCGGAAGGAAAGTGACAAAACTTTCCGCTGAGACAACAGCCGAAACGCCATGAAACCACACTCAGGAGGATGAGTGTCAATTCTGTATAATGAATCCTGTCGGGAAGACTTTAATAGTATTATTAGACGGAATAATAGTAATGGCCGCATCAGTAGCCGGGGGAGTCTTGTTTGTATTGGCTTTGCCGATAGACCATGGGAACTACATGTTTATTCTGCATGCGTTTTATGGTGCAGTCATTGGTGTAATAGTCGGTGTGACGATTTGGGTTTGGCTTGGCTACATGGTCTGTCGTGACAAAAACGCGCCACCATTTAAACGCCGCAAGCACATGAAGCACCTCCTACTTGCAACAATCGCACCCGTACTTCTGGTGGGGTTCATCTGTTATAACTTCAATTGGGGGCTGACGATTCACCGAGCTGCTGAATTAGGATACATCGAGGCCGTCAAACGACACCTGGATGCTGGTGCGAGCGTAAATGTGAAGAGTGGCAGTGGGATGACTCCTTTGCATAATGCGGCTTATCGTGAAAACAAGGAAGTCGTCGAGCTGCTGGTTGCCAAAGGTGCTAATGTGAACGCGCAAGATGTTGCTGGCCGCACACCGCTGGATGTTGCCATCAGGTACAAGCGAACCAAAACAGCAGACCTTCTCCGTAAGCACGGAGGCAAGACGAGTGATTGGTTGAAAGCGGATGACTCAATTCACAAAGCTGCCGGTGCAGGACATATTGAAGCGGTGAAACGCCACTTGGCCAACGGTGTCAATGTGAATGCGAAGACCAGGAAGGGCTTTACACCGCTGGATACAGCAATCAGGGGTAAACAAACAGAAACCGCCGAAATCCTGCGAACTCACGGTGGCAAAAGCGGTGCGGAAGATTCCATTCATGTCGCTGCTGAACTTGGGAATATTGAAGCCGTGAAACAACACTTGGACGCTGGTACAGATGTGGATGCCAGGGATGGGGCTGACAAGACTCCCCTGTCACATGCGGCTTATTGGGGTCACAAGGAAATCGTCGAACTGCTAATCGTCAAAGGTGCGGATATTAATGCGAGAGACAGGAGAGGCAGTACGCCGTTAAATTGGGCCAATGAAAGCCGACAGGCCGACAAAGGCCGACAAGCCGAAATTGCCGCTATCATTCGCAAGCACGGTGGCATGATATTCCAGAGATTCTCGGCGTCGGATAATAAGGAAACTCTGGTTAAAGGGCCATGGCCAGCAGCGCCGACCTCTTCCGTAAACACAGTGGAACGACAGGTGGAGAATTAAAAACCGAAGGGAGATTAACCGCCTGCGCCGGGATCAACCGCGTGATGGACGGGCTGCTGTCGTACATCGTCCGTTGACCGGGCTGCGCCGCAGGATTGGAGTTGGCGGGTACCGGGTCGGTTGCTACCGTTTTGGCCGTTCAGTTTACCTATGAGACTTGCCATAATATCTACGATCGCCGCCGCATTGCTGGCGGGATGCGGGACGACATCGACGCAGACACCGCCCAAGGCCCAAGCGGCCCGCGCGGCCATCAAGGTGGAGCCGCCCGGCGTCCCCATCCACCGGGCCGCGTGGAAGGGGGACATGGAGATCGTCCGGCAGCATCTGGCCGCCGGCACCGGCGTGGATGCAAACAACCAATGGGGCTCCACCGCCCTGCATTACGCCGCCCGCGGCGGACAGGCGGCCGTCGCCGGACTGTTGATTGCCAGCCGCGCCGACCTGAACGCGAGGGATGCCGACGGCTTGACGCCGCTGCATTTCGCGGCCACGGCCGGCCATGCGGAAGTGGCCAAGCTGTTGATTGCCGAAGGTGCGGACATCAAGGCCAAGGGGGGTGAACGCAAGGCGTCGCCGATTTTTTCCGCAGCAATTAAAAATCGCGGCAACATCGTCGAGTTGCTGTTGGCCAACGGCGCGGACGTCAATGCGAAGGATGCCTTCGCCGAGTCTCCGCTGGATTCGGCCGTGAAAGAAGGTCTCCCCGCGATGGTCAAACTGCTCGTCACCAACGGGGCGCACGTGAACGGGGACGGCGGAACGACCCCCCTGCACACGTCGGCCTCGACTGGTCAAAAAGAGATTGTCGAGCTGCTGTTGGCCAACGGCGCAAACGTCAACGTAACGATCGCGTTTGGGGACACGCCGCTGGACTGGGCCGTCCGGAACAACAAAGAGGATGTCGCTGCCATCCTCCGCAAACACGGCGGCAAGACGGGTGAAGAACTGAAAGCCGAAGGGAAGTAATCCAGAAACTAGATATGCCCAAAGGTTATAAAATATATTTAGCTTTTGTACTCGCAGCATTTAGCGTTTTAGGGGCAATCGCTTGGAAATTGGGGATTTTGGATTTGTTAATCGATACATATTATGTACCTCCAAGTGAATGGAACTTATTTTAAAATAATGAAACACCTCCTACTCACAACAATTGCAGCGGTAGTGCTGGTGGGGTGTGTGTGTCGAAAGCAGTCGCCAGTCGAATCGATACACAAGGCTGCTGAAGTTGGAAACATTAAGGTTGTGAAACAACATTTGGCCGCCGGTGTGGATGTAAATGAAATAGATACTAATAAAATGACCGCTCTGCATTGGGCTGCCATGAAAGGGCAAAAGAAAGTTGTTGCATTGCTTATCGTCGAAGGCGCGAATTTAAATGCTAAAACAAGTAAAAACCTCACTCCATTGAACCTTGCCGATAATAATTTTCAAAATGATGTTGCAGAACTTCTGATTGCAAATGGAGCATCAGAATTTATCTACTAATCAAAAATGAAACACCACCTACTCACAACCATCGCAGCCGTGGTGCTGGTGGGGTGCGGGGAGGTGCAGCCGCTGGCACCCCCGGCGGAATCGAACCCGGCGGTACCGGTTGTCGAAGCACCCCCGCCGGAACCGGAACCGATGCCGGATTATTCCGGCACCTACTTGGCCACGATCCAGTCTCCCGGCGGTGGGGAGGCGACAATTGAAATAAAAATGAAACCTGACAACACGTTTGTCGGTATTAAGTCTGACGAGCAAAACAATAAATTGACCGGCAAACTGTCTGTCGAGGGGAATCTGCTGGTGTTTGCCGGCGTCTTCGAGGGCGGCGATGAAGGCGCGATTAAAATAGACAAAACGACGTTGAAACTGGTCGAGCTCAGTTCAAAGGGAAGGATCGCACCGCTGGAGCAATTCGCTCCGGATGGCGTTTATTTCAATAAGCAGTGACCCAGCCTGCTTCGGGGGCTGTAAGCCAAAGAAGATGAACAAACTCCTGTGTGCAACAATAACCGTTCTGCTGTTGGTGGCGGCACCAGATGCCCGGCCGGAGGATGGTGATTCGGTTCGTGCTGAGGCGGCGACCGCCCCGGCAAGCGGCGGCCTGCGGTTGAACGAATTGCTTGCCTCGAACCGCGTGGGCCGGCTCGACGATGAGGGGCAGACCAGCGACTGGATTGAGATTCACAACCCGGGCAACGCGCCGGTGCGGCTTGGTGGCTACCGGCTGACCAACGAGCCGGAAGCTCCCGGCAAGTGGGCCTTCCCGAACAACCGAATCCCGGCAGACGGCTGCCTTCTCATTTGGATGTCCGGGCTGGACCGGGTCTCCCTCGCTCCCGAGGCGTTGAGGGCCTCGGCGGCCTCGATTCCGTTCGAGACCACCCTGATCAAGCACGGTGCCAACTGGAGGTATCTCTCGAGTCCGGGTGGCAGGAAAAAAACGGATGGCTGGACGGTTGCCGAATTTGACGACAGCGCGTTCGCGGTTGGCCCGGCCGGATTCGGGTATGGGGACGAGGATGATGCGACCGAGCTGCCGTTCGGTACGACGGCGGTTTTGCTCCGGCGCGAGTTCACGCTGGAGGAACCGCTCAACTCCGGGGCACTCGTCCTCGAGGTCGATTTCGACGATGGGTTTGCTGCTTACCTGAACGGGACGCGTGTCGCCGCGGTGAACGCTCCCGCCGGGGAGCCGAACCTCGACAGCGTTGCGCGCGACGGTCGCGAGGCCGGCTTTGTGGAGCGGTTCGATCTTTCGGCACACGCCGCACTCCTTCGGCAGGGGAAGAATGTGCTGGCGGTCGCGGGGTTGAACACGCACCGGGAAAGCTCAGATTTATCGATTCGAGTGGCGCTGGGCGTGCTGCCCGCCGTGTGCCACGCCAATTTCCGCCTCAGGAAGGAGGGCGGCTCTCTTCTTTTGGTCGCCCCGGACGGCAGCATCGCCGACCGGATTGAGTATGGGCGACAGTTGGCAGATCAATCCCTTGGGCGATCCGCGACCTCACCGGCCGACTGGGGCTATTTCCTGACGCCCACTCCCGGTGCGGCCAACGCCGGCCCACAGCAGCCGAGCCCGGTGAAGGCCCGCGTTTCGTTTTCCCCGGAACCGGGCGCGATCGGGAAGGGGGAGAAGATTCGCATTACGGAGAAGTCATCCGCGGCCGTCGATATCCGGTACACGACCGACGGTTCCGATCCCGACGGCTCAAGCCGGTTGTATCGCGAGCCGATCGAGGTTGCGGACACGTCCCTGTTTCGCTCGGCGGCCTTCATCGGCGGGGAACGGGCCAGCCCGATTGTCCCGGCGACCTACCTCGTCGGCCGCCGTCCCGAGCTGCCGGTGCTGTCGGTCTCGATGAAGCCGGACGATTTCCTCGAGGTGCATCTCCAGGGCAACGCCCGGGGGCGCGGCAGCGAGCGACCGGCCTTTCTCGAGCTTTTCAACCCTGACGGGGAACGGGTTGCGGCCACCGGTTTTGGATTCCGGCTTCACGGCGGGGCGGGTCGTCGCGGCGGGTTGGACATCAAGAAATCGTACCGCGCTTATTTCCGGGGCATCTACGGGGAACGCCGGCTGAAGCACCCGGTCATTCCGGAGGCCGGGGTGAAGAAGTACGACAAGCTGGTCCTGCGGTCGAACTTCAACGACGGCCGGTCGCACGGCAGTTACATCCGCGACCAGGTGATCCGAGACCTCCACCGCGACATGGGGGCGCTTGCCTCGGCCGGCTCGTGGTATGTCCTCCTCATCAACTCGGCCAGCCACGGCGTGTTCAACGTGGTCGAGCGGATGGATGAGGAGTTCTTTGCCTCGCACCTTGGCCCGGGCCGGTTTGACGTGATCAAGACCGGGAACACCGTGCTCAGCGGCAGCCGGCAGGGCTGGGAGGCGTTGCGGCAATTCATCAGCACGACGGACTTTTCCAACCCGGCCAACTACGAGGAATTGTCGAGGCGTGTGGACATCGAAAACTTCACCTCGTACGTCATCCTGAACCTCTGGGCGCTGAATCTGGACTGGCCCCACAACAACTGGTACGCGGCGAGGCGCGTGCCGGACGGCAAATGGATCTTCCTGTGCTGGGACGCCGAGTGGGGTCTGGTGGGCGGCCCGTATGAGCCGAACGCAAATCCGTATGCCTTCATCGACAGCGGCGGCGCGTATGGGCACGGCCTGCAGCGGAAACTGTTTTTCGCGCTGCTCGGCAACGCGGGTTACAGGGAATATTACCAGCAGGAGGTCCGCCGGCATTTGGGAAGTGCGCTCTCCCCGGAAAATGCCTTGCGCCAGGTCCGCCGTCATCGTGACGTCATTGCCGCTGACATCGGGCGGGACTTCGCGGCCAATGGACACAACATCGATCGGTGGCACGAGGAGATCGCCGAGATTGAACGGTTCGTCCGTCGCGGCGCCGAATCGTTTCAACGCTACACCGACGAATATTTCTCGCGGGAAACCTCGTCGGCCGGCGACGACCGGGTCGCCATGATCGAGGGCGAAGCCGGACACCGGCACGTGATTTACCGGGATGAAGACGGCCAACTCCGCGAACTCACCGTCTCCCCCGACGGGAGCCGGGTAAGCGACTCAGAAATCACCTCGTTGGCCAAGGCACCCCCGGCTGCCGGCCGTCCCACCGCCTGCTCGCTTGGCCCGGGAGAGCGGCGGGTGTTTTACCGGGGCAAGGCGGGGCACCTCCACGAGTTGTCGAGAGTCGACGGCGCTTGGCGGCACACCAATCTCACCGGGCAACTCGGCATCCCTGACGCAAGTTGCGATCCCTCCGTGGCCGTTTTTGACGGTGTGCCGCACGTGGTCTACACCGACGACACGGCCCGGCTGCGGGAACTGTGGCGGGACGGACAGTGGCGGCATCACCCGTTGCCAGCCGCGCCGCGTCCTGCCGGCGGTGTCATCGTCTCGCGCAGCGAAAGGGCGCTGCACGTGACCTATCGCACCCTGTATGGCGCCGCGTGTGAACAGACTCTCTTTATGGATGCCGTCACCGCGGACCGGCGGAACTGGTCGCCCCGGCTCATCCACCGGCTCCCGGCGCGGGGGCAGCCGATCGGGTTCAGCGCCGGCGGAAAGCGCGTGATCGTCTTTCGGGCTGCAGAGCGTTGGCCCTCCCGCGAGCCGTTTGTGTTTGACTGGATCGAGCGCAGCCGCCAACCCGGCTACCGCCGGTACAGCGGCCCGCGCGACGCGTTCGTCCAAGCGTTGGACAGGGGCCACCGCTTCCGCGAGTTGGAGCCGCTCCGGGCAACGACCGGGCAGATTGCGGGGAATCCATGCGCGATCCACGACGCCCGGCGCAACCGCGACCATTTCGCCTACCGCGATTCGGCCGGGCAAATCCGGGAGGCGACCCGGAATGGCGACGACTGGCAACTCACCAACCCGACGGCGCTCGCCGGGGCGCCACCGGCGGCGGGAGAGCCAGCTGGACTGGTGTCCGCCCAAGCCGGTTCCCGCTACTACGTTTACCGCGGCCGCGATGGCCACCTGTACGAGCTGCGTTTCGACGACTCATGGACCCACCGCAACCTCAGCGCGGCGGTTAAACAAAATGAACGCTGAATGACGGATACAAAACAAAACCAAATAGAGTTTCCGACGATCACAGACATCTCCGATCAGTTGTACAGGATCATTGCGGGTGGTTTTGACAGAACGTTTCGCAATTTCTTGCAGGGGAAGGAGTCGGTCAGTCGTGACGGGTATTTTCGGTTTCTAAGCGGGTTGCCTCATCCGATTGCCAATCTTCTGATCCTCCGTGATCCCAATGATGCCGAATCGCTCGCCGAGGCAGTGGAGCCTCTTTGCTCAGATAAATTCCCCAGTGCTGTGATTTGCTTGGGCGCAGTCGGCGGCAAAATGGACGAGTCTTTGCAAAGTCGAGGCTTCGAATTCACGGAAAGACAGCTCGCGATGGCCATTGATTTGCCCAACTTGACCGGAACAACGATCGACAATGATTTCACGATCCGCCAAGTTGGGGTCGATGACCATGAGCAATGGGTGGATGTGTTTGCCGAGGGGTATGAGTTGCCACGCGCATTTGCGGATCGAGTCGGCCCGGCGCGGGCGGCATCGATCACCGGTACGAACGCGGAATACCGCTACTACATTGTCTTTCATCATGATCGGCCAGTAGCGACAGCTTTGGACATCATCCGGGATGGCATCGTTGAGGTGTACAACATCTCGACTGTTCCAGAGTATCGGGGCCGAGGGATTGGCCGGTGGGTCACCGGTGAACCGTTGCGAATTGCCCGTGACGAGGGATACAAAACGGCCATTCTCCAGTCGTCATCGCAGGGTGTATCAGTTTACCGGCATCTTGGATTCAATTCATTCGGGGAACTCCCTCTTTATGTCAGAAGTCCCGGCTGTTGATTGCTTTTACCCTATGAAACAAATCCTGCTCACAACCCTCGCTGTCGTGCTGTTGGCGGGGTGTGGGGGTGAGCCGCCGCCAGCGGAGAGCCTTCCCGGCCAAGCGGAGGCCAAGCGCGAGGCGGCCCCCGCCCCGGTGGCGACTGCCGAGCCGCGCTTGGCCAAGCCGGTCGAGGAACCGCCGCCGCCCCGGCCAAGCGGGCCGGTGCCGACGGTCTCCATCCACGAGGCCGCCGCGCAGGGGAACATCGAGATCGTCCGGCAGCACCTGGCCGTCCAGCCGGAAGGCTACGTCAACACCCGGACGCCAAGCGACTGGACACCGCTGCACTTCGCCTACGCGCAGGGCAGGCGGGAGATGAGTCGCTTCCTGCTCGACAACGGCGCGGAGTACGAGGCGAAAAACAAGCTTGGCCAAGCGCCCGCCGACATCCCGCTGCTCAAGCGCAATCTCAAGAATAGCCAGTTCGCGTTAGTGGAGCTGTACACGTCGGAATCGTGCTCCAGTTGTCCGCCGGCGGAGCGGCTCACGGCGGAGATTCGGCGGATGGCTCAGGCCAAGCGGCTGAACATTTTCTGTGTCTCCTTTCACGTCGATTACTTTGATGGCGGCAGCTGGACCGACGGCTTCAGCGACGCCCGATTCTCCGCTCGGCAGCGGGCGTACGAGCACAAGCGGTTCAGCGGCTACTACTACACGCCGCAGATGATCGTGAATGGCAAATATCAGACGCTGGGCCACAACCGCGCCAACGCCTTCAACGCGATCAACCGCTCGCTGAAGCTGCCGGCCACGGCGACCGTGTCCGTGCGGCAGGTCAAAAAAGAGGATGGCGCGCTGGCCGTGAACGCCTGCACGCTGGGCAGGTTCGAGAACGCGGCGCTGTGCGTGGCGCTGGTCGAGAACGGCGTCCGCCGCCCGATCACCGGCGGCGAAAACAAGGGTCGCACGCTGGGCATGGACAACGTCGTGCTGGAATTCCAATGTATCGACCTCGTCGGGCCGCTTGGCCATGAGTTCACATTCGCCCTGAAGCCGTCCCCCGGCGCGGCCAAGCGCAACCTGGGCGCGGTCGCCTTCGTGCAGCGCACCGACAATCTGGACGTGCTCGGCGCCCAAGCGGCACCCCTCCGCTGGCAACCCGGTGATGAGTCAACCAAGGAGCCCAGCCATAAATTCGAATAACTCCACGAAGGATTTATCTTTTGCCAAGCCCCTCCAGCCCGAAGTTTTCCGGCAGGGAAAAATCGTGGGGCAGGGTGATCCCACCTTTCCCGAATCCCTTTCGGTTTCGTTCCGATTCGGCATTTCGGAGGATGGCGGCGAGGTTTTTGTAGGCGACCTTGGATCGGGTTTCAGTCGGCAGGGCGTTTAGGAGAGCCTGATATTTCTTCAACTCCATTGGGATGCCGGTGTATTTGCCAACCGAGTCCGACCCGATGAGAAAGTTGTCCGGGTATTTTTGGATCAAGGCCACCCACTCGTCCAAGTTTTTGTAAACATAAGCTCCGAGCACCACCCACGACAAATCGAGGTATAGGTTTTCGTGATGCTCGTCGAGGATCCGCTCGAGGGTTTGCCGGTAATTCTTGACCACGATCCTGCGGCTGATTCCGGCGTGGCACCAGATAACCTTGGGCCGGTCGGCCGCGTTGGGTTCGTCGATGATTGTGCTTTTCAAGAGGGCCGAAAACTCATCCAGATACCACGGTAGCTTGACCTCGTTTTCGTTGCGGGAGATTGGGGCGACATTGTGGTGAATGCTGACCGGAAGACTCACCCGCCCGGCGAACTTGAACAGCCGGATGAACGACGGGTGGTTCGCCCGGGGGCGCTCCCCGGTGGTCAGGTTTGTGAGGTCGTCGTGGCGTGACATGAGTTCCCCCAAGCCCTCCCAAATCCCCGGGTATTCCTGAATGCGCTTGATCGCGAGGTCAACGGCTCCCAAGTCGGTCGTGTCGAGACCGCAGATGAATGGATGCAACCGGGTTAATTTGTCCAGTTGGATTTTGTCGCTGGCGAACCGCCGCTTGTAGTCCATGAACGCGGCGGCGACCTGCAAGTCGGTGTCCCGGGCGGCTTTCACCCGCGAACTCGAGTCCAGATAATATTTCGGCCGCAGAAAGAAATCGTCCTCGGCCCATTTTTTAACAAACGGCATGCCGCAAACCACCACGTCTGCGATGTTGTGTTTTTCAGTGATATCGATCAATCCGGTCAACCGCCGTTGCCGCTCCCCGTAAGGGAGTTGGAAATAGCGCCCGTTCTTCATCAGGCCGGTAGCGTTGCAGGGGAAAGCCCCATCCCGGTTGTCAAACTCCCCGTTTTGGAGGAAATCCAGCAGATGAAAATGGCAATCCCCGTACGGTTGAGCCGGCACCGTTTGACCGGCAAATAGACAGATTCCAGCGAGTGACACAACGATCAGTTTCATAAATGTTTCCAAACCGTATTTTAGAGAAATTTTTAGGGTAAGTCACGGATGTTTTTTGAGCGTGAGCTTGGCCAGTTGGGAAGGATTGAAAAAATGGTGCGCACTGTTGGATTTGAACCAACGACTTCTACCGTGTGAAGGTAGCACTCTACCACTGAGTTAAGCGCGCAGCTTCAATTACTTAGGTCAAAAAATAAGACACTGCGTTTTGGTTCGCTGACCAGTCGCTAACCAAATTTTACCGAGCACTGAACCAGTCGCAACCTCGGCGAGATGCAAAGTAGACACAGCTTCGATCCGAATTGAAGTATCTTTTCTCACCGGCGCAACCCCATTAGAGGAGCAGAGGTGGCTCTCCGCGAAGCGATGGGGGGTATCTTAACAGCATTTAGCCCTTGAAAACATCAGCTGGAATGTTGAGCCTCACCTGCGTCTATGAAACACCTCCTACTCACAACGATCGCAGCCGTGGTGCTGGTGGATTGTAGGGCGAGTGTGCATATTTAGGTGGATGCTTGGATAAATCGACCTTTCGATCCGTTGAACTACAATTTCTAGTACCTCCAGTGAATACAATCCGGCGACTTAGGTATATCGGGCTCATTGAGGGTGTTTCAAGCCTGCTGCTTTTCTTCGTAGCGATGCCCCTAAAATATCTCAATGATATGCCCCGAGCGGTTACCGTTGTTGGGACAATACATGGCGTTTTATTCATCCTTTATATGCTCGCGCTTGGCCAAACGATGATCCAACACAAGTACTCACTGGGCTGGGTTGCCAAGGTGCTCATCGCGGCGATCTTCCCGTTCGGTCCGTTTTTCATCGAGCCTGCCCTTCGCCGTGAACAGGTTAAATTGGAAAACAAGGCTGCGACTGGTTTATGTACCGAGCAATAAGGCATGACAGCTAAAGAACTGGAAGCCTGCTGATAACTAAACCAACCCATTTCACCACTTGAACGCCGCAGGGTTATTGTTCGGGGCAACAATTAAACCGACCCTTTCTTCTGGCCGCTTGACGGTGCGGCAACACTCTGGTTTTCTTCCCTTATGTCTCAAATTGCTATTGTAAACATGAAGGTTCAACCGGGTAAGTACGAGGAAGCTGTAGCATTTATGCAAAAACATATTCCTGACACTGCCTCCTTTGAAGGTTGTGAGTCCATTCGTGTCGCAGGGAGTCCAGATGGCTCTACGATGATGGTTTATGGAGAGTGGACTTCCATTGAGGCACATAAAAAATATGTGGCTTGGAGAGAGGAAAACGGCTTGCTCCAAGAGTTTGTCTCCGACTTCCTTGAGTCCCCTCCAGAGTTCCTTTATCAAAGCCAAGTTTATTAGCCACCATTCTCTGTGCGCCTACCCCCATTCTTCGACCACGGATCGGCTTTTTTAAGTCCTATCATACACAACTATGCCCCATTTATTCTTACAAATAATTGACATGTGGAGTGAGAATTGGGTAAATGCGGGGTTTATGCTAACGAGAATATTATGGATTGGGTTTTTAGTGGTTCCGATTGCTAGGGCTAGCCCAACACAAATGGCAGAGGAGAGAGGAGGCTTAGTGACGGTTGAAGCGGAGCACTTTTACAAACAAACTCTAACAAAGAAAAGGCGTTGGCATTTAACCACAGTTCAGCAGAAGCCAACTTTGAAAGATGATCCGGACAACCCGCATTTGGCAAATGCTAGTGGAGGTGCATATTTAGAATGCCTTCCTGATACTCGCCAAAACCACAGCAACAAACTTGTGCACGGTGAAAATTTCTCCAATTTACCCGGCAAACTGGCGGTGTTGCATTATAAGTTAAAATTCAACACTCCCGGTAAATATTATGTCTGGGTCCGGGCATATTCTACCGGAACAGAGGACAACGGACTTCATGTAGGACTCAACGGTACTTGGCCTGAATCCGGACAGCGCATGCAATGGTGTAAAGGCAAAAACACATGGCGTTGGGAAAGCAAGCAACGCACACAAAAGATTCACTGCGGCGCACCGTTCAAGATTTTCTTGAATATACCCAATGCTGGTACTCACGAGATTCAATTCTCGATGCGCGAAGATGGGTTTGAGTTCGATCAATTTAGGTTAACAACTAATCGCAACTATAAGCCCGATCAGGTTAATAGTGCTGTGGCAAAGAAGCAGGTTAAACGCGACCCTCACGGCAAGGGGCAGGCAACACTGTCAGGCGAATTAAATCAATGGCACAAGGTAACCTTGAATCTGGATGGCCCATTCGCACATGAGATGGATACTGCACCCAACCCGTTCACAGACTACCGCATGGACGTGACATTCACGCATGAGTCAGGGAAACCCAATTACGTTATTCCAGGGTATTTTGCTGCTGATGGAAATGCGGCTAATACCAGCGCTAGTAAGGGGACCATATGGCGGGCACATCTTACTCCAGACAAACCGGGGCGCTGGAGTTATCGAGTTGCTTTTTTTACTGGAAATCAATGTGCTATCGGCAACGGTGGCAAAAGGTTAATGCCGTACGATGATTGCTCGGGAGAATTTGAAGTGGCGGCCACTGACAAGGTTAAACCTGATTTTCGCGGGCATGGCAGGTTGCAGTACGTAGGCAGCCGTTATTTGCGCTTTGCTGGTTCAGGGGAATATTTTTTAAAAGCGGGTGCGGATGCTCCGGAGACTTTTCTCGCCTACAAGGATTTCGATGGAACTGTAGCTCGAAAGCCTAAAGTGCCATTAAAAACCTGGCAACCACACGTTCGCGATTGGCGCGATGGCGATCCCGTCTGGGACAACGGAAAAGGCAAAGGCATGATTGGCGCTCTTAATTACCTATCTAAGAAGGGATGCAACGTCTTTTCATTTCTCACTTATAACGCGGGAGGTGACGGCGACAATGTGTGGCCATTTATTCAACGCGATGCCAAGTTACATTACGATTGTTCCAAGTTGGATCAGTGGGGCATCGTTTTTGATCATGCGGCAGTTCAGGGATTGTATCTGCATTTTAAATTGCAGGAAACGGAGATGGACGACAACCGTCACGGTAAGAACAAAGAAGGAAACGTCCCTACCGCTCTGGATGGCGGCAAACTCGGGTTAGAGCGAAAGCTTTACCTTCGCGAGTTGGTCGCCCGATTCAGCCATGCTTTGGCGTTAAACTGGAATTTAGGCGAGGAGAATACTCAATCAACCGTGGAGCAACGCGCTATGGCGAAGTACATTCGTGATCTTGATCCCTATGATCACCACATTGTAGTGCATACTTTTCCTAATCAGCAGGACAATGTTTATCGGCCTCTGCTAGGCCAAGGATCAGTACTGACTGGTTTTTCCCTCCAGAATAGTAACATTAAGGATACTCACTGGCAGGTGGTCAAATGGTGTAAGGAATCGGCTTCCACCGGCAAACCATGGGTTGTCGCCTTTGATGAATCTGGAACAGCCCAATACGCACAGGTGCCTGATCTAGGTTATCGCGGCTTTAATGGGCGCGATGCAGAGGGCAAAAAAGTTCACACCCAGCATGAAGTGCGCAAATACACATTATGGGGAACCCTGATGGGCGGAGGCATGGGTTGCGAATACTATTTCGGGTATAAACTTGCCGAAAACGACCTTGTTTGTGAGGACTGGCGTAGTCGCGATCAAAGCTGGGATTACTGTCGCATCGCCATAGATTTTTTCCAGAAGAACAGAATCCCCTTCTGGGAAATGGAAAATGCAAACTCTCTGGTCGAGAACTGGAATAATAAAAATGATAAATATTGCTTTGCAAAAAAGGGAGAAATATACGTGATATATCTTCCCAACGGTGGATCGACACAAATTGATCTAAGTGGAGTTGATGGAACATTCAGTGTGAGTTGGTTCAACCCTCGTAAAGGCGGCAAATATAAGAATGCTGCTACAAAACAAATTAGTGGCGGTGAAAAGGTATTAGTTGGCAATCCACCCTCAGATATCAAAGAAGATTGGGCGGTTGTAATAATCAAGCAGACTCCCTAATGGTCACGTTGGTTCTTCCGTGAAAATCAGAATCCCACTACATCCCCGTACTCGTCGGGGCTTCTGGGTTTTTCAGTAACGACTATTTAACATAATCCTTTGCTGTTGGATTGCCGGAAGGCTATGCCAAAGTTGTTCAACGGGACTCTTCCGCCGAAATTCGGTCAACCAAGCTTGAGCTTCTGCCTTTGTGTTGAAGAAACGCTGTGTGCGTCTACCGTTGATCTTGGCTGAAGTCCACCAACGGGGATTCCTGTGATTGATGACCTTTCGGAGCGTCAAAATCCCGCTAACATCCGCTAACAAAAATTTACGGAAGTTAGCGGCGAAAACTTAACACGGGTTTTTTGAAACGTTGAAAAGGACTCTGAAGATGGTGCGCACTGTTGGATTTGAACCAACGACTTCTACCGTGTGAAGGTAGCACTCTACCACTGAGTTAAGCGCGCAGGTACGCTGCCGCAGAACTGTACCGTCATCACTTCCGTTGACAAGACCTTTCCCCCTTGGCCAAGCGACTTAAGGCTTTTCCTCCTTTGCGCTTTTCAAATGGCTTGAAACCAAGCGGCGCTGTCTCACAATCGGTCGCGATGTTTTCTCGTTTACTCACGGGCGGCTTGGCTGTTTTGACCTTGGTCATCCTCCCGGCTGGTTCAGCTGCTGAAGGGTTTGTTCATCCCGGTCTTCTTCACAGTCGGGAGGACATTGTTCGGATGAAGTCAGCCGTGGCCAAGGGGGAAGGGCCGATTTACGACGGGTTCGAGTTGCTGGCCGAAAGCCTGTTTTCCAAAGCCGCTTATCGGATGCGCGGGCCGGTTGAGGAGTGGGGGCGTGCTCCGAATAAAAACACCGGTCAGGCGCAGGATGATGCCCGTGGAGCCTATCAAAATGCTCTGATGTGGGCGATTACCGGTAACAAGTCGCATGCGATCAAGGCGATCGAGATTCTCAATGCATGGTCGGGAAAGCTTAAAAAAGTCAGTGGCATCGACGGGGTGCTTGCCTCCGGCTTGCAGGGGTTCCAGTTTGCGAATGCTGCGGAGTTGATACGCTACACGGACTCAGGCTGGACGGAGGCCGAGGCAAGGCGCTGCGAGGCATCGTTCAAGAACGCATGGCTGCCAACAATTGAGCATTATGCGTACTTTGCCAACGGCAACTGGGAGACGGCGGCGCTGCAGACCAAGATGGCGATCGCCGTATTTTGCAATGATCGCGAGTTGTTCGAGGAAACGATCCGGTACGCGGTGAACGGTTGCGGCAACGGCAGTATTCCTCACATGATTGTTTACCCGACCGGCCAATGCCAAGAGACAACCCGTGCCCAGCACTATGCCCAATTGGGGCTTGGCCTGCTCACCGGTGCAGCGGAGATCGCTTGGCAGCAGGGCATCGATCTTTACGGTTGGAACGACAATCTGATCCTGAACGGACATGAGTACACCGCTCAATACGGTCTCGGGGAGAAAGTCCCGTTTCAGCACTATCTCGATCGCACGGGCAAGTATGGTTTGGATGGCCGCAACAATCATTACACGAAGATCTCAACCGTCAGCCGCGGCAGCTTCTGGCCGATCTTTGAGCGTCCGTTTCAGCACTATACGAAGCGTCGGGGAATCGCTGCGCCGTATTCCGGGCGGGTCGTTGAGAAGAAACGCCCGGAGGGGCACAGCAACGACCACATCGGCTTGGGGACTCTGACGCATTATCGGTCGAAAATGGTCGCGACGAAACCGAAGCGTGTGCCGGGTGTGCCGTCCGGTTTGATTGCACGTTCCACGGAAGGGGGCATTCGGTTGACTTGGGTGAAAAGCGTCGATCCAGTCAACGCAATTGATGCGAACGGCTATTCAGTTTTTCGATCAGAACAATCTGGTGGGGTGCTGCAAAAAATCGCGGATGGCCTGACCGTGCCAGAGTTCCACGACACGGCAGTGGAGAGTGGTAGACTTTATCATTACACCGTCAAGGCCAGTAACGAGGTGGGAATCAGTCCCCCGTCCGCTGAACTGGCAGCGAATGCGGCGCTGCCCGGGCCGTGGCTGAGTTGTGACATCGGCGATGTTCAAGTCAGCGGTTTCACCGAGTACAACGGCAAGCGCTTCACGCTTGAGGGTGAGGGAGCAGATATCAACGGCACACGTGACTCGTTTCATTTTACCTACGCCAAATATTCCGGCGAGGGGACGATTACGGCACGCATCGTGCGCCCGATGAGTTCGCAATGGACCAAGCCGGGCGTGATGATGCGCGAGACGCTCGATGCCGATTCACGCCATGCCTCGGTTCTGTTGCTGCCGCACTGGAGCGGGGCGCTGGTGACACGCACAGAGATCGGTGGAGAAACCAGCATGCATGGCGCACGGCATCTCGGCGAAAAACACATCATCAAGAAAAACCGGCTCAGTACACCATATTGGGTTCGGCTGATCCGGTTCCGAAACCGGTTCACCGGCTACATGTCGGCGGATGGATTCCACTGGCAGCAACTGGGGTCGGTCGAGATGCCAATGAACGGAACATTTTATGTTGGGCTGCCGGCCTGTTCCCAACTCGACAAGGTCACCACCACCGTAACGTACGATAATGTCAGCATCCCGATTTGGCGGAAGACCGACGGCGAACGACAGATCACCGCACGACCTGAGCCGCGTTGGCACAAGGAACCGTGGCTCAAGCGGCACAACGCCTTCAACGAACGTGTTCGGCAGGGCAACGTCGGCATGCTGATGATCGGCGACTCCATCACACACTGGTGGGATCGGGATGGAAAAGAGATCTGGGACCACTACTACGCCAAGCGCAATGCGGTGAATCTCGCGATCAGCGGCGACCGCACCGAGCACGTTCTCTGGCGGCTGGAGAACGGCAACATCGATGGGATATCACCCAAAGTTGCCGTCCTAATGATCGGCACGAACAACCACATGAGTAGCCCACCAGCGGTTACCGCCCGAGACATTCGATTAATCGTCAAAAAACTGCGCGACAATTTGCCGAAAACCAAGGTGCTGCTGCTGGGAATCTTCCCTCGTGGTGGAGACGATAATGACGGGGCGAGGCAGATCAACAAGAAGGTAAATCGGTTGATCAAGGATATAGGCGACGGCGAGTGGGTGCACTACGCGGACATTAGCCAGGCGTTCCTGAATGGCCGCCGCATGCGGGGAGACCTGATTCCTGACGGCACGCATCCGAACGCGATGGGTTACTCCGCTTGGGCTGTAGCGATGGAGCCGATTTTGGCTAAGCTTATGAACGAAGCCCCGATCGCGTCCCCGAAATAGGTTAAGAACTTGGCCAAGCGTCAGACGAGGGCCATCACGCGGTTCGGGCCGCCGGTGCCGCCCTGAATCTTGGGTTGGCCGACCACGATGGTGGCCCCGACGGCAGGAACGTCGTCAAGGTTGTTGACGACCTCGATGCCCCAGCGTTCGTCACCGAGCCAAGCGTTGTGTACGTCATACTCCGGCGTGTGGAGGTTGTCGAAGCTGAAGGTGTCGACCGCGATCGAGACGACGTCGCGCTCCTCCATGATGAAATTGATCGCATCGATGTGGAAGCCCGGTTGCTGGTGTGCGCCGTCTGCATTGGGGCTTTTGAACTTGGGCGTGTTGACGTGGGCCGCCCACCCGCTGTTCATCGCGAGGCAGGCTCGCTCAGGGATGCGGCCGTGTTGGCTTTCCCACGCCTTAACGTCCTCCAGCGTGACGAGTGCAAGCGGATCGCGGGCGGCCTTGGCCTTGATGTCGATCACCGCCAGCGGCAGCACCAAATCCTCGGCCGGGATTTTCTCGACCGGGCTGCCCTCGGAGAAATGAATGGGCGCATCCATGTGCGTGCCGACGTGTTCCCAGTAGGAAACCTTGTTGAGATTGATACCGATCTCCTCGAACTTAAAAACACGTTCCACCGCCACGACGGCTGGAGGAAGGAAGGTTTTGGTACCGAAGGTTTTTTCCACTCCCGGCACAAACCAGGCGGGGAAGTCGGGGTGCAGCGTGTGGCTGAGATCGACCACCCGCGTGAACGAGACCGGCTCCGTCGCGGGAGCCGCCTTGGCCTTGGGGGTGGACTGGCAGCCGGCCGCGAGCACACCGGCGGCTGCGGCTCCGGTGGTTTTCAGGAGATCCCGGCGCGAGATGCGCTGGCGAACTTTTTCGATGACATTGGGGGTACACATGATGATTTCAGTTTGTTTGTGAAAAAGACTTCTCGAGAACCGAACGAAAAACCGGCCCGCTTGGCAAGTGGAAAAATGAACCGCGCCTATTGCAGGCCGTTGCGTGGGGTGTTTTTGGCGCACAATTGGCTGGCTTTTGAGCCGGGCGGGCGTATCCATTCGGCATGCACTCCTTGGCCAAGCGTCGTTTCGTTTCGGTGTTTCTGCTCTGCGGCTGGCTGTCGCTTGGCCAAGCGGCGGAGCGGCCGAACATTCTTTTTGCCATAGCGGATGACTGGTCGTTCGGCCACGCCGGTGCTTACGGCTGCGGCTGGGTGCGCACGCCGAATTTTGATCGCCTGGCCCGGGAGGGGATTCTTTTTCGCCGCGCCTACACACCGAATGCCAAGTGCGCTCCCTCCCGCGCGATCATCCTGACTGGCCGCTATTCGTGGCAGTTGGAGAATGCCGGCAACCACATGACGTATTTTCCGGCCAAGTTCGGCGGGTGGGTCGAGTTGCTGGAGGCCAACGGGTACACGACCGGCTACACCGGCAAGGGCTGGGGGCCGGGATTTGCCAACGATGCCAACGGCAAGCCGCGAAAGATCACCGGCCAAGCGTGGCAAAAGCAGAAGGCCAAGCCGCCGGCCCGGGCGATTTCGAACAACAATTACTCGGCCAACTTTGCCGACTTCCTCAAGGCGGCAAACGAGGCCAAAGGCAAGCCGTGGGTGTTTTGGTACGGCACCACCGAGCCGCATCGGGGTTACGAATACGGCGTGGGGCGGCGCATGGGCAAAAAGTTGTCGGACATCGATCGCGTGCCGAACTATTGGCCGGACAACGACGTGATCCGAAACGACATGCTCGACTACTCGATCGAGGTCGAGCATTACGACAATCATCTCGGCAAGATTCTCGCGCAGTTGGAAAAGGCCGGGCAACTGGACAACACGCTGATTGTGGCGACGTCGGATCACGGCATGCCGTTCCCGCGCGTGAAGGGGCAGGCTTACGAGCCGTCAAACCACATCCCGTTGGCAATCCGCTGGCCAAGCGGGATCAATGGCGCGGGGCGGGTGGTGGCCGATTATGTGAACTTCGCGGACTTGGCCCCGACGTTCATCGAGGCTGCCGGGGTAAAGGAGATCGCCCCGATCATGCAGCCACTCAGTGGCCGGAGTTTGTTCGATATTTTCCGTTCGCCCAAGTCCGGGCAAGTGGTTGCCAGTCGGGACCATGTGTTGATCGGCAAGGAGCGGCATGACATTGGCCGACCGAATAACTGGGGCTATCCGATTCGCGGCATCGTGAAAAACGATCAGTTGTACCTGCGTAATTTCAAGCCGGACCGCTGGCCGTCGGGGCATCCGACAACCGGCTACCTCAATTGCGATGGCAGCCCAACGAAAACGACCATCCTCAACCAGCGCCGCAACGGGAACTATCCTTTCTGGAAGCTCAATTTCGGCAAACGGCCGCCGGAGGAATTGTTCGATCTAAAACATGATGCTGACTGCGTGAACAATTTGGCTGAGTCCAAGTCGCAGTTGACGTTGAAAATCAGGTTGAGGAATCAGTTGTTCGCGGAGTTGCGAGAGCAGGGGGATCCGAGGATGTTCGGCAAAGGCGACATTTTTGACAACTATCCGTACTCAGGGGCAGCGACGGATGATTTTTACCGACGTTACACGAGCGGCGAGAAGGTGCGTGCCGGCTGGGTTTCCCCCGGTGACTTCGAGGAGGAGAATCTGGACTAAACGCTTGGCCAAGCGGATACTGAGGATTGATTTTTCGCTGGCCTTCCGGCCAAGCGGGTGGCAGCGTCCTGCCGTTCCTGAAAACGAAGGTTTGATTATCATGAAAAAGACAAACGCGATACTGTTGGCCTTGGCCGTTGGGATGACCGCAGGCGGGGTGAAGGCAGGCGAGTGGGGCAGCTGGCGCGGGCCGAACCACAACGGCTCGACTGACGAAAAAAACCTGCCGGCCAAATTCAGCAAGACGCAGAACGTCCTGTGGAGCGTCAAGATGGACGGGCCAAGCGCCGGGACGCCGGTCGTCTGGGGCGAAAACGTCTTTGTCTCCTCCTCCAACCCGGAGAAGGAGCGCCTGACGGCGAACTGTTACGACCTCGGAACCGGCGCGCTGAAGTGGTCACACCAGGTCGCCAAGGGGCATCGGCAGGACAACCGCAGCAATTACGCCGCGCCTTCGCCGGTGACCGACGGGCAGGTGGTGACTTTTTTCTACGGCACCGGTGCATTGGTGACGTACACGTTGGATGGTGAAAAGCTTTGGTCGCAGAACATCCAGGAAAAGCACGGGCAGTTCGCGTTCCTGTGGACCTTCTCGACCAGCCCGCTGATCCATGACGGCGTCCTGTACATGCAGGTGCTGCAGCGTGACTCCAAGGTTGGGAGCAAGGGCAGCGACGATAACCGCTCCTACCTGCTGGGGCTCGACCCGAAAAGCGGCCGGCAACTCTGGAAAGTGTACCGCCCGGCCAAGGCGCGCAGCGAATCGCTCGAGGCGTTCAGCACGCCGATCCCGTTCAGCCATAACGGGCGCGACGAGATCCTCATCGCCGGGGGCGATTGCCTGACCGGCCACGATCCAAAGAGTGGCAGGGAGCTGTGGCGTTGGGGCACGTGGAACCCGACGCGCATCGGCCATTGGCGGCTCGTGCCGTCGCCGGTGGCGGGTGGCGGCGTGGTGCTGGCCTGCGCGCCCAAGCGCGCCCCGGTGTACGCCATTCGGGCAGGCGGAAAGGGCAACATCAGCAGCAACGGGAAGCTTTGGAACAGCGACGGCAGCCGTGACGGGGTGTCCAGCGATGTCTGCACGCCGCTGTTTTATCGCGGCAGCTTTTTTGTGCTGTACGGCGAGGGGCGAGACAAGATGCTTTCCCGGGTGGATCCGAAGAGTGGCAGCATCCAGTGGGCGACCGATCTCAAGAGCCGATCGCTTTTCCGCGGTTCACCGACCGGCGCGGACGGCAAAATCTACGTGCAGAACCACGCTGGAGTCGTGCATGTGATCGACGCGAAAAGTGGGAAGGTGCTGCACCGGGCGGAGATGGGCGAGGCCGGCGACGACCAGACCCGCGCCAGCGTGGCCATCGCGCACGGCCGCCTGTTCATCCGCACCAACAGCCGCCTGTTCTGCATCGGCAAAAGCTGAACCGGCCGCGCTTGGCCAAGCGCTTATTTCACCGGGATAGTGTGGGGGATGGCGTTGAAGAGGCGCTCAAGGTCGCGGTCGCCGCCGCGCTGGCCCGGTTGCAGGACGAGCCATGGCACCGGCTTGCCCGCAGTCTCTATGGTATTCTTCTCGACCCAGCGCCACGATTCCGCGTGGCCGTCGGCGAACGACAGCACCGTGCCGTTGTTGTGGCGCGTGGCCGGGAAACTGATCCACGTCCACTTCGCGGTGCCGAACAGCGTCCATGTGTCGGCATTCGCGCCGAAGGCGCTTTGCTGAATGCTCTTGGTGTGTTCGTCGATAAACACGAACGCTTCGGAGGCGGAAGGATTGTTGATGTCGCTGATCTTGTGCCAACACTTGTTGTAGTTTCCGTCTTCCGGGCTGGAGCGGAAATTCATGAACATGTTCATCGACACGCTTCGCACCCGGGGGATCTCGCCCTTGTCGAGCACCGTCGATTTGTCGGCGGGACATTTGTAAATGCCGGAGGAGTCGTTGTACTTGAAAAGCACGCCGTTGCGGATGTTGCTGTCATCGACATCGGTCCATGCGTTGCCGTGGAGCCACGTCGGTCCCTGGCTGAACCAGGCGGATCGGCTGCCGCCGCCGGGGAGTTGTGAGTTCTCCGGCATGTGGTCGTCGTGATCCCCGGCGTACATGATCCAGCAGAGTTGCAGTTGCTTGTAATTGCTCATGCAGTAGGCGCCGGTGGCCTTGTTTTTGGCCTTGGCCAGTGCCGGGAGCAGCAGGCTGGCGAGGATCGCGATGATGGCGATGACGACCAGAAGCTCGATCAGCGTGAACGCCTTGGCCAAGCGCGGCCAACCGTACTGAGGGGGGTTGGGCGTTTTCATCTGGCGGCAAGCTACGCTTGGCCAAGCGGCGATGCAACCCCTGTTTTTTTGGCCAAGCGGGGCGGGTCAGCGGCCGCGAAGACCCCGGATCAGGTGCGCCATCCCGGCGAGGTTGCCGACGAGGATCAGCCCGTAAATCCCGCGCCAAGTCCACTGTGCCCCGGCCGGCATCGGCTCGAGGGTTGCCACGAGGCCGTACACGCAAAACAGCGCGGCGGCGGCGAGAATGAGCGACAGGAAGATGCGGAGAACCATGTTGCCGGGCGGGAGTGTCGGTCAGGAGACGGCGCTTGGCAATTCCATCGGTTTACAACGCGCTTGGTCAATTGCGAATTCTTTATCGCCAAGCGGGCGGTGTGTCCGCATAATCCGCCGCCTTTTTTTTGGGTATTCCTGACATGACTCGGATTCAAATCAACTGTGTGACCAGGCTTCTGGCCGGCCTGGCGTTTGTCGTTGCTGCCCCCTTGGCCAAGGGCGATTGGAGGGTTGTCGAGCACACCAACCCGCTTGGCCCCGGCAAGGCGGTCGATGTGTTGCAGGACGGCAAGGCGCTTGCCCGCCTCGTGCACGGCGACGGACAGATCAAGCCGTTCCTGCACATCTTCGGCAGCGGCGGCGAACTGGTGACCAACCCCGGCCTCGACAAGGAGGGCAAAGCCGCCGGCTTGTTCCCCCATCACCGCGGCATCTTCATCGGGTGGAATAAAATCTCGTCGGAACTGGGCAATTACGACATGTGGCACAAGGGCGGCACGGGGGAGGGGCGTTACGACATCGTGAAGTTCGAGAACACCACGACCAAAAACTCCGCCTCGATCGTCGCGCACATCAAGTGGCGCGCCACGAAAAAGGATGCCACCGGCAGCGATGTGATGCTCACCGAGCGGCGCACGTTCAAAGTGTCGCGCCCGGGCGGCAGGCAGACGCAGGTGGACGCCAGTTTCGAGTTGAAAGCCGTGCGCGACATCAGCCTGGCCGGTGACCTGCAACACGCCGGGGTGCACTTCCGCGCCCACACCGAGGTGGCCACGCGCAAGGCTGAGACAAGCTATCTTTGGGAGCCGTCCAACGCCGTCGGCAAGGGCAGGGTCATCGACGATCATCACCAATGGGCGCGGTTGCTTTTCCCAATTGGCAAGCGCTGGTACACGGCGCAGGAGATGAACGCCCCGGCCAACGGCGTGAAGGAACTGTCGTGGCGCGATTACGGCCGCTTCGGCTACTTCCTGCCGAAGCAGTTGAAAAAGGGCGAGCCGTTCAACTTGAAATTCCGTTTTGCCATCGAGGAGGTCGACGCCCCGGCCAACGCGCCCAAGCAGTCCGACGCGCAGGCCAAGGCATCGCACCAGCTTTGCGCCAAGCGCTACAAGGCGTTCCTCAAGTCGCTCAAAAAGTAACGGCGATCGAACAGTGACCGACAAAAAACATCCGGCGCTTCACCCTCATCCGGCCTACGGCCACCTTCTCCCTGAGGGAGAAGGAATGCTCCGAATCATTCGCGTTTCTTCGCGTCCATTCGCGGTTAAAAAACAAGCGCTTGGCCTGTTTTCCTGATGCCGTTTTTTGACAAGCTCAACCCGACGCTGAACACCCTGCCGGTTTACCAGCCGGGTCGTCCGATCGAGGAGGTCGCCCGCGAGCTTGGCCTCGACCCGGGCGAAATCATCAAGGTCGCCTCGAACGAAAACCCGCTTGGCCCCAGCCCGCTCGCTGTCGAGGCGATGACGGCGGCCGTCGGCCAAAGCCACCTTTACCCGGACGGCAACGCGTTTTACCTGAAGAACAAACTGGCGGCCAAGCTGGGCGTCGAGCCGGCGAACCTCATCCTCGGCAACGGCTCCAATGAGATTATCGAGTTCGTGTCGCACGCGCTGCTTGGCCCCGGTGACGAGATCGTCGTGCCGCAATACGGCTTCGCCATTTACCCGCTCATCGCGATGATGATGGGGGCGAAGGTCAACGCCGTTCCCGCTGTCGAGTACGGGCACGATCTGCCGGCGATGCTGGGGGCGATCACCCCGGCGACGCGCATCGTCTGGGTGGCGAACCCGAACAACCCCACCGGCACCTTGGCCAGGCCGGACGACGTTCGTGCGCTCGTCGACCAAGTGCCGGACGACGTGCTGCTGGTGATGGACGAGGCGTACTACGAGTTCCTCGACGAGCCGGTGGACCTGCTGCCGCTGGTGCGCTCCGGCGAGAAGCCGAATCTGCTGTTGATGCGCACTTTTTCAAAAATATACGGTCTGGCTGGGCTGCGCATCGGCTACGGCATCGGGCATCCCGGCTTTGTCGCCGCGCTGGAAAAAGTTCGCCAGCCGTTCAACACCAACGCCGTGGCGCAGGCCGGCGCGATGGCCGCGCTCGATGACGACGCGCACCTCGCCGCCACCCGCCGCACCAACGCCGATGGGCTGAGATTTTTCGAGACCCTTTGCGCGGAGCAGGGGATCGAGTTCGTGCCGTCGCACGCCAATTTCGTGATGGTGCGGGTCGGCGACGGGCAGGCGGTGTTCGAGGCGTTGCAGCGGCAGGGCGGTTCCGCGCGCCCGATGGGGGGTTACGGCCTGCCCGAATGGGTCCGCCCCCCCCCCGGGCCCGCGGCCGTAGACCCGCCCCGCGCCCACGCTCCCCAGACCCCCCCCGCCGAACCCCCGGCCCTCCCCGGCCCGCCCGAGCGGGTGCGTGGGCCGCGCCGCCC
>JACNJE010000143.1 GCA_014382705.1 Verrucomicrobiota bacterium | reverse complement strand
CGTAATTTCATGGATAAAAATTATAATTGCCAAGCTGCGGGAATGGTGCTACTCTGCCCGAAAGCAGTTGATATTCGTCAAAATGAAAGCAAACAAATCAATCGTAGCGGGGTTGGCGCTTGGCTTGGCAGTGGGCGTGGCCACGGCGCAAACCAAGCTGTTTTCCGAGTTGGTCGGTGCCGCTCCGGTGGGCTCGGTGAAGTCCGGGGGAGCGTTACAGGTGCCGTTCATCATCTGGGGCGGCGACATGGCGACCTTCCATGCCAACGGCGGTCTCAAGACCCAGGCGGGCACCCTTTTCCAGAAGCAGGGGCTCAACCTGAACCTGACCCCGGGCGACGACTTTATCCAGCAGGTGCGTGATTACCGCTCCGGCAAGTCGCCGTTCCTGCGTGGCACCTTCCGGATGATGGGGCAGGCGTCGGAGGTGATCGGCTCCGACCCACGCACCAAGGGCGTGGTGATCCTGCAGATGACCTGGTCGGCCGGCGACCACATGATCGCCCGTGAGGGGGTCAAGCGGGTGACCGACCTCAAGGGCAAGACGGTGGCGGTGCAGCAGGGCGGGCCGCATATCGGCATGCTCGATGACGTGCTCAAGACTGCCCAGTTGGGCTGGGATGACATCACTGTGAAATTTTACGACGCACTTACCGGGCCGGGCTCGCCGCCGCAGGCGTTCCGGGATGACCCGAGCATCTCGGCCTGTTTTGCGGTGACGCCGGACATGTTCGGGTTGTGCACAGACTTGAACGGCGTCGGCACCGGGGCGGAGGGGACGGTGAAGGGCGCGCACGTGCTGGTGTCCACGGCGGAGTTGTCCCGCTCGATCGCCGACGTGTACGTTTGCCGAAAGGATTTTTACGACGCCAACCGGCCGCTGGTGCGAAAGTTCGTCGCCGGCTACCTGAAGGCGGCGGAGGAACTGGTGGACAAACGGGCGGCGTTTGATGCCGGGACGCGGGATCGGGACTACATCAAGCTGCTCAACCAGACCGTGCAGATTTACACCGAGGCCGTCCTCCCCAACGCCGACGAGGCTCACGGCCTGCTGCTGGACTGCACGTTCGCCGGTTACCCGGGCAACGTCAGTTTTTTCGAGAAGCAGGGCAACCTGCACGGCTTCGAGGCGTTCGAGACGGCAGCGCTGGAACTGGCCACCAGCCGAGGGTACGCGAAACAAAAAATGGGACTGTTCCCGTCCGGGCTGAATTACAAGCACGACGATTTCCTCAAGTATTTGCAGAAAACAGAGGGGCAGCAGGGTGAGCGCTTCCGGGCCGAGGCGGTGTTGTCGGAGATCGAGGAACTCAGCTCCGGCGGACTGCTGGATGACCGGACCATCCTGTCGTTCACCATCAATTTCGACCCGAACCAGACCGAGTTCAGCGCGGTGCGCTACGCGGCCGAGTTCACCCGCGTGATCGAGACGGCGGACAAGTTCGGCAACGCCGTGGTCGCCATCCGGGGGCATTCCGACCCGAGCAAGACACTCATCGACCTGATCAAGGCCGGCAACGCCAAGGGCACGCTGCGCCGGAGCGGCACCCGCGGCAACTACCGCTACTCGCTCAACGGCCGGGCGCTGAACCTCGACGACACCAGCCGGCTTGTCGATGCCATCGAGGCCGGCGACTTCGACGGGGTGGAGGACTACAACCCGCGCCGGACGATGCAGGCGGCGCTGAACCTGTCGCGCAAGCGGGCCGAGGCGGTGAAGCAATCGGTCACCGAATATGCCAAGGCCCAGGGTATCACGATTGACCTGTCGCAGATCCAGCCGCAGGGGGTCGGCATCGCCGAGCCGTTCATCGCCAAGCCGCGCTCGATGGACGAGGCTAAGCAGAACATGCGGGTGGAGTTCCGGCTGGTTCGCGTCTCGGCCGAGGTGACGCAGGAGTCGGACTTTGACTTTTGACGCGTAATGAGGGGTCACGTTATGAGAAAAAACTTAAATCAACTGGGCGCCTGGTTCGGGGTGGTGTTGGCCGGCCTTTGGGTTGCGCCGCTTGGCCAAGCGCAGGTGCAGGTGACCGACAATGTCGTGGTGGTGGTCGATGCCTCCGGCTCGATGGGCACGCACATGGCCAACACGGGGCGCGACCGCATGACCGTGGCCAAGGACGCCCTCAAGCAGGTGCTTGACCAGATCCCGGACACGACCCATGTCGGCGTCCTGGTGTTCCCGCGGGGCAACTGGGTTTATCCGCTTGGCCCGCGAAGGGAGAGCATGCTGGCTGGGGCGATCGACAGCATCGGGGAGGGCGGCAGCACACCGCTGGGCGAGTACATGAAACGCGGCGCGGATGCGCTGTTGCAGGCGCGCAAAAAACAGTTTGGCTACGGCACCTATCGCCTGCTCATTGTGACCGACGGCGAGGCCGGGGATCGGCAAAAGGTGGAGGTTTTCACGCCGGACATCATCTCGCGCGGCATCACGATCGACGTCATCGGGGTGGAGATGGCGTCGCGCCACACGCTGGCCACGAAGGTGCATTCCTACCGCAACGCCAACGATCCGGAGTCGCTCCGGCAGGCAATCTCCAACGTGTTTGCCGAGGTGGCCTCGAGCGACGGCGGGACGGCCGGGGAGGATGCGTTCGAGTTGATCGCCGACCTGCCGGAGACCACCGCCTCGGCCATGCTCAAGTCGCTCTCCACGTCGGGCAACCAGCCGATCGGCGAGGCACCGAGCATGAGTGCCGCGGATCCGCCCGCGCCCGGTTCAGCGCCATCCTATTCGGGTGGGACGACAAGTTCGCAGTCAGCTTCAGGAGTGGAGGACAACCTGCTTGTGCTTCTATGTGCTGCACTTTGCGTGCTGGGTGTTCCCGGTCTGGTGATTTTCGCCATTGTAAAGGGTAAGAACAAGTAATGTCAGAGGGTAGCGGTTCCAAGGGATGCATCATTGCCGTGGTGTGGCTGGTCATACTGGCCGTCATCGCCGGGGCCGTCTGGTTTTTCTACACCAAGCCAAAGGACGAGCAACTCAATCAGGCCACCGGCTCCTCCAGCCAATACACCCACGAGGTTACCATTGCTGCTGATCTGTTCAGCGGCTACGCCGTGCTGCGTTCCGCGCAGATGCGCGACAACCTCAAGGCATCCGGCATCCGGCTGACGATGGAGGACGACAAGGCCGACTACGGTGCCCGGCTCGAGGCATTGGAGGAGGGCGATGTGCAGATGGCGGTCTTCACGATCGACTCGCTGCTGATGGCCGGGGCCAAGGCTGGCGGCTTCCCGGCGTCGATCGTGATGGTGATCGACGAAACCAAGGGGGCGGACGCGGTGCTGGCTTTCAAGGATGCCGTCGCGTCGCTGCAGGATCTGGACGACCCCGACGCCCGCTTTGTGCTGACCCCCAGTTCGCCCAGCGAATTTTTGGCCCGCGTCGTCAAATCGCACTTCAAGCTGCCAAACCTTTCCGGCGACTGGATGATCGAGGCCGACGGCGCGGCGGATGTGCTCAAGAAAATGAAGGCCGCCAACCGCTCCGACAAGACGGCCTATGTGCTGTGGGAGCCGCAGGTGTCGCAGGCCCGGCAACTCCCCGGCGTCGAGGTGATTTTGGACAGCTCAAAAATAAAGGGGCTGATTGTCGACGTGCTCGTGGCGCGCCGCGAATACCTGCGCGATCATCCCGACAAGGTCCGCGCCGTGGTCGAGGCCTACTCGCGCGCGGCACACCATTACCGGAGCCGGCCGGACGGCTTCGCCACGCTGGTCAAATCGGACGATCCCAGCCTCTCCGAAACCGAGGCAAAGAGCCTCGTCAACGGCATCCAGTGGAAAAACACGCTCGAGAACTATACCTACTTTGGCCTGGTGCGGGGCGCGGCCGCGGGCGGCCTTCCCGGCCTCGAGGACATGATCGGCAACATCACCGAGATTCTCGTCAAGACCGGCGCGCTTGGCAGCGACCCGCTTGGTGGGCGGCATTCGTCGCTCTACTTCGACCAGGTCTTGGCCGGCATGAAGGCCGACAACTTTCACCCGGCCAACCGAATGAACCTCATCGACGGGCTGGGCCAGGGGACGGGCGACCTGCAGGGCGTGCGCACCAACGCCCACCTCGGGGCGCTCAGCGATGGCCAGTGGAACACCCTCCAGTCCGTTGGCGACCTCGACGTGCCGTCGATCGGGTTCCGGCGCGGCTCGGCCGCGGTCTCGCTCTCCAGCGAGCATGAGCTCAAGCGCCTCAAGAGGATGCTGGACAGCTTCCCGACCTTTTACCTGCGCGTCATTGGCCAGGCGCGCGCCGTGGGCGACCCCGACGCCAACCGCCGCTTGGCCAAGTCGCGTGCCGAGTCGGTGGTCACCTTCCTCGAGGGGGAGGGGGTGGGCGCAAACCGCATTCGCACCGAGGCCGCCCCGGCTGAATCCCGATCCGGCTCGGCCCAGAGCGTCCGGTTCGAGCTGGGCCAGGTGCCGTATTGAGCGGGAGGGACGGGTTCCACCCCGTCCCAAATCAACTCACAAAAAATGGGGCAAGGTGGAACTTGCCCCTCCCGCTTCGTCCGCCCTTGGCCAAGCGCAGCGTTGACGCCCCCGCCATTTCTGCCGACCTTTTCCGGTTCCCACAGCGGGAGGGAACATCGCGGTGAGTGAAAACAAAAACTTGGCCAAGCGCGTGATGGCGGACATCGTCGGCAGTCCGCTCGTGCTGATGCCGTTCATGGTCGGCTCGGCGGCGTTTGCGTCACTCTTCGCGCTTGGCCTCAAAGGCTCGGCGGCGGTGGGCGCGGCGCTTGTCGGCCTCGTTGGGTTGCTCGCCTCGGCCGGCACGTTTCTGACCAAGTTCATCCTCGGCCGGGACGACCGCGTGAGACAACTCGTCGAGGCGTCCCGCGACAAGGCCAAGCGCGATAAGCGCAAGGCGCTCGACCATTTCCAGCATCGCCTGACGATGGACGGCGACGAACGCACCGAGACCGCGATGCAGGATCTGCGCTCCCTCCGCCAGGCGTTCCGGGAACTCGACAAGATCGCGCCCGACCTGAACCGCGCCATGATCGAGGACATTCAGCAGCGCTCGGAGGAACTGTTTCAGCAATGCGTCAGCTCGCTCGAGAAAACGCTGCAATTGTGGAAGACCGCCGAGAGCCTGACCTCCGAGATTGCCCGTAAACCGATCCTCGAACAGCGCGAAAAACGGGTCGGCGACGTGGTCCAGACCGTCGGGCACATGAGCCGCACCCTGGCCGCCGTGCAGGGCATTACCGACCGGAGCGACGGGGACGCCCGATTGCACCGGTTGCGGGGCGAACTGGACCAAAGCCTGGAGGTGGCGAAAAAGGTTGAACAACGGATCGATTCCCTGTTGACTGGCGGTTCGATACAAAGTTTGACTAAAATCAATAAGCCCAAATAAAACGATATGTTCGGCGCATTAGGCAGATGGTTCAAGGCGGTCTGGTACAAGCTTACCGGGCAGATCGATCAGGCTCGTCGTGGATTGGACACGGATCCCCACGTGATGCGGGCCAAGTTTGACGACATCATCAAGGGCAAGGTCAACCAGATCCACACCTACAAGCAGGCCGTGGCCAAGCTCATCGCTCAGCAGGAGAAAAAAATGGCCAAGGTCAAGTCGTTGACGGAGGAGGTGAACAAACTCGAGGATCTCAAGGCCGGCGCGCTCGCCATGGCGCGGAAGGCCGTGGCCAAGCTGCAGGGCGAAGGCAAGACCAAGGAGCAACTCCACGACGATCCGGAGTACAAGAAATGCCTCACCGCCTACAACGACTTCGCCGCCACGCTGACCGAGAAACAGGATCACCTCAAGGATCTCGAGGGCGACATCGGCGAATACGACAGCAGCATCGCCAGCCACAAGATCAACCTCCAGCAGTTGCAGCGCGACATCGAGAAGCTCAAGAGCGAGGCCGCCGACGCCGTGGCCGACGTGATCACCTCCAAGGAGGAAACGGACCTGGCCGACATGATCAACGGCATCTCCAAGGACGGCATGGCCAAGGAACTCCAGGACATGCGCGACCTGAGGCATGAGATGCGGGCCGAGGCGCGCGTCTCCCGCGAGATGGCCGGGACGGACAGCAAGGTGCAGGAGGCGGAATTCCTCGAGTACGCCCGGAGCAACACCGCCACCGATGAGTTCGACGCGCTGCTCGGCATGGCCGAGGGGTCGGAAGCCGAGGAAACCGCCCCGAGCGAGCCGAAGGAAACCGAGAAAACGGGCCGCGACAGCATCCTGCCGGAATAAGTTTCAACAGCCCCCCGAGGCGGGGGCTTTTTTGGGCGCACGTATATTATAGATTCCATAATGAAAAATATAAAAGAAAAAGTTAGCTGGGCGGCCGCCCTGGGGTGCGCCGCGTTACTCACCCTGATGCTCGGTTGTGGCAAGCAGGAGTCTGTCCCAAGCTTTTCGCTGGCGTGGAGCGAATACCCCTCGTGGAGCGTGTTCGGCGTGGCGGATGTCACCGGCATTATCAATGGAAAGAAGGGCGAGCTTGGCCCGGTGGAGAAAAAGTGGGGGGTCGACATCGAGTTGAAGGAGGCGGAGTACGATCCCTGCCTGGCCATGTACGGCGCCGGCCAGTGCGACGCGGTGTGCATCACGAACATGGACATCCTCGCCCTGGCCGGTGGGCGACCGGGGGTGATGGTGCTGCCAACATCGACGAGTTTTGGCGCGGACGCCTGCTTGGTCACAGACGAGATCAAGTCGGTTGAAGATTTGAAGGGCAGGAAGGTTTACGGTCTGGAAAAATCGGTGTCGGAGTATTGTTTCGTGCGCAATCTGGAGTTGCTTGGCCAAGCGGAGGGGGAGTACGACTTCTCCAATATGGATCCCGGCGCGGCCGCGATCGCGATGCAGCAGCGCCAGCCTGAGCAGCAGGCGATTGTAGTCTGGAATCCATTCGTGATCTCGACCTTGGCCAAGCGCGACGATGTGCGGGTTTTGTTTGATTCCACCAAGATCCCGAACGAGATCATCGACTCGGTGGTCGTGGCCAGGGAGAGCTTGGCCAGGGAAGGTGGCGAGGCGTTCGCCTGCGCGGTGATCGATGCCTTCTACCAGGTCAACGCCGCAATCGCAGACCCGGCCAAGCGAAACGATACGCTGATCGCGATAGGCGAAAAATTCGCCGACGTTTCGTTGGAGGACATGGAAAAGGTTGTGCAGCAGACCAAGTTTTACAGCACGCCGGATGAGGGGACGGCTTTGTTGACTGGCGGGGAACTTCCGAAGATTATGGAGCGCGTGGTGGACTTTTCCGCCTCGCACGGCATCGTGGAGTCCAAGCCCGTCCTCGGGTTTGGCGACGCGGCGAGTTCCCCAAATGCGGCGGTTCGATTCGACGCCGGCTTCGTTCAAAAAGTGAAAGCCGGTCCGGCGAATTAACCGGATGTTCTCCGCGCGCCTTTTCGCATGATTGGCCGCCCGATAACGCGGGCCAAGGCGGTTCTGTTGTCGGTGTTGTCGGTGTTGCTGCTGTTGGCGGGGTATACGTGGATGTCCCATCGGCAGCATCAGGTCAACCCCAACGACACGACCATCCCGAGTTGGAGCCAATTGGCGGAGGGCGTCAAAAAGTTCACTCAACCCGACCGTAAAGGGGAGCGATGGGTCGTAGAGGATTCTTTGGCGACAGGAGAGCGGCTGGCCATGGGCCTCGCGCTGGGAATTGTGTTCGGTTTTCTCATCGGGATGTTGATGGGCTGCATCGCGCCGGTGGAGGCATTTTTGCAGCCCCCGATTTCGTTGTTGGCAAAGGTGCCGCAGACCGCGGCATTGGCGGTGTACTTCGTCTTCTTTGGCACCGGTATGGAGATGTACGTGGCCATGATTTCATTCGGGATCATCCCGGCGCTGGCGGTAACGGTTTATCTGGCGGTCAAGGAGATCCCGGCAGAGATGTTGGACAAGGCGTATACCCTCGGGGCATCCGCTTTCGAAGTCGCGACCGAGGTGGTTTTCAAGCAGGTACTCCCGAAGTTCATCGATGCTGTGCGACTGAGCATCGGCCCGGCAATCGTGTTCCTGATTGCGGCGGAAATGGTGGTGGGCGACGTCGGTTTCGGTTATCGGATTCGGCTGCAGTTTAAGCTCTCCAACATGAACGTAGTCTACCCGTATCTGGCGCTCCTAGCCGGGTTTGGGTTTCTGCTGGATTACGGGTTTCGGATGCTGCAGTTCAAGCTCTGTCCCTGGTACCAGAGTCATACGAAATGACCTTGGCCGACCCAGACAATTTCGGGCTGCAATGTCAGGGTGTGAGCCATTGGTTTGGTGAAAACAAAGTGTTATTCGACCTGAACCTGGAGGTGCAAGCCGGGCAGTTCGTCGGGTTGGTCGGGCCAAGCGGCTGCGGCAAGTCCACCTTGCTGCGGGCCATTCTTGGCACCCACCCGCCACTGAAGGGGCGGATTTTGACGATGCAAAACGGGCGCTTGGCCAACGCCGACCGGCCGGGCCGTGACCGTGGTATCGTGTACCAAAAATATTCGCTCTATCCGTTTTTAACTGCGTTGGACAATGTCGCGCTTGGCCTGAAACTCGACCAGACCACCACCGCCTTTCGCTGGCTCAACTGGACCGGGTGGGCGAAAAAACGCCGCGAGTTTCGTGACCGGGCCGGGGCGTTCCTCGAAAAGGTCGGGCTTGGCCAAGCGATGCACCTGTACCCAAGCCAGATGTCCGGCGGGATGCAGCAGCGGGTGGCCATCGCCCAGGCACTGATCATGGAGCCGGAGATCATCCTGCTCGACGAACCGTTCGGCGCGCTGGACGAGGCGACACGGGAGGAGCTGCAGGAAATGTTGTTGCGGCTGTATGAGGAAAACGCCGAGGTCAAGGCCGCCGGTGGCAAACCGCCGTACACGCTCATCATCGTCACGCATGAACTCAACGAGGCTATCCGCGTGGGGGACCGGCTGGTGGGCCTCTCGCAATACTGGGACTGGAAGGCCGACGGTCACGAGCGCAGTCCCGGTGCCACGGTGGTTTACGACAAGGCGGTGCCGGTCTTCCGCCCCGATGAACGTCCTGAGTACGCGTTGTTCGATGACATACGGAGGGAAATCCGGAAGTACGTCTACAACCCCGAGGTATTGCAACAACGCGACAAACACATTAACGTCGGCCCGACCCGCTAACCCAAAAGCAACATGGCAACGAGCAGCAACTTCCTTCGCACCGCCGGCCGGATATTGAACGCCGGCCAGTCCCGGGCGTTGATCCTCACCGGCAACATCCACGACATCTTCAACGCGAAAAAGGGCGGGGCGGACGACTACCTGTCGCTGGTCGAGTACCTCACCGGCAACTGGAACCTCTCAAGCCTCATCTTGATCGTTTACGAGTTGAACGGCCCGATCCGTTTCCTGCGCGAAAAGGATGCCGCGAAGGTGCGCAAGGCGTGGATCGAGTGGCGGCTCGGGATGAACCCCGACGATTTGGCTATCAACCGCATGACCGCCTCGGAGGAAATCGAGTCGCAACTCGACTCGGTCACCAGCGCCTACGACGACTCGATGCAAAAAGCCGTCAGCAACCCGACGCTGGCGCTGGAGTTGATGCGCCAGATGTGCCTCTGCTCCCGTTCTGATCTGGGCGGTTCGCCCAGCCTCAAGGAGGATCTGCTGATCCTCATCGAGGGGGCGGACATGTTGCTCCCGGACGCACCGATCACGAGTTTGAACGACATGGATCGCCAGCGCGTAAGCATCTGTCACGACTGGTTTTGCGACTTGGGCTTTGTCAATGGCGGCGACTCGGTGGTGATGATTGCCGAGTCGCGCTCGCAACTCAACCAGCGCATCGCCCGCCTGCCGCAATTGATCGAAGTCGAGGTGCCGTCGCCCGATCTCGAGACCCGCAAACATTTCATCGCATGGTTCTCGCGCAACGACAGCAAAAACCGAAAGCTGCAGCTTTGGGGCACGCAGGCCGAGCTGGCCGAGTTGACCGCCGGCCTGTCGCTGCACGCGCTGATGCAGCTGCTCAAGGGCGTGCGCCACGGCCGGGCCAAGCTCTCGCAGGAGGAGGTCGTCGCAAAAGTGGAAGGCTTCATCAAGAGCCAGCTCGGCGAGGAAGTGGTCGAGTTCAAGAAACCGGGGCATTCGCTGCGGGACGTGATCGGCTTCAAGCGACTCAAGACCTTTCTGAACAAGGAAGTCATCCCGCGGTTCGGGATGGAGAGCGGCGAGGCGTTGCCGGGCGCGGCGATCGGCGGGCCGATCGGCGCCGGCAAGACGTTCATCTTCGAGGCCGTCGCGGCGGAACTCGACATGGTCGTGCTCGTCATCAAGAACATCCGCAGCAAGTACTATGGCGAGACGGACGTGATCTTCGAGCGGCTGCGCCGCGTGCTGATGGCATTGTCGCGCGTGCTGATTTTCATCGACGAGGCCGACACGCAACTGGGCGGCGTGAGCAAGGACACGCACGAGACCGAGCGGCGACTGACCGGCAAGATCCAGTCGATGATGTCCGACCCGCTCCTGCGCGGCAAGGTGGTGTGGCTGCTGGTGACGGCGCGCATCCATTTGCTCTCGCCGGACATCCGCCGCCCGGGCCGGGTGGGGGACTTGATCATCCCGGTGCTCGACCCGGAGGGGAAGGATCGAGAGGCGTTTCTCGACTGGGTGGTCAGCCCGGTGATCGCCGGGAAACTGACCGGCGAGGATCGCGAGCAGTTCGCGGAGGCGACTGACGGGTGGTCGGCGGCTGGGTTTGCGGCGTTGCGTTCCGAACTCAAGGCCAAGGCCAAGCTGTTCGGCAAAAAGGGCAGGCTGACAATGGACGACGTGATGGGGCTGATTGAGGATCTGCTTCCGCCGGCGATCGGGGAGACGCGCCGATACCAGACGTTGCAGGCGCTGGTGAATTGCACGCGACGCAGCCTGATGCCCAACCCGGACGTGACCGATGCGGAGCGGGAAGCCTGGTCGAACGAGATACGTCAGCTTGAGGCCAAGGGCATCCGGTAGCGGGAGGCTGACTCTTACCTATTGTTTGGCAACAAGTTAAGGCCGTTTTCTCCGCTTGGCCAAGCACTGAACGGGCCTTTTTGGAAAAGATTCCGACTAGGGATCGCTTGGCCAAGCGCCTCAAACGCCTTTTTTCGAGGTTTTTGGCGCAAAACTTTTTTTTTCAAAAAAAAAACAAAAAGGGGTTGCACCCCCCAAAAAAATTGGTAGGTTCTCCGGCCCTTTTCCTTCAGGAGAAGGGCAGGTGAGAAATTAGCATCCCGCCGAAAACCCGCTTTCCCAGAGCAGGGGAGTTATGGAGGGATGCGCGACGCACCGCCTCAGTCGAGGCACCTAGATTGTATGCCAGTCAAGAGTTTCAACCCTGTAACGCCGTCCCGGCGTTACATGACCGTTTCGTCGTTTTCGGAGATCACGAAAACGAAACCCGAGAAGCGTCTGGTCAAGACCAAGAAGAAGACCGGCGGACGCAACAGCTACGGTCGCATCACGGCCCGGGGCATCGGCGGCGGCCACAAGCAGAAGATTCGTAACGTCGATTTCAAGCGGAACAAGCACGGCATGGCGGCCGAGGTGATCGCCATCGAGTACGATCCCTGCCGCTCGGCCCGCTTGGCCCTCCTGCAGTACGAGGACGGGGAGAAGCGCTACATGATCGCCGTCGAGGGTCTCGCCGTTGGCACCAAGGTGATGAGCGGCGTGGAGGCACCGGTCGAGAACGGCAACTTCCTGCCGCTGGCCAAGATCCCGACCGGTTCGGACATTCACAATCTCGAGATGAGCCCGGGCCGGGGCGGCCAGATGGTTCGCTCGGCCGGGACGTCCGCGACGCTGATGGCGCTGGCGGACGGATACGCGCAGGTGAAACTGCCCTCCGGCGAGATTCGCAAGCTCAACGAGAAATGTTTCGCGACGATGGGTACGGTCGGCAACGCCGATCATGAAAAGGTTGTGGTTGGCAAGGCGGGTGGCACGCGCAACAGGGGCAAGCGGCCGATCACGCGCGCCGTGGCGAAGAATCCCGTGGATCACCCGATGGGAGGCGGCGAGGGCCGCACCTCGGGCGGCGGGCATCCGATGTCGCCGTGGGGCGTGTTGGCCAAGGGCTTCAAGACGCGGCCCAAGTACAAGCCGTCCAACCGCTGGATCGTGGTGCGCCGCGATGGCCGGCCGATGAAACAGAAATAAGCAGACATGGGACGTTCGATCAAAAAGGGACCGTTTGTGGAGCAGCACTTGCTCGACAAAGTTGGGAAGTTGAATGCCGATGGGAAGAAAAAGCCGATCAAGACTTGGTCTCGCCGGTCGACCATCTCCCCGGAATTTGTCGGCCACACGTTCATGGTTCACAATGGGAAAAGCTTTACGACTGTGTTTGTCACAGAGAACATGGTGGGCCACAAGCTGGGGGAATTTGCGGCTACTCGTACCTTTAAGGGGCACGGTTCACACACGAATAAGTAAGCATTTAGCGCGGTAAAATGGAAGTATTGGCAGTCACAAAGGGAGTTCGGATGTCCCCGCAAAAGGTGCGGGAGATGACCCGGCAGATCCAGGGCATGCACGCCATGGAAGCCAGTGCCCTCCTTGGGAATGTTCCCAGGAAGTCCGCACGACTGGTTGCCAAGACGCTCAAGTCGGCGTTGGCCAACGCCGAGAACATTGCCGACGGTTGGGATCCGGAAGATCTGCGCAACCGCATCACTGAACTGGAGCAGAAGGTGGGTTCCACGAATAACAAGAAGACACGCCGAAGCGGCCAGGCCAAGATCGACGCCTACCAAAGTTTTCTGGACTCCACCCACAAGCTCGACCAGACAATGCTCTACGTCAAGGAGGCGACCGTGGGGGATGCACCGACGATGAAACGGTGGCGCCCGAGGGCCCGTGGGTCGGCCAGCCCGATTCTCAAGCGGTGTTGCAACATCCGGATCGTGCTCACGGATCAAGTTTAACGGAAACGGTATGGGACAAAAAACCAACCCAATTGGACTTCGCCTGATCGTCAACAAGGATTGGCGATCGAAGTGGTATGCCGAGAAGAAGCAGTTCGGTGAACTGCTGGTGGAGGACCACAAGATTCGTCAGATCCTGAAAAGCAAGCTTCAGGCCGCTGCCGTGCCGCGCATCCAGATCGAGCGCGCCACCAGCCGGTGCCGGATCACCATCCACTCCGCCCGGCCGGGGGTCGTGATCGGGCGCAAGGGTGCGGAGATCGACAAGATCAAGGAGGAGCTCAGCCGGATGACTGGCAAGGAGGTTTACGTCGAGATCGCCGAGGTGAAGAACCCGGAACTCGATGCCCAGTTGGTGGCCGAAAACATCTGCATGCAGCTCGAGCGACGTATCGCCTTCCGGCGAGCGATGAAGCGGGCGGTCCAGGTGTCAATGGACATGGGCGCGCTTGGCATCCGCCTTCGCGTCGCAGGCCGGCTGAACGGGGCCGATATTGCCCGGTCGGAAAACACACGCGAAGGCGCGGTTCCACTGCACACGCTGCGGGCCAACATCGACTACGGTTTTGCCGAGGCCGCGACCCAGTACGGGGTGATCGGCGTGAAATGCTGGATTTGCCGCAAAACTCCCGAAGAGGAGGAGGCGGATCGGGCCAAGCGGGGGCCAAGGCGCGACACCCGCCCAAGGAGGCCGATGGGGCCTCGCGGCAACGGTTAAACATTTATTGGAATGCCTTTACTCCCCAACAAAGTCAAATATCGCAAGATGCACCGCGGCAGCCGTAAAGGCACCGCGCAGCGCGGGAACAAGGTGTCGTTTGGCTCCTTCGGCCTGCAGTCGCTTGGCCGGGGCTGGATTACCGGCACACAGATCGAAGCCGCCCGTGTGGCCATCTCCCGCGGCATGAAGCGCAAGGGGAGCATGTGGATCCGGATTTTCCCGCAGAAATCCGTGACGAAAAAGCCGCTGGAAGTGCGGATGGGCAAAGGCAAGGCCAACGTCGACCACTGGGTGGCCGTGGTCAAGCCGGCCACGATGCTTTTCGAGGTCGAGGGCGTGACAGAAACCGTGGCACGCGAGGCATTGAGCTCGGCTGCGGCCAAGATGCCGGTTCGCTGCCGGTTCGCCCACCGGGATTAGAGGACAACGCAGGATGAACATTTCAGAGATTAGGGACAAGACGAAGGTTGAGCTGGCCGCCCAAGGGCGCGATCTCCGCATGGAGCTGTTCAACCTCAAGCTCCAGAAGGCTTCCAGCCAACTGGAGAAACCGGTCCGCCTGCGTGAGTTGCGCCGCGACATCGCCCGCATCGAGACCCAGGTCTCGCAGCTTGGCCGGAAGGAGGCGCTGGAGAACTTGGCGTCGGCGCTTGGCCAAGCGAAGGAGTTCACCGTGGACAGCGTGGCCGGCGCGTTGCGCGGCTTGGCCAAGGGCGGCCGGACCCGCAAGGACGTGTTGAAGCTGTGCGGCGCGGTGTACAACAAACAGCGGGTGCGCCTGACCGGCGGGGAGATGGCCCAACACATCCAGGCCAAGGGCAGGGACAAAGCCGTGGAACTGGCCAAGCGGGCGGCGGTACGGAATTAAAAAGGCAATGACCGAGACTGAGACAACAGCTTCAGCACGCGAGGGCAACCGGAAAGTCCGGGAGGGGGAGGTTATCTCCACCAAGATGGACAAGACGGTCGTGGTGCGGATTTCCCGGCGGATCGCGCATCCGCTCTACAAGAAAATTATCGCCCGGAACAGCAAGTTCCAGGCGCACGACGAGAAAAACGAGGCGCAGGTGGGCGATCTGGTGGAAATCATGGAGACCCGGCCGCTCTCCAAGACCAAGCGATGGAGACTCGTCCGGATCGTGAAGCGTGGCGAACTGGCCATGGCGGCCAAGGAGGCGGAACATGTTACAGCTTAGATCCAGATTAAACGTCGCCGACAACTCCGGGGCCAAGAAGGCTTGGGCGATCGGCGTGCTCGGCATCCGCAAGGACACCGCCGCCGTCGGGGACGTGATCAAGGCCCATGTGCGTGAGGCCGCGCCGGACGGCAACGTGAAAAAGGGTGAGGTGGTCAACGCCGTCGTGGTACGGACCAAGTCGCCGATCCGCCGTGCCGATGGCTCCGTGTTGCGGTTTGACTCGAACGCCATCGTGATCATCGACCCCGAGGGCAACCCGCGCGGCACGCGAATTTTCGGGCCGGTGGCCCGCGAGCTCCGGCAGAAAAAGTTCATGAAAATCATCTCGCTGGCACCGGAGGTCATCTGAAAATGGGCAACAAACGGCACATTAAAAAAGGCGACACCGTTTACGTTCTTTCCGGCAACGAGCGGGGCCGAAGCGGCAAGGTCATCGAGGTCCTGACCGCCAGCGAGCGCGTGGTGGTCGAGGGGCTGAACATGGTCAAGAAGCACATCCGCAAAAACCAGGACCAGCCGCAGGGCGAGATCGCCGAGCGCGAAGGCACCCTCCACTGGTCCAACGTGATGCGCGAGGAGCGCTATCTGCGCAACCGGACAGCCAAGGAGGCAGTCACAACCAACGAAGCCGACGTCAAGGCCGAGTCCAAAGAATGATCCCCAGGTTACAGGAAAAATATCAGGAAGAGATCCGCGCCAAGCTCCGCGGGCTGGACAAGTACGGGAACGTCCACCAGGTGCCCAAGATCGAGAAGATCGTGATTAACATGGGCGTGAGCCCCGAACTGGGGAAAGAGGTGCTGGGCGACGCGATGCGGGACCTGACCACGATCACCGGCCGCAAGCCGACGTTGAACAAGGCCAAGGTCAGCGTGGCTAACTTCAAGCTGCGCAAGGGCATGACCACCGGGTGCCGCGTGACGCTTCGCCGCCAGGGCATGTATGAGTTTCTGGATCGCTTGGTGGCCACCGCGCTGCCCCGGATTCGGGACTTTCGCGGGGTGAAATCAACCGGGTTCGATGGGCACGGCAACTACTCCGTCGGCGTGGACGACCAATCGATCTTCCCCGAGATCGACGTCGACAAGGTCAAACACACTCAAGGGATGGACATCACCATCGTCACCACCGCCAAGAATGACGACGATGCGTACGAGTTATTGAAGGAATTTGGAATGCCGTTTGACGGCAAAAGTAAATAGGCACGATATGGCAAAAAAAGCCTGGATGGAACGAAACAAGCGCAAGGCCAAGACGGTGGCCAAGTATGCGGCCAAGCGGGCCGAGTTGAAGGCCAGCGGCGACTACGAGGCCCTGGCCAAGCTGCCGCGCGACGCCAGCCCGGTGCGGCTGGTCAACCGGTGTGAGGTCACCGGCCGGCGTCACGGGTTCTTTCGCAAGTTCCGCGTGTCGCGGCTGACGTTTCGCGAGTTGGCCCGCACGGGGATGATCCCCGGCGTGACCAAGGGAAGCTGGTAAGGAGACTGGAATGGACCCGATCGCTGATTTACTGACCTGCATCCGCAACGCCAACCAGGCGTTGAAGCCGGAGATATCCGTGCCCCACTCCCGGATCAAGGAGAGCGCCGTGCGCATCCTCAAGGACGAGGGCTATCTTGAGTCGTTCAATGTCGAGGGCGACGTCAAGCGGTGCATACGCATCCACCTCAAGTTCCAGGGCCGCAAGGGAGTGATCTCCGGGCTGCAGCGGATGAGCAAGCCGGGGCTGCGCCATTATACCTCCGCCAAGGACATCCCGTTGGTGCTGGGCGGCATGGGGATCGCCGTGGTCAGCACCCCGCAGGGGTTGATGAGTGGACACGACGCCCGCAGAAAGAATCTCGGCGGCGAGCTGCTATTCAAGGTCTGGTAACGGAATCGGAAACTATGTCACGAATTGGGAGCAAAACAATCGACGTGCCGGACAAGGTCAAGGTGGCCATCGCCGACAACCACGTCTCGGTCGAGGGGCCAAAGGGGAAGCTGGAGATGGACATGCCCCGGCGCACCACCGTGTCCCAGGAGGAGAACACCCTGAGCGTGGCCCGCGACGGCGACGACCGCGAGGCCAGGGCGATGCACGGCCTCGGCCGCTCGCTGCTCAACAACATGGTGATCGGTGTGTCGGAGGGGTTCGTGAAGAAACTCGAGATCAACGGGGTCGGCTTCAAGGCTGCGGTCAACGGCAGCACCGTCACCATGAACCTCGGATACTCCCATCCGATCAATTACGACCTGCCCGACCAGGTCAAAGTGTCCGTCGACAAGGACACCAGTGTCACCATCGAGGGACCGGACAAGCAGAAGGTGGGGCTCGTGGCCGCCGAGCTTCGCGGGTTCTACCCGGTGGAGCCGTACAAGGGCAAGGGTGTCAAGTACGCCGACGAACAGGTTCGCCGCAAGGAAGGGAAGACCGTACAGTAATTTTTAAGGACGCCGCGGTTCGGCCGGGGCAGGTGAAATGAGAGCTGATAAAAAACGTGACTTGATGAAACGCCGCCGGTGGCGCATTCGCAAAAAGATAGTGGGCACGGTTAAACGTCCCCGCATGAGCGTGCGTTTCACCCACAAGAACATCTACGTCCAGTTCATTGACGATGACGCCGGCAACACCCTCGCCTCGGTGTCCACCCGGGCCAAGGCATCCGGCAGCCTGTCCGCCAACGCGGCCGGCGCGGGTGAGATCGGCAAGCTCGCCGGCGAAGCGGCCAAGGCGGCCGGCATCAAGACGGTTGTGTTCGACCGCAGCGGCGCCCGGTTTCACGGGAAAGTCAAGGCCTTGGCCGACGCAGCCCGCGAGGCAGGATTAAATCTATAAGGAAAACCGTGGCTGAAGAACCCAAACAAAACGAGAGCACTCCCTCCGCCGAGGAGCCGAAGGCGGCGCCACAGGCAAGCGCCGACGTGAAACCAGCCGCGGCACAACCTGCCACGCAGGGTGACGCCAAGCCGCTTGGCCAAGCAGGGCAACGCCAGGGCGGCGGCGGCGGTGGTCGATTCGGAGGCCCCGGCCAGCGGCAAGGTGGCGGCGGCCGGTTCGGAGGCCCCGGCCAGCGCCAAGGCGGTGGGGGCGGTCGATTCGGTGGCCCCGGCCAGCGTCAAGGCGGCCCCGGCCAGCGTCAGGGCGGCCCCGGCCAGCGTCAGGGCGGTCCCGGCCAGCGCGGCCGGTTCGGCGGCAACGACCAACCGGATGACGGGTTTTCCGAGAAAGTACTTTGCATCAACCGCTCGGCCAAGGTGGTCAAGGGCGGCCGCCGTTTCGGCTTCAGCGCCGTGGTGGTCGTGGGCGACAAAAAGGGCCGGGTCGGCATGGGGCAGGGCAAGGCCAACCAGGTTGCCGACTGCATCCGCAAGGCCAGCGAAAACGCCCGCACACAACTGGTGAGCGTGATCCTGCGTGACACGACCATCCCCCACGAGATTTTGAGCCGGTACGACGGAGCCAAGGTGCTGCTTCGTCCGGCCTCCAACGGCACCGGGATCATCGCCGGCAAGACCGTGCGGGCCGTCTGCGAACTGGCCGGTGTGCGCAACATACTCAGCAAGTCGCTTGGCTCCAACAACCCCGTGAACTTGGCCAAGGCCACGCTCCACGGCCTGCTGGAATTGCGTGACCGCAACGAAGTCATGAAGGCCCGGGGCAAAAACATCCCGGAACCCGAGGCCGAAACCGCCAAGGAACCGGCAGCAGCGGAAGAACCGGTGGCAGTGGAACAACCGGCCACCGCCGCGAAATAGACACCCTGACGAGACATGCGACTGCACGATTTAAAACCAGCCCCCGGATCCAAGCACCGACGCAAGCGGATCGGACGCGGCCCCGGCAGCGGACGCGGAGGCCACACCAGCACCCGCGGCCAGAAGGGCCAGGGCTCCCGCTCCGGCTCCTCCACCCGGCCGGGGTTTGAGGGCGGCCAATTGCCGCTCGCCCGCCGCCTGCCCAAGCGGGGCTTCAACAACAAGCGCTTTGCCACCGTTTACATTCCGGTCAACCTCGACAGCCTCAACCAGTTTGAGGACGGCGCCCGGGTGGACGAGGCGGCGCTTCGCGACGTTGGTCTGGTCAACGGCCGCGGCGACGGGGTCAAGATTCTCGCCCGCGGCAAGCTGGAAAAAAAGCTCACCGTCTGCGCAGCCGCGTTCAGTGCCAACGCACGGACGGCCATCGAGGAAAAAGGAGGCACCTGCGAGGAGGCAGTAAAGGGCGGCACAGCGGCTTCCGGTGAATAGTTTTTGAATTTGACCGCCCGATAAACGTAACCCATGGCCAGTGACAACTACATAACCCGCATGATTGCCGGGTTCCGGAACTGCTTCAAGATTCCGGAGCTGAGCGAGCGGATTATCTTCACCCTTCTGGTGCTGGCCGTCTGCCGGTTGATCGCTTGGGTGCCCATCCCGGGATTGGACGGTGTGGTGTTGCAGAATTACTTTGACGATCTGCGTACGCAGCAAAGCGAACAGGGGATCGGTTTCATGGGCATGTACAGCATGTTCACCGGTGGCGCCTGGGAGCGGTGCTCCATCGGTGGCCTCGGGATCATGCCTTACATTAGCGCCACGATCATCCTGCAGTTGATGAGCCCAATCATCCCACGGCTCTCACGTCTCCAGCGCGAGGAGGGGGGCCGTGTCAAGATCATGCAGATTGGCCGGGTGATGACGTTGTTCCTTTGCCTGGGCCAGGGTTGGGTCATGTCGCTCGGCTGGTTGAGTCCGGGCACGGTGTTCGGCGCCGGTTGGACCGGCGGCGACTTGGTACTTTTCCCCGGCCTTTGGTACCACATACAGACCATGATGGCGCTCACCTGCGGCACGATGCTGCTGATGTGGCTGGGCGAGCAGATCACCGAGCGGGGAATCGGCAACGGCGTCTCGCTGGTCATCACGATCGGTATTGTGGCGGATCTGCCAAGGGCGTTGCCGATGATCTGGGACATGTACGGGCCGGAGTCAACCGGTGACCACGGCCTGTTTGAGGGGATTTTCCTGGTGCTCCTGCTGTTGGCGGTGGTCGCTGGGGTGGTCGCCGTGACTCAGGCCCAGCGCAAGGTGCCGGTACAGCACGCCCAGCGCGCGGTGGGCCGCAAGGTGTACGCCGGCGGGAGTTCGTTCATGCCGCTGCGCGTCAATTACTCCGGCGTCATGCCGCTGATTTTCGCCCAAGCCATCCTGATGTTCCCGGGAATGGTGTTCAACGCCTTGGGGGCCAAGTTCCCATTCTTTCAGGATGCAGCGATTTGGTTTCAGCCCCCGCATTTCTTTTACTACCTGACCTACGCGCTGATGATCATGTTCTTCGCCTACTTCTGGGTGGCAACCACGTTCAACGAGATCGAGATCGCCGACAACCTGAAGAAAAACGGCGGCTACATCCCGGGCATCCGGCCGGGCAAGGCGACCAGCGACTTTTTGCACCGGACCATGAGCCGGATCACCTTTGCGGGTGCCACGTTTCTGGTGATCATCGCGCTCATTCCGATGCTGCTTGGCCAATGGCTGACCATCCCTTTCCAAGTGTCCCAGTTCTTTGGCGGGACGAGTATTTTGATCGCCGTCGGTGTCACGCTCGACACCATGCGGCAGATGGAGTCGTATCTGTTGATGCGGCATTACGACGGATTTTTACGGAAGGGCCGCGTGCGTGGCCGCTTCTGACGCTGGCGGTGAAACAAACCCCCAGCGGTTTGTTCCTTGATAGAAACCGGCCAAGCCTTGCCTTGGCTCTGGATGGGGCGAAAAGACGCCCGGAGATGGCATGATCCAGTTGAAAAAAGATCATGAGATTGCGGCCATGCGCTTGGCCGGCGGAGTGGCCTCCACCGTGCTGCGCGAGGCGGCCGCTTTTGTCCAGCCCGGCGTCACGACGCTGGAGATCGACCGCTACGCTGGAGAGCGCATCCGCCATCACGGCGGCATAAGCGCCTTCCTGGGTTACCGGAAGTATCCGTGCGAGATTTGCATCTCCGTCAACGAGGAGGTTGTGCACGGCTTGGCCTCCGAACGGCAGTTGCAGTTTGGCGACATTGTCAGCCTCGATGTCGGGGTGCGCTACGACGGCTACATCGGCGACAACGCCACGACCGTGGCCGTCGGGGGATGCGACCCCGCCGTGCAGCGGCTGATGGAAGTGACCGAGAGCGCCTTGGACGAGGCGCTTGGCCAAGCGCTGCCCGGAAACAAGGTCGTCGATATTTCGCGGGCCATCCAGAACTGCGCCGAGGCCAACGGCTACAGCATCGTGCGGGAGTTTGTCGGGCACGGCGTGGGCAAAAAGGTTCACGAAGATCCGCAGATCCCGAACTTTGACGACGGCAGCCGTCGTTCCCCGATCCTTAAACCGGGGATGACGCTGGCCATTGAGCCGATGGTCAACCTTGGCCAACGGCACGTCGAGGTGCTGGAGGATGGCTGGACGGTGGTGGCCCGGGACGGGTTGCCATCGGCTCATTTTGAGCACACCATCCTCGTGACCGACGGTGAGCCGGAGATTTTGACATGCCCGGGCAACCTGCCATCCGAGCCGAGGGAGTCGTGAGGGAAAAGCGCCCTCCGGCCACCTTCGTGGTGGAACTGGCCAACGGGCACCGGGTATTTGCCCGGGTGTTGTCGGGACAACGGGAACAGGTGCCGGGCATAGAGCCCGGCGACAGGTTGAATTTGGAAATCTCGCCTGCTGACTTCAGCAATGGCGTGGTGGTTTTTTAGGAAAATAGAGAAACGAGTTTGAAAAATGAAAGTACGCGCATCAGTAAAGCGGCTTTGCGAGCACTGCCGGGTTATACGTCGGAAGGGCGTGGTCCGTGTCATCTGCAAATCCAATGCCCGGCACAAGCAGCGTCAGGGCTGACCGAAAGGAAATAGACCATGCCAAGAATCATCGGAGTCGACATCCCCCCCAACAAGCGCATCGACATCGCGTTGCGCTACGTCTACGGCATCGGGCCGAAGATCGCCTCGGAGATCGTTGAAAAAACCGGCATCAAGCCGGCCACCCGCGCCAAGGACCTCGACGAGAACGACCTGTCCAAGATCGTCCACGTCATTCAGGAGGGCGAATACCTCGTGGAAGGCGACCTGCGCCGCGAGCGCAGCCTCAACCTCAAGCGCCTGCAGAACATCAAGTCGTACCGCGGCCTGCGCCACGCGCGCGGTCTTCCGGTTCGCGGCCAGCGCACCTCCACCAACGCCCGCACCCGCAAGGGCAAAAAGAAGACCGTGGGTGCCCAACGCAACCCCAATGCCAAGACCGGCATACATTGATTTTTAGCTGATCATCATGGCTGACGAAGAAAACAAATCTCAACAACCCGAGGCCCAGTCGCCGGAGGCCGAAGCCAAGCAGGAAGCCCCTGCCGCTGCCCCGGCGGAGGAAGCCTCCGCACCCAAGCCCGAGGCCAAAGCCAAGCCCAAGGACGAACCGAAGGCCAAGGACGAACCGAAGGGCAAGGACGAACCGAAGGGCAAGGACGAACCGAAGGGCAAGGACGAACCGAAGGGCAAGGACGAACCGAAGGGCAAGGACGAACCGAAGGGCAAGGACGAACCGAAGGGCAAGAAGGACGAGGCCAAGGGCAAGAAGGACGAGGCCAAGGGCAAGAAGGACGATTCAGATTCCGAGGAAGATGACGAGAGCAGCGTGGCAGCGCCTTCCGCACAGGAATTGTTGACCAGCGACGACCCGACCCCGCAAAAGGTCATCAAGGCCAAGAAATCGAAAAACGTCCACTCGGGGATCGCCACCATTTTGGCCACGTTCAACAACACTCACGTCTCCCTCTCCGACAAGCAGGGCAACCTGCTCGCCTGGTCCACGGCCGGCAAGAACGGGTTCCGCGGGTCGCGCAAGAGTACCTCTTACGCCGCGCAAAAGGTGGCGCAGGACGCCGCCCGCCGCGCCATGGCCCACGGACTCAAGGAGATCGAGGTTCGGGTGAAGGGACCCGGCTCGGGCCGTGAATCCGCCATTCGCGCCTTGCAGGCGGTGGGCTTGGAGATCACGTCCATTCGGGATGTCACCCCAATCCCGCACAACGGATGCCGCCCGAAGAAGCGGCGCAGGGTTTAACCAGGAATTTAAGCATGGCACGTTACACAGGTCCACGCGACAAGATCAGCAGGCGGTTCGGCGTCCCCGTTTTCGGGCCGTCAAAGTATCTCGAGCGCAAGAACTACCCGCCGGGCACCCACGGTCCCCGCGCGCGACGCAAGTACACCGACTACGCGCTGGCGTTGATGGAGAAGCAGAAGCTGCGCTTCCACTATGGGTTGATGGAAAAACAGTTCCGCTCCATCTACGACAAGGCCCACCGGCACCGGGGGGTCACGGGCGAGATCATGCTTCAACTGCTGGAGTCCCGGCTGGACAATATCATCTACCGGCTTGGCTTTGGTGCCACGCGTGCTCAGGCGCGTCAGATGGTTTCCCACGGCCACGTGGTGGTGAACGGCGGCAAAATGACCATTCCTTCCTACACCGCCCGGGTCAACGACGTGGTTGAGGTGAAGGACACGAGTGGGTCACGCCAGTTGGCCACGCGCAATTTGGAGTACTCCACAAGCCGGGTGGTGCCGGAGTGGTTGCAGCTGGAGAAGGATGCTTACAAGGGAACCGTGCTGCGGTTTCCCACGCGTGAGGAAATACAGCCCATCGCCGACGAACAAACCATTGTAGAATTTTATTCCCGTTAAACTTCCGGCCTCTTGGGAGGTTGGAAAAGCAATTATATGGACCCCTCACCAGCGGGAATAACCGTGACGGGGTCAGGTTAAAATTGCTCAAAAAAACTAAATACATATGCCAATAAGACTGGGTCATTTCGAGAAACCAAGCAAACTTAGGAAGTCGGACGATTCGACCGACACCTTTGCCAAATACGAGGCGGAGCCGTTTGAGACCGGCTACGGCCACACCATAGGCAACTGCCTCCGGCGGGTGCTGTTGTCCTCGCTTGAGGGCGCGGCCGTCACCTCGGTGAAGATCGAGGGGGCGGATCACGAGTTCACCACCGTGCCGGGGGTCGTCGAGGATGTCACCGACATCGTCCTGAACCTCAAGAAAATCAAGTTCCGCCACACCGACCGGGAGCCAAAGGAAGTTCGCCTGAGCGTCACCGCCGAGGGCGCGGTCACTGCCGGCGACCTGGAACTGCCCCCGGGGCTGAAGATCGTCAACAAAAAGCAGGTCATCTGCACCACCGACAAGAAGATGAAGGTCGACATGGTGATGGAGATCCAGGTCGGGCGCGGCTTCCTGCCGGGTGATGCCAACAAGAAGCCGGATCAGGTCATCGGGGTGATCCCGATCGACTCCATTTTCTCGCCGGTCACCCGCGTTCGGTACGGGGTCGAGGCCGCGCGTGTCGGGCAGCGCACCGACTACGACAAGCTGGTGCTCGAGATTACCACCGACGGTCGCATGACCCCGGACGAGGCGCTGAAGCAAAGCTCCGAGATTCTGGCGCACCACCTCAACGTCTTCACCGGGATCAATGACGAGACGTTCGAGTTCGAGAAGGATGCCAAGGCCAAGGACGAAAACCGGGAGTCGATGCGCAAGTTGCTCAACACGAGCGTCAACGAGATCGAGTTGAGCGTCCGCGCGGCCAACTGCCTCAACAACGCCAACATCACCTCCCTCGGTCACCTGGCGATGAAGTCCGAGTCGGAGATGCTCAAGTACCGCAACTTCGGCAAGAAATCCCTCACTGAGATCAAGGATAAGCTCAAGGAGTATGAGCTGTCACTGGGCGAAAAAATCGACCCGACCCTGCTGGACACCCCTCCGACCGCACCGCCGCCGGACGCGTTCGAGGATCCACCGCTCGAGGACGAGGAATAACCCGCCACCCGCCAAAGCCATGCGTCATAGAGTCAGAACCGCCAAACTGGGCCGCACCGGGGAGCACCGCAACGCGATGCTTGCCAACATGGTGCGCAGCCTCATCGAGAAAAATGAAATTGTCACCACCTTGGCCAAGGCCAAGGCGGCGCGCGTCGTCGCGGAGAAGATGGTGACCCTTGGCAAGCGGGGCACCCTGCACCATCGCCGCCTGGCCGCCGCGCGGTTGCGGGCGCCGCAGCGCCGGTTTTTCCCCAGGACCAAGGGCGTGCCCGGCAAGCAGCTCCGCGAGCAATGGCGAAAGGAGCATGACGTGGTTCGCATTCTTTTTGACGTCATCGCCCCGTCATTCCAGGATCGCAACGGCGGCTATACTCGCATCATCAAGATCGCCGGTGCCCGCAGAGGCGACGCCGCGCAGATGGCCATCCTGAAATGGGTGGACGAGCCGCTAGAGGAGCAGGCCAAGGCGGTGCCAACGCCCGCCGCCGAGCCGGCCCCCGCTCAAGACAACGCCGGGGTAACAGCGCAAGCTACCGAACCGGCGGAGGAAACTCCCGCCGCCGAGAAACCTGCCGCCGAGGCACCCGCTGAGGAGTCGGCTGAGACAACCAAGGCCGAGGCCGAGGCTGCTGCCGAGGAATCCGGCGACACCGACGAAGCCGGGGAGAAAAAGTAGCCCCCTCGCTCAACATTTTTTGCAGGCCCGTCGGTTGACGGGCCTTTTTTTGCCGCTTGGCCAAGCGGGGTTTTCACTTGAGCCGCCTCGTGGCGACGGCATAGTCTCACGGCGTGGCGACGCTTCGCATGAACGCAGCCTGGGTCGGGCTTGGCTTCTGCCTGACGGCGGCCCTGGCCCAGCCGGCCGATCCCGGCAGCGCGGAGACGCTGGCCAACCGGCTTGGCCAAGCGATCGATGACGGCGACGCCAACGCCGCCTTCCGCCTAGCCGAGTTTTACCGCTCAGGCGAGGGGCAGTTGCCGGTCGATTTGGCCAAGGCCGTCACCCTCTACAAGACCGCCGCCCGGCTGGGAAACCACCCGATGGCCATGAACACGCTGGGCCTCCTCCACGAACAGGGCTGGGGCGTGAAAGCCAGCCAGGCGCTGGCCCTCCAATGGTACGGCAAGGCGGCCCGCGCCGGGAGCGCCATGGCCTTGGCCAACCTCGGAAAAATCCATGCCCGGGGAAACGGCGTGCTGCAGGATTACCGGCTGGCGGTCGTGGAACTGAAGAAGGCCGCAGGCGACTGGGTGACGGTCCGCGTGCCGGCTGCCGACTTGGGCGTCATCCAGGACAGCCCGTTCCGTTTCAGCGCAGCGACCCTCATGCGGACGGATGGCGAGCCGGAGATCGACTGGGGCTACTCCCGGCGGATCGAGTGGGACGAGGTGCCAGCGCGCAAGTTCGTGTTTGACCGGCAGTTCGACTCGGCCGAGCCGGCCGACATCACCGTCGCCGATGTGCGCAGCGAAGGCGATGACCTGCTGCTCGACCTCGCCGTGTTCGGCGGGGCCAAGCGGGAGAAGACGATCCACTTTCTCTGGTTCTTCGACACGGACGGCCGGGAGAGCGGCGTGCCGGAGTTCCGGCTTCACGATGCGCCGCCGATCCAGCCGGAGCGCCTGCCGCACGCCGACCGCGCGCTGCAGATCGTGCTGCCTCCCGGCGATGCCCCGGCCCTGCCGGTCTATCTCCTCTCCGGGGGCCGGCCGGGCAAGCTGGGCGAAGGCCGGTTTTTCAGGGGCGACAACGTGGCGGCCCAGTACGATCTCGGCATCATTTATGCCAAGGGCAAAAAGAATCCCCGCGATGTCGGCGGCGACGTGAAGCAGAATTTCCGGCTCGCCGCCGACTGGTTTTTTCGCGCCGCCGCCCCGCGCCCGAATCATGCCGACTACGTGAACGGCCATGCCGGGGCGCAGAACGGACTGGGCGTGCTTTACTCCAAGGGAAACCTGTACCGGCGGGAAGATCGCCGAGCCGACACCAAACAATTCGAGCCCAAGCCGTACGAGCAGGCCGCCCTCTGGTTCCGCCGGGCGGCCGCCCAGGGCTATGCGGAGGCCTTCTCCAACCTCGGTTTCCTGTACGAGCAGGGCCTGCTGCGGACCGATGCCGGCGGCCGGCCGGTGCCCAGCCTGTACCGGGAGGCGCTGGGGCTTTACATGAGGGCCGCCGACCCGGGGGGCGTCGTCCGGCTCAAGGGCGAAAAGGGCGTGGCGCGGCTCCGACAAAATGTCCCCGGCCTGACCTTGGCCCAATACAACCTCGGCTCCCTGTTTGATCCCGACGAGCTGATCACCGACGGCCTGCCCGCCGGGGCCGCGCAGGAGTTTCGTAAGAACCAAGACGGCGCGCGCGCCGAGTTTTGGTACGGCCAGGCGGCGGCCAAGGGACATCCCAAGGCACAGTTGGCCTTGGCCAAGCGCATCCTGAACCGGCCTAGCCTCGAGCCGGCGGCCCGGGTGGAACCGCTCAAGTGGCTTTACCTCGCCTCCGACAAATCGGACGCCGAGGCGTTCCGGCTGCTCGACGGGGAGGAAAGCCGCTTCGCCAGCGTGGCGAAACAGGCGCGGACGTTGGCCGACCTGTTTCTGCCCAACCCCGAGACCAGCGGGGAGACGGACAGGTAGTACGCCAGCTTCGTCGCGTAGTAGTGCACCTCGATGGCGTTAAT
>JACNJE010000066.1 GCA_014382705.1 Verrucomicrobiota bacterium | reverse complement strand
GCTAACCACAGTCTAGCGCCTCCCCTTCGGTGTCCTTTCTTAATGAGTCAACAGGATTCTGCCAGCGCCGCCTCCATGGCATCCTCGAAAAAGAACTGCTCCCCGCCAAACGCCGGCCGCAGCTCCGACAACCAGGCGGCCTTGGGATCGTACTTCGCGAAAAAGAGTTTGTTCACCCAGCTTGGGTCACGGCCCTGCAGAAATTTCAGCGCGAACACCTTTTCGCCGCCAATTTCGGTGATGCCGTCCACTAGCACCTTGCCCGGGGAGGCGGACATCGACGGCCCTCGCACGGTACGGCACAAGCCGGAAACCTGATTGTACGCCTCGGTGAACACCTTGTACGCCCAGGACAATGGGACTTCGAAGTAGGCCCTCGCACCGGTGTCGCGCTCGACAAACATGTAGTACGGCACCATACCGAGCTGCTCCTGTTTGCGCCAAAGCTGAGCCCAGACGTTGGCGTTGTCATTCACCCTGCGGATCAACGGCGCCTGGCAGCGGATCACCGCACCGGCATCGAGGATGCGTTTCACGGCAAGTTGGGCAACGTCCGGCTCCAGCTCCCGCGAGTGGCTTGAGTGCGCCATCAGCGCGAAATGTTTGCCGGCCGCCTTCACCTCCCCGATCAGCCGCAGGAAGTCGTCGGCATCCTCCCCCTCGGTGAAGCGGTACGGCCAGTAGGCGAGCGCCTTGGTGCCGATGCGGATGCTGCGCAGGTTCGACAGCCTGGCCGCCAGCAGCGGCTCGATGTAGCGGCGCAGCACCGGGGTCTTCATCACCATCGGGTCGCCACCGGTGATCAGCACGCTGCTGACCTGCGGGTTCTCCCGAACGTAGCTCACCAGTTGCTCCGCCTCGCGGCTGGCGAACTTCAGGTCGGCATTGCCAACGAACTGCGCCCAGCGGAAGCAGTAGCTGCAGTAGGCGTGACAGGTCTGTCCCTGCGTCGGGAAAAACAACACTGTCTCCTGGTACTTGTGCTGTATCCCGGCCACCGTCTCGCCGTCAAGCCTCGGCACGTTCAACTCCATCTGCCCGGCCGGGTGCGGGTTGAGCCGGCCCCGGATTCCGTCCGCCGCAAGCTGGATCTCCGACTCGGGAGCGCCCTTGGCCACAAGATCGCGCATCCGCCGGAAATCGTCCGCCTCGAGCATGCCGCGTTGCGGAAAGGTCAGTTGAAAGATCGGGTCGTCCGGCACGCTGTCGGGGTCGATCAGGTGCTCGATCACATAGTCATTGACGCGGAACGGCAGCACCGCGGACACCGCCTGCATATCGGTCAACTGGTCACGGTTGAGCCGCAGTTTCTCCGCGATCCGGGGCAGATCCCGCCGGGTATTTGCTTTAAAAGTCGTGGTCATGGTTGTTTCACAGGTTGCCGGCTTGCCACCCCCGCCGGTGGGGCGCTTGGCCAAGGTTGCAATCCGTCCGGTTGTCCATCGTAACAGATTCCAGCTTGATGGAAAGGGTTGTTATAATTCCGGTTTTCGGCAAACCAGCGCTTGGCCAAGCGCGTCTTTGGCTTGCCCCAGCGTGTGGCGGCGTTAAGTTTCCCGGCCGTTCACAGGATGATGAAAAGAAGACTGCTGACCCTGCTGTGCCTCGCTGCCGCCTTCGCGGCCCCGGGACTCTCAACCTCCGCCAAGGCCGATGACGGCCCGATCCGCGTGCTGTTTCTCGGACACGAGAGCGAACATCACAACTCCAACCTCTACTACCCGATGCTTTCCCGGGCACTCGGGCGGGATGCGATTTACTTCGACTACGTCACCTCGGTCGAGGAGGCGCTGGGCGACGCCGATACCCTTGGCCAATTCGACGCCCTGCTGCTCTACGCCAACCACGGCAAGATCGAGTCGCACCAGTGGAAGAACCTGAAAAACTATGTCGAAGGCGGCGGCGGTTTCGTGCCGGTGCACTGCGCAAGCTGGTGCTTCGGCAATGAGCCGGGCTTCGACAAGCTCGTCGGCGGGCGGTTCAAGAGCCATCAGGGCGCGGAGTTCGCCGCCAAGATCGTGAAGCCGGATCACCCCGCGATGAAGGACGTCAAGGAATTCACCGCCTGGGACGAGACTTATTTTCACAACAACCACAACACGGAAAACCGGACGGTGCTGATGGTGCGCGACGCGATGCCGGGCGATCCCCACACCAAACCGGAGCCGTGGACGTGGGTGCGCACGCAGGGCAAGGGCCGCGTTTTTTACACCGCCTCCGGCCACGACCAACGGGTCTGGAGCCACACTGATTTTCACCAGTTGATCAAAAGCGGCATCCTGTGGGCGGTCGGCGATAAGGCCCGCAAGCGTTACGACAACTTCATCGCCAAGCGGACGCCGCTCCAGTACGAGAAACGCGGCAACATCCCAAACTACGAACGCCGCCCCGAGCCGCTCCAGTACCAGCTCCCGCTCTCGCCCGAGGACAGCATGAAGTACACGCAGGTGCCGGCCGGCTTCCGCATGGAGTTGTTCGCTGCCGAGCCGGATATCATCAACCCGATCTACATGGCTTGGGATGAACGCGGCCGGCTGTGGGTGGTCGAGACGGTGGATTACCCGAATGAGTTCAAGGACGGCCGCAAGGGCAACGACCGCATCAAGATTTGCGAAGACACGAACGGAGACGGCAAGGCCGACAAGTTCACCGTATTCGCCGAGGGCTTTAACATCCCAACCTCGATGACCTTCGCTCGCGGCGGAGTCATTCTCGCACATGCACCGGAGTTTTATTTCCTGAAAGACACAGACGGAGACGACAAAGCGGACATCCGCGAAGTGCTGTTCACCGGCTGGGGCGTGGGTGACACACACGCCGGCCCGAGCAATCTGCGCTACGGTTTTGACAACTGGATTTACGGCACGGTCGGTTACGCCCGCTTCAACGGTTCACTCGGTGGCAAGCAGCACAACTTCGGCATGGGCGTTTTTCGCTTCAAGTCAGACGCCTCAGACATCGAGTTTTTGCACCAGTTCAACAACAACACCTGGGGTCTTGGCTTCAATCATGCCGGGGATGTTTTCGGCTCCACCGCCAACAACAACCCGAGTTTCTTCGGGGGCATTCCCGCGACCGTTTATAGCGGCGACAAAAAGATGAGCGCGAAGATGATCGCCGACTCGCGCGCGTTCCACCCGATCACACCCAACATCCGGCAGGTGGACGCCTTCAACGCCTACACCGCCGGCTGCGGCCACGCCTTCGCCACCTCGGATGCGTTCCCGGCGAAATACCGCAACCGCACCGCCTTCGTTTGCGCCCCGACCGGCAACCTGCTGGGCACGTATCACATGAGCCAAAACGGCGCCGGCTACACCGCAAAAAACGGATTCAGCTTTGTCGCCAGTGCGGACGAATGGTTCTCGCCCATCGTCGCCGAGGTCGGGCCGGACGGCCACCTCTGGATCGCCGACTGGTACAATTTCATCATCCAGCACAACCCCACCCCGAGTGCCGGACGTGGCGGTTACGCCGCCCGCAATGGCCGCGGCAACGCCCACGTCAATCCAAACCGCGACCGCCAGCACGGCCGCATTTATCGCGTAATTTGGAAAGGCGCACCGAAATCCAAAATCAAGTCCCTCGCCAAGGCTAGCCCCCGCAAACTCGTCAAGGCGCTCGACAGCGACAACCTGTTTTGGAGGCAGACCGCGCAGCGCCTGATTGTTGACGGCAAAAACAAAAAGGCCGTCAAGGCACTCCGCAAACGCGCGCTCGGCCAAGGGGTCGGTGCCATCCACGCGCTCTGGACACTCGACGGCCTTGGCGAACTCGACGAGGAAACCAAGCGCGCCGCGCTCATCAACACAGACGCCGAGGTGAAACGCAACGCCGTCCGTGCGCTTGGCCAAGCGAAGGGCGACGAGCAACTGCTCTACGACAGCGCCACGCTGGCTGACAACGATTTGCACGTGCGCTTGGCCGCCATCGTCAAGCTCGCCCAGTTCCCGGAATCCGCCACCCACAAACGAGCCGCCGGCGTGTTGGCAAAGGACAAAACCAATGCCGAGGACGAATGGCTCAAGCTCGCCCTGCAGGCCGCCGGTGCCGAGGAGACCAACGTCATCGGCTACGAGCGCGGCCCGAACCTGTTGGCCAACGCGTCGTTCGAGGCCAACAACAGCAAGCTCCCCAACGGCTGGCAAGTGCGCACTTACAGCGCCAAGGGGCCGGACGTTGAGCACGCCATCGAGACCCGCGCCAGCCACGTCAAAACCGGCAAGGCCTCGGTGAAAATCCGCTCCGGCAGCGGCCACGACACCAGCATCTACACCAGCATCAAACTCAACACCGGCACCACCTACGCACTCAGTGCTTGGGTCAAAACCGAGGGCGTCAACGGCGGCCACGGTGCCCTGCTCAATGTCCATGAACTGCAGCTCAAAGGCAAAACCACCGCCGTCAAAGGCAACAGCGACTGGAAAAAAGTGGAGCTGGTTTTCGAGAACACCCAGCCCGGCACACTAACGCTCAACTGCCTCTTCGGCGGCTGGGGGCAGGCCACGGGCACCGCCTGGTACGACGACCTCTCCCTGCAGGAAGTCAAACCCATCTACAAAAAAGCCGACGGCCAAAAAGAGATCAAGGGACTCGCTGACCGCGGGAAGGACATCTTCCACAAACACGCCGTTGCCTCCTGTGTCCGCTGCCACAAGGTCGGCAACGAGGGCGGCGTCATCGGCCCGGCAATGGACGGCATCGCCAGCCGCAAAGATCGCGCCTACCTTTACGAAAGCCTCGTCAATCCGACTGCTACGCTGGCCGAAGGCTTCGACCAACTCGGCGCCAGCCCAATGCCGCCGATGAACCTGCTCCTCAATGACCAACAGTTGGCCGACGTCATGGCTTACCTCATGACGTTGAGGGAGAAGTGACTCTACGCGGCGTCAGTGGTCGCCCGCGCGGAGTTTTTTCTCCAAGCCGGCAGCCGGGGTGTAGGTGAAAGCCCTGCCATGTTTACCCCTGTTCAACAACCGATGGCGGTGCAGTTCCTCCAGATCGGTGCGGGCGGTCTGGGTGGTCACCCTGTGGCAGGTCTTGTGGCTGTGAACCGTGTAAACTTGGCGGCGGTTTTTTTGAGCATGCAACAACAGGGCGACCTGCCGGATGTTGTATCGCCCCAATTTCCCAAGGCGGGCGGCGGCCTCCCGGGCTTCCTGCTTTTTGTGGCCGATGTATTCGTGCAACTCTTGAATCGCCCGCATGATCACCTGCGTTTGGTGATCCAGAAAATAGGTCAGATCATTGGCATCCGACTCCGCGTATAGAAACGAACGGGCGTATCGGGACGGAGCCTTCAAAATAATCTCCGAAATGGAGATGAACTCCAGCAGCCAATAGCCCCGGTTCAGCATGGCCCAATAAAACAGGGCGCGGGCCGTACGCCCGTTTCCATCCACAAAGGGATGATCGTACGCCAGCCAGAAATGCAGCAGAATGGCGCACACCACCGGGGGGATGAAGGATGACGGTGATTTGCCGTTCGCAAAATCACACATCGCTTTCATCCGCGCTTTCAGTTCGGTGGCTGGCGGGGGATCGTGCAGGATGACGGATTCATCCGTTGTGGTCACTTGCACTTGATCCGTCGCCACACGCAGCCGCCCCGCCTTGGCCGGATTGCCCAGCGTGTCCTCAGTCACCAGCCGATGCAATTCGCAAACCAGCCTCGGCGTCATCGGCTCTTGATGAATTTCCACAATCCGCTGCATCGTGCGGTAGTTGTTTGCGATCATCTGTTCATGACGATCCCGAGGGGGACGGCCCGATTGCAGCATCTCCTTGGCCACCTGCCGGGTGGTGGCCGCACCCTCCAATTGGCTGGACGTGATCGCCTCGCTGATGAGGGATTTGACCAGGTAGCGCTCGCTCGTGCCGGCATCCGGATTCTGCCCCCGGACGGACTTGAATCCGCCGCCGCCAAAATCAATCTCATGAATCCGCCGTTGGATAAATTCAGGTACCCCATACCCAAAGGCGGTGCCGGATAAATCCAACAAGGGAATCGGCTGCATCCCGCTGTTCCGGTTCAGTCGGATTCTCAACCACCACTCCTCCACGGTAAGCCCTTTCGGTGGCTCCCGGTGGCGAAGATTGTCCCAGTGCAAATACCGGCCGGGCACCTCCCATTTCCCCGCGAATACCGAAAGAATCTCATCCCCCGGCGCGGCATCCGCCAGCCGATTGAGTAAACCGGCCGGATCGGGAGGTGGTTGCGGAAGTTTCATTTCGAACTGCTAATTAAATGCTAAAAAAAGAAAATTAGCATTTAAGGTGCCGAGCTCAACAAAAATCTGGTTTTGCTGAGGATTATAATCGGCACGCAGTGAAATCTAACGCTACCCGCGCTTGGCCAAGCGATCAGGCTCAGGCGATCACGTCCCGGATTACCCGGCCGTGGACGTCGGTCAGGCGCAGGTCGCGGCCACCGTGGCGGTAGGTCAGTTCCTCGTGATCCAGACCCATCAGGTGAAGCACCGTCGCCCACAGGTCGTAGATGTCGCACTTGTTCTCGGTGACGTGGTAGCCCAGCTCGTCGGTCGCGCCGTAAACGGTGCCGCCCTTCACGCCGCCGCCCGCCATCCAGACGCTGTAGCCGTACGGGTTGTGGTCCCGGCCGTTGCTGCCCTGCGAGAACGGAGTCCGGCCAAACTCCCCGGCCCAAATCACCAGCGTGTCGTCGAGCAACCCGCGCGCCTTCAGGTCTTTCAGCAACCCGCCGATCGGCTGGTCGACCTGCAGCGACATATTCTCGTGGCCGCCCTTCAGGTTCCCATGCTGATCCCACGGGTTGGGAGCCTGACCGCCGCCCATCTTCTCCGGCAGACAACTCAACTCGACAAACCGCACGCCGCGCTCCACCAGCCGCCGCGCCAGCAATGCCTGATGCCCGTAGGCCGCCGTCACGCCGTTGGGGGAGTCCATGCCGTACAGTTTTTTCGTGGCCGCCGTCTCGCCCCGTAGGTCGCACAACTCCGGCACGGACGCCTGCATGCGATACGCCGTCTCGTAATTGCGCACCGCCGCCTCGACGTCGTTGTTGCCGCCGATGCGATTCACAAAATCCGCGTCCAGCCCCTTCACAAAATCCAGCCGCGATCGCTGCGTGGCATCGACCTCGCGCGGCCGGATGTTGCGCACCGCCGGTGACTTGTCGCCGACGATGATCGAGCCCTGGTATTGCCCCGGCAAATAACCGTTGCTGAACAGGCCCACCCCGCCGTGCGGCACCGCCGCCCCGCCGGCCTGCAACACCACAAACCCCGGCAGATTCCGATTCTCCGTGCCCAAGCCGTACGACACCCATGCGCCCGCCGATGGATGCCCCATGATTGGAAAGCCGGTGTGAAACGCGTAGTTGCCCTGCGCGTGCTCATTCACCTTGCTGGTCATGGAGCGGATGACCGCCAGTTCATCAACCGACTCTGCGACGTGCGGAAACATGCTGCTCACCGGGATGCCGCTTTGTCCGTGTTGCCGGAACTCGAACGGCGACGCCATCACGTTGCCGTTGTTGTTGAACTGCGTGCGCTCGATCTTCACCGGCATCGGCTTGCCGTGCAGTTCGCGCAGCTTCGGCTTCGGGTCGAACGAGTCCACCTGCGACACGCCGCCGGACATGTAGCAGAGGATCACCTGCTTCGCGCGCGGCCGAAAATGTGACCGGCGTGCCGTGCCGGCGAACGCGGGGCTTGCCATCAACCCCTGCAATGCCAGCATCCCGAAACCAGTCGAACACTGTGTCAACATCTCACGCCGATTGAGTTTTTTTCGATCGTTCATTTTTTCCCTCCGTAGCCCGCTGCGTCTCGTTACTGTAAATAAATAAACTCCTTCAAATTAAACAATGCCTGTGCCAGCTCGCGCAACGAATTCTCCGGCGCGGTCAACTCGTCAAGGTACGCCTTGGCGTTGGCCAACTCCACCGGAGTGGCCTCCCGGTTCAACGCCAACCGGAACATTTTTGAAATCTGCGCCTCGGCGGTTTCAAGTGTCTCGTCGTCGCGCACGCGCTTGGCCAAGCGCTCCGCCAGCGAGAGGACAAACGGGTCGTTCATCATCGTGAGCGACTGCGCCGGCACGTTGGTCTCGTCGCGCCGCCCTTTAGTGCTGGCAGGCACCGGTGCGTCGAACACCGTGAGGAACGGGTCGAGCCGGTTGCGAATGAGGCGCACGTATAGGCTGCGGCGATTTGTGTCGAAATTGTCCGACCCGCCCAGCGGCGTGCGGTCCAGCGAGCCGCTCGCCTGCAGCATGGCGTCGCGAATCGCCTCCGCCTCGAGTCGCCGCACCCGCGCGCGGGTCAGCAGCCGGTTGTCCGGGTCCATCTCATGCGCCTCGGACGTCGGCATGGCCGCCAGTTGAAAGGTTCGCGTGAGCACGATCTCGCGGATCAGTTTCTTGATCGACCAGCCTCCCGCGACGAAGCGCCTCGCCAAGTGGTCGAGCAGGTCGGGATGCGACGGGATCCCGCCCAGCTTTCCAAAATTATCCGGCGTGGCAACAAGTCCGCGGCCAAGCAAATGATGCCAGAGCCGGTTCACGATCACGCGCGCGGTAAGCGGGTTGTCCGGGTGCAGCATCGCCTCGGCCAGTTCCAGCCGGCCGGAGTTGTCCGCCGCAAACGGCGTGGCGTCGAACGCCTCGAGGAACCGGCGCGGCACCGCCTCGGCCGGCTGCTTGTGATTGCCGCGCACGAACAGCGGCCGATCCACGGCCTCCGCCTCGATGACACCCGGGGCGCGCCGCGGCACCGGCACCTCGGCCTCAAGCCGCCGGTACAATGCCACCAACGGCGCGACCTCCGGCGCGGTCTCCAGCGTGTTGGACAACCAGCCGTTCCGCACGAAAAAGCTCAGGAATTGGGCCTGTTCGTCGCTCATCCGGTCCCGCTGCCAAGCGCGGATGCTCCGCCTCAGCACCGCCGAGTACCGCTTGGCCAAGCGCTTGGCGTTGCCGGGATCGCCCTTGGCAAACAGCGGCGCAACGAACCCGGCGAATTCCTCGCGCGGGGCCGGTTGCCCCTTGTCCAAAATCGCCAAGTCGCTCACGCCGAACCATGAGTTCGGCTTGTTCACGGCGAGGATCGCCTGCTCCCCGGCCGTGGTGACCTCGAGGTGTGCCTCGTCCCCTTCCCAATAGTTGAGGCTCCACGATTGCCACCGCCACTTGCCATCCTTGAGCCGGGTGACCGGGTATACCGTGCCGTTGCGTGTGTAGTTTTGGACGACGTACCGGGCCATCGCGTCGCCGCCGCCGATGAGGCGCACGAACAGTTTTTGGTCGGGGCCGATGCGAAACTGCGGCGAGCCAAGCACCCCGGCGTGCTTGTCGGAGAGTAGATGGGAATAAACGCCGGCCGGCAGGATGTCGTCCACGATTCGCTCACCGCTTGGCAGCACGCGGAAGGCACCGGCCTTGGCCACCGCGCCGCTCATCCCGTTGCCGTCGAGAACCCATCGGCCAAGCGACGCCGTGTCGCGGCCGAGCTGCCATCGCTGGGCATAGTTGCGCCCCCGCTGTTCCTCGAGCGCCTGTTTGCTTTTTGCAAAATCAGCGGCAAGCCGGCTCCACGCCTGGCCGAACTCGGCGCCCTTGGCCAAGCGCAGTTTGTGCCATGCGTGCAGCGGGTTTTTTGGTGCCTTGGCCTCGTCGATCGCCTTCTGCCACTCGGCGCTTGGCTGGCGAAGCCGTCCCGCGAATTGATCCGCCTCGGCCAGCCAATGCCCGGCGAGCGCGGCGCGAATCTTCGGCTTCAGCTTGGCCAAGGCGGCCTTGTGGGTTTCCTGGCGCGCAGGCGTGTCCACGTTCACCATCGCCGGGCGGCAACTGGTCATGATGCTGTAAAGCGCGTGATAATCCTCCTGGCTAATCGGGTCGAACTTGTGGTTGTGGCAGCGCGCACACGACACAGTCAGCCCAAGGAACGCCTTGGACACCACGTCGATTTGGTTTTCGGTCGTCCGCACCAGCTCGTCGAGCGCGTCGGTCGGCGCGAACCCTTGCAGCACAAACCGGTATTGCGCCGGGCCGATCGCCGACTCGTTGAATCCCAGCTCCTCGTTGAGCCGCGGTTGCTCCAGCAAATCCCCCGCGATGTGCTCGCGCAGCAACTGGTCGTACGGCACGTCGGCGTTGAGCGCGCGGATCAGGTAGTTGCGATACCGGCTGGCGTTCGGGATGGCAGGATCGCCCTCGCTGCCAAGCGACTCGGCGTAGCGCATCCAGTCCATCCAGTGCCGCGCCCAGCGCTCGCCAAAATGCGGCGAGGCAAGCAACTGCTCGACGGCGGTTTCAACGGCAGCCCGGCGGTCGCCCTTGGCCTCCTCCCCCACAAACGCCGCGCTCTCCCCGGGCGTGGGCGGCAGGCCGGTCAACACGAACGACAGGCGGCGAAGGAGTGCCCGCGGCGCGGCGTCACCGGCCGGCGAAAGACCGTCGGCCTCCCAGCCGGCCTGAATGAACCGGTCGATGTCGGTTCGCGCCCAATCACCCTTCACTTGCGGCGGGGCGGGAAAACGGATCGGCTGAAAACTCCACCACTGTTTGCGGCGTTCGCGGGTGGCCTCCCACGACGTGGCCTTGGCCAAGGCCTCCCGCGTCGGCGACTCGGCACGCGGATCAGGCGCACCCATCGCGATCCATTGCTTGAACTGGCCGATCACCGTCGGGGAAAGTTTCGGCCCGTCCTTGGGCATTTTCAGTTCCCTGTCGTCGTGCCGGATCGCCCGAAGCAACAGGCTCTCAGCCGGGTTGGAAACATCCATCACCGGCCCGCGCTCGCCGCCCTTGGCCAAGCCGCCGCGCCAATCCAGCGCCAGGCCGCCGTTGGCTTTGTCGCCGCTGTTGTGGCACTCGTAGCAGCGCTCGACGAGAACCGGCCGGATGTTTTTCTCAAAGAACTCGACCTGCTCTGTCGTCGGTTCGGCCACCGCGCCCACTGCCGCCAGCCCCAGCGACATTGAAACGCTCTTAAATAGCTGATGCATCACTGGCGTTTAAATGCTTATTTTGTGTTTGTTCGACGGGACAACCTTCGCCACGGAGCTTCAACCCTTTTTGTATTTCGGGTTTTGAAACCGCAACGAATCCTCCTTGGGATCCTCCGGTGTGACACCGACAACCAGGTCAAACCCAACGGTCAACTCTCCAGTTGTCGATCCCTTCAACGGCTTGAACTCCCTAATAAGCATGGTTCTCAGTTTCGGATTCCTGATCGCGTTGATGGGGCCGTCCCGCTTCAACTTGGGATCACCCTTCACGTAAAGTTGCGTGGTCAACACCCGATGCTTTCCCCGGATCACAGCGAAATGAATGTGCTGCGCCCGTCCTCCATATGGAGGCGGCTTGACGGTTCTGAAATAATATTCGCCGGAACTGCCGGTGGTGAACCGGCCGAAGCCCTGGAAATTGTTGTCCCTCTTGGAATTGTTCGCGGTCTGCGAATGGATGTAGACGCCCCGGCTGTCCACCTGCCACATTTCCACGATGGCATTCTTGATGGGGTCTCCTTTTGGGTCGAGGATCTTCCCGCTGACATGGGTCACCTCGCCGACCGCCGGGGTGATGGCGTCGTTGATCCGCAACAGGTCGTTGTCCGTGTCCAACGGAAGATGGTCGGGATAGAGAGGGCCTTCAGTCTGCCGGGGTGTCAACGTGAGGGCCTCTGCAAAGGCGCCCTTGACTGTCCAGAACACCGTGGTCCCCAAAGCCGCCTGCTTCAGAAAACGACGCCGGCCAATCATGTTCAGGTGTTCCTTGTTCAACAACTCGTTCATATGATTCGGTGGGTTAATCGCGCCGAAAACAATACACCTTCAATCTGCCTGATCCAACCATTTCTTTGCGCCGATTGCCCTGAATCAACGGCCAGCCACAAGTGAGGCGAGGACTTTTCGGGTGCCGCTGAAGGCGCGGCGGCCGTGCATGGCGACGTAATTATCGATCAAGGCGAGGTCGCCGAGGTGCCACCGGATGTCAACGGCCAACTCGTCCGCGAGGGCGCTGGCGGCGGCCACGTCTGCCGGATCCAGCGGGGTGCCGTCGCCGAAGGTGATCGCCTTGGCCGGGTCGTTGCGGGTGTCTTTCCAGCCTTTGTGGGCAGCGATCAACTGGTTGAAAAAACTGGCTCGCCCGTCGCCGAGTTCGCGCACGGCGGGGAGCACCGGCGTGGTGGCGCGGAGGTCGCCGTTGGCCTGCCAATCCCACGAATAACCCAGCTTGGCCAAGCGCGCCTCGGCGGCTTCGCGGCTGTCCGCGCTGAAGGTGCTTTGCCAACTGCGCCCCATGCCGGACGACTCGTCGGCCTCGGCCGGCATGACGTTGGAATACTTCAAGCCCTTGGCCACGCAGGCCTCCGAGAAGCCGGGCCGTTGTTCACGCAGGCGCTCCCACAAAATATCGGAGCGGCAAATCGGCGTCGCGCCGCCCTCGTCGGGCGCTGTTTGGCAGAAGAAAAACAGCTTGCTGGGACAAATTGGCGTCTGCGCCATTTCGTGATGCAGAAAAATGGTGAGGTCCGGCGGCGCCTCGTTGGCGGAAAAAACGCGTGGCGTGTAGTTGATGCGATAGGCGTTGGAGAGCGAATCGTCGTAGGAAAAGTTCGGGTAACCAAACGCGCCGACGACCGCGTCAAAATCCTCCGGCTTGGCCAAGGGCAACCCGCGCACCAACACCGCTCCGTGCGCAGCGGCTTGGGCGTCAAGTTCGGCTGCGTGTTCGCCCGCCCAATCGCAGGCCTCCGAAAGATTCGCCGCCGAGATGTTCAGCACCAGCGGAAACGGCTCGCCGCCGTGCTCGTGTGGGCCAAGCGGGGTGATCGGTTTCGCCTCAACGCTCATCCGAGCGTCCACGGTTTGCGGTGGTGCATTTTGTTGAGCAGCGTGTTGGCTTCGGTGTCACCGACGATTTGCTCGTTTTTTGGATCCCATTTCAGCGCACGGCCAAGCGCGTTGGAAACGTAACCAAGGTGGCCGGGGGTGATGGAGCGGTGCGAGGTCTCCGCCGGGCAGATCGCCGGCTTGCGGCGCTTCACACAGTCGAGAAAGTTGCGGACGTGGTTGGTTGACTTGTATGCCTTGAACTTGCCGGGGGCGAACCCGGGCTTGAGCCAGGCGGGGTTGGACGCCTCCAGCTTGCCGCGATTCACATACACCCAGCCGTCCTCGCCGATGAACCGGGTGCCCATCGTGTTGTGCGTGCCGATGCTGCTCCGGACGCCCCCGGCGTACTCGCAATGCACCTCGTACTGCTCCGGTGCCTTGTACACCGGCACGGGAATCCACGTGAAATTCCTCGCCTCGACGCGGGTCGGGCCGCCGTGATCCTCGCCCAGCGCCCAGTGGGCGATGTCGTTGTGGTGGCCGATCCAGTCCATCAACTGCCCGCCGCCGTAGGCCAAGTGCACCCGCCACATCTGGTGATGCCGCGCGTGCACATACGGCAACATCGGCGCCGGGCCGGTCCAGAGTTGATAATCCTCACGGCCGGAACGATCCTCCTTGGCCGGGTCGCCCTTGATCTTGTCCGGCCCCTTGGGCAAACCGACCTGCACCTCCCGCACCCTGCCGATGAGCCCGTTGCGGACGAGTTCCACGGCAAGGCGGAAATTGGACGCGGATCGTTGCTGCGAGCCGGTTTGAAAAATCGCCCCGCGCTTGGCCACCTCGCGGTACAGCGCCTGGCCTTCGCCGAAAAAATGGGTGACCGGTTTTTCGCAATAAATGTCCTTACCGTTGCGGAGCGCCTCGAGCGCCTGCACCGCGTGCCAATGGTCGGGCGTGGCGACGATCACGGCGTCGAGGTCTTTGCGGGCGCACAGTCGCCGGTAGTCGGCGTAAGTGTCGCAGGGCTTCGAGCCGTACTTTTTACCGACCATCCCGGCGGCCGGCTGGCGGCCAAGCGCGCGGCCCTTGGCTTGGCCACGGTGATGTGTCTTGTACGGATCGCAGACGGCGATGATTTGCGTGTTGGGCTCCTTCAGGAACGAGTTCATCACGCCCACGCCCCGGCCCCCACAGCCAATGAGGCCGACGGTGATGCGGTTGCTCGGCGCCGGCCTGCCCGCTTGGCCAAGCGCAGAAGATGGTATGATCGTCGGCGCGGCGACCGCCGCCAGCGCGCCAGTTTTCAGAAACTGCCGCCGGTTGGGTTGATGCGTGTTTGTCATGAGTTAAGTGTTTCGCCAGGCTGGCTTCGCGTCCGCTGCCGTCTCCTTAATTGGACAGCTGAAATCGCTCGCTTCGAATGACCTCGGTAATCAGAGATTTTAAGCGGAACTGGTCGGCCTCGGTTCGATTCACAATTTGATCGACGGTTAGCGTGTCGGATGGCGTGAGTTCGCGAGCGAGGGCGAAGCGCAGGAGATGTGAGGTGAATGCCTTGGCAAAACGTTTGTCCTCCTTGACGATCGATTCCTTGAATTTCACGGCATCCCTGAACGGGTATTTCCGCAACAGCGTCCCGGTGGCATCGACGTCGCGGCCGTTGGGGTATTTGTCACGCCAACGGCCGGTGATGTCGAAGTTTTCGAGTGCGAAGCCAAGCGGGTCGAGCCGCGAATGGCAGCCGGCGCAGTCCGGGTTTTCGCGGTGGACGGCAAACTTTTCGCGGATGGTGAGATGCTCCTCGGCGGCGTCCTCGTTCAGAGGCGGCACGTCGTTGGGTGGAGGCGGAGGGGGGTCGTTAAAAATCACCTCGATGACCCATGCGCCTCGGGCGATTGGGTGTGTGCGGTGCGTGCCGTTGTTCATGCTGAGCATGGCGGCGCTGGTGATCACGCCTCCGTAGCGTGGGTTTTTGGCCGATACGCGGACGAATTCGTTGCCCTTCAACTTGCCCCGCATCTCGTCGTCGTAACGGCGATTCATCTCGTTTTGAACATCATTCGGATTGCGCGGCTTGGGCAGTTTATTTAACGCGTCCTGCGCTTGGTTCAGCGCCTTGGCCAAGCTCTGTCGTTGGGTCTCGGTTTCCTTGCGGATCGGCTCCAACTCCTTGGCCAAGGTGCGGTACTGCTTGGTCAAGGTCGCGCGCTGTTCGTCGGAGCGCTTGGCCGTCTCCACTCGGAGCGCAGCAGCGACCTCGGCGGGAAGCGGCACCGATTTGGTCTTGAAGTAAAATCCGTAGCCACCGCCACCGTTGGAGACCTTGAAAAGCAGTTTGTTTTCGCCCTTGGCCAAGCGCACCTTGACCTGATCCTGATCCGGTGCGAGCCCGCGCGAGATGTACTTGTCGGCGACAAGTTTGCCGTTGAGCCAAATCTTGAAACTGTCGTCACTGCCGATCGAGAGTTCCTGTTCCTGCTCGATCCCGGAGTGGATGGTGCGGAACAGATACGTGCTGCAGTTGGCGCCGGTTAACTGATGAGTTTTACCATCCTCAAGGTTTTTGGTCTGTTCCCACTTACGGTCGCCGTAGTTTTTTTTAAGATCCACACTGGGTTCATCGATGAATGCCCGTTCGTGGGCTTTTTTGAGATCGCCTTCGCCAAACGGCCCGATGCGATGCCACGGTGACAGTGCAGCGGTGTTGGCCAAAGCCTCAAGCTGGGCGGTTTCCCACTGCGCTTGGCCGGGCGCGAGATCAATTTTGTTGGCGGTTTTTTCGACGATCGAAGGGATTGATTGGGTGTAGTTCTCGAGTTCGGTTTTGGCAGCTTGAATGTCGGCCTCGGCGGCCCGGCGCTTGGCTTCGATTGGTTTGTTTTCTTTTTCGATTTTTTTGCGATCGACCTGTGTTGGTTTCAGATCGCTCGTGTACCAGTCCTTGAGGAAATCGCTGCGGTAGCTGTACTCGGGCAACACCAGCTCGGTGATCGGGCGGTTTTCGACGAACACCGAATCAAAGAGCAACAGCGGCTCGATGAGCATCTGCAGGCTGGCGGGGTTTTGTTTGTCCAACGAGAAATAGCGGTGCTGCTTGGGGTCCGGCGTGGCGGCGAGGATGTTTTCCAGCTGCATCCATTGGGAGGGAAACGAATCGAGGAACCGTTCCACCTTCGGATCGGCCAGCATGCGGTCGATGGTTTTCTCCAGCACCTCGGGCTTGGCCAGTTCGCCGCTCTCGGCAAGCTTAAGCAGTTCGGCGTCCGGGCTGCTGGCCCACAGAAAAAACGAGAGGTTGGAGGCGAGAGCGAAGGAGCGCTGCTGGGGGTCGGTGGATTGGTAGTGGTACAGAAATAGCGGCGAGGACAGGACCGCGGAGGCGACCTTCTTCATCGTGTCGGTGAACGCCAGATCCTGTTTCATCTTGGCGAGCGCATAGGCCGTGTACCGCTCAATCGTGGCGGGCTCCACCGGGCCGCGGAAGGCATGCCGCAGGAACTCGGCAATGCGCTGGCGCGTCTCGGCGGGCAGATCCGCGCCTTCGGCAGGTGCCTTAAAAAACGTGTTCCAAATGCCAACGGTGTTTTCGTTGAAGTCCGGGCTTTCGATGATCGAAACGCTCAGGCGAAAAAAGGCATCGAGCAACAACGGCGAGAGGGTCAGTTGATTGGCCTGATTATCAAACCCGTGCGAGGCACGAAGATCCTGCGGGAACGGCTTCACTTCGGCCAGTCCGCCGCTGGGATTGAGCGCGTGCGAGCGGGCGTTCACGCGGTCCGGCATCTTGGGCGCATTCAAATAGATGGTCTCGCGCGTCATCAGTTTTTCCGACAGCGCAAACACGTTGCGGTTGAGCTGAAACAAATCGCGCACGGCGTTGTTGTACTGGAAACGGTTCAGGCGCCGGGGCGGATTGCGCTTGGCTGCCTGACCGGTGGTGGCGGTGCGGAGCATGGCCTTGAGCGTGGTGAGCAGCTCGGCGCGGTCGGCTGGTTTGAGCTGCGGCTCATCCTCCGGCGGCATGTCGCCGGCGTCTAGGACGTCGATCAATTCCTTGATCAACGCCGGCTTGCCGAGGAACTGCCGGGCATTGCCGATCTCCTTGAGGTTGATCTTGCCCTTCACCTTGTCGCCGCCGTGACACTTCACGCAGTGTTGCGCAAAGATCGGCCGGAGTTCCTGCTGAAACTCATCGGCAGCCCGAACCGGCAGCCAACTGAGAGCGAAAACCAACAAGCTGACGCCGAGCCGCATGCGATTGTTCTTCATCGAATGAATTACGTCCACAGATCGGAGATCACGCCATGGCTGTCCGCGAAGGAATTCATTTCCAGCCCCATCAGGTTGGCGAGGGTGAGCCAGAGATTGGAGTTGAGGGTGCCGCTCTTCATTCGGATGAACCGGCCTTGCTTGATCTGGCCCTGTGCGCCGCCGGCTACGATCATCGGCAGATCGTAGAACTGGTGCGTGGCGCCGTCGCCTAAGGCCGCGCCGTAGGTGATCATCGAATTATCCAGCATGGTGCTGCCGTCCGATTCCTTGATCTCTTTCATGCGCTGGATCATGTAGGCGTACTGTTGCATGTGGAAGGTATCGATCTTCGCCAGCTCCAGATAGCCGTTGCCTTTCTGATTGTGCGTCATGTTGTGATGCTGCACGGGCTTGTCGAACACGCCCTCGTACATCAGCGTAGCGTCCCAGCGCTCGGGGCCGATCATGAAAGTGGAAATATTTGTGATGCCCATCTGGAAGGCGAGCAGCATCAGGTCGGCCTGTAGGCGAATGTATTCGCCGCGCGGCAGGATTTCCTCCTTGGGCACGGTCACATCCGCATCGGCCAGCAGCTTCTCGAGCTTGGCCATGCGCACCTCCACGTCGCGCACCATGGTCATGTATTCCTCCATGGTGGCGCGGTCATCAGAGGAGAGTTTGCGCGAAAGGGATTGGGCATCGGCCAGCACCAAATCGGTCACATCGCCCACGTGCGCGCGGAGGCTGTCCTTGGAGAAGAGTCGGTCGTAGAGCTTGCGCGGGTCACGGATGGAGGGGGCGATTTTGCCGGGGCCGTACCAGGAGATGTTATCGAACTCAATCGGCTCCTTCGGCGCGCGGAATCCGTTGCAGCCGATCTCCAGCGTATTGAGCACGGTCTTGTGCCCGACCTTGTCGCCGATTACCTGATCGAGCGTGCGGCCGTTCGGATGACGAATGCCTGCGTCGGCGGCCTGCTCGGGCGAGAGGCTGGTGAGGTAACACGAGGCGCCTTGCGCGTGGACGTCCTGGCCGTTCTTAAACGTGCGATCCAGGCCGGTGACCATCGTGATGTCCTTCGCATGCGCCTTTAGCGGCTGCATCGTCGGCGTCCATTCGAGATCGTAGATGCCCGGCTCCTGATTGAACCGCCGTTGCTCCTTGGTTTTGTCGGCATTAAATCCGCCGATAAAGCCAGGGATTGCCGCCTGATCTTCGCCCGGGAAAAACTGCCGGCGCACAATCCCGTTGGGGATGTACATGATCACCAGTTTTTTGTCCGGTTTGGCTGCCGCCTTGGCCGCCATCGCAGCGGGAGACGAGTGCAACATCGGCAGCAACATCGTCGCGCCGCCGGCTTTCAGAAACGAACGTCGTGATAAATTATTAGGATCCAACATGATAAACCTCCGGTGAACCGCCATTCTGCGATCAAACTTCCAAATTGCCAGCAAACTTTGAATGGACGCCCCGGGTGGAGAACTATTCGAGAATCCTCATGAAGCCATCGATCGCGCTTGGCCAAGCGCCCTCCCGGGACAATCAAATAAACTTTAACGCCAGTTTCACTGCCTCGAACAGGCTGTTGGGATTCGCTTGGCCAAGGCCGGCGATGTCGAGTGCGGTGCCGTGATCGACCGAGGTGCGAACGATCGGCAGGCCAAGCGTGGTGTTCACCGCTTCGTCGAAACAAAGCGCCTTGAGCGGGATATGCCCTTGGTCGTGATACATGCAAACAAACAGGTCGGTCGCGCGGCGCTTGGCTGGCAGGAATGCGGTATCGGGCGGGATCGGCCCCTCGACATCAAAACCACTCGCCCGCGCCGCCTCGATCGCCGGGAGAATGGTTTCCGCTTCCTCGCCGCCGAACAGGCCGTGCTCGCCGGCGTGCGGGTTGAGACCGAGCACGACGATCTTTGGTTCCCCGCCGCGAATGCGCCGCATCGCCTGCGCGCCGAGTTCGAGCACGTCGAGGATGCGCGCCTTGGTCAGCAGCTTCGGCACCTCTGAGTAGCCGACGTGCGTGGTCGCGAAAACGGCGCGGATCTCGCTTGAGTATTGCAGCATGCACGACCGCGGCGCGTGGGTCTTGGCGGCGAAAATCTCGGTGTGTCCGGGAAACGGAATGCCGGCCGCGTGCAGCGCCTCCTTGTTGAGCGGTGCGGTCGTCACCGCCGCGACTTGGCCGCTGAGCGCAGCGTTGATGGCGTCCTCGACGTACGTGTAACCGGCGCGGCCGGTGGCGGCATTGACGGTACCGGTTTCGAAATCGCCAAAGCCAATTGCGCCGATGTCGAGCACGCACGGCGCGTCGGCCTCGCCCAAGCCACCGATGACTTTTCCCGGCTTGGCCAAGCGGCACTGCGCGGCCGCCTGCTCCAGCACGGCGGCATCCCCAAAAACAACCGGCGTGCAGAGCCGCGCGATCTCGGCGTTCTGCAACAGGTGCAGACACACCTCCGGCCCCACCCCGGCAGGGTCGCCCATCGTCACCGCAATTTTAGGAAGGCTCATCGATTCGTTGCTGGACGGGGACGGTTCTTAACCATGTTCATTTGATGGCGCTTGGCCAGGTCGCGAGTATTCCGCGCGATGGAAACGGCGGCAATGGAAAAGAGGTACACATCGCGGTTGACGGCGAAAACGGCGGTGCTACGTTTCGCACCGACATTATTATGAAAAGTTACCTCTCGCTGATCGCGGCCCTTGTCCTGTTGGCTGTGGCGGTGCCGCTTGGCCAAGCGGTGTCGGACACGGATGTTTATTTGATCAAGGCCGAGAAGGTCACTTTCGAGAAAGAGAAGGTGACGATTATCGGCTCGGCAAAAATCAAGATGGTGGTGATCAAGGACGACCATGATCCAGGCTACAAAGGTCATCAAATCTGGGGTCGGCCGTGCGCGTGGGTTCACGCCAAGGCTGACAAGGCCACCTTCGTGATTCACAAGCCGAAACCGCCGGTCATCAAAAACGAAAAACTGCGCCCGAAGAATTACGAGAAGGGCCTCAAGAATCTTGAGAAAGCGTGGCAGATGACTGTGCAAGCGGCGAAAGATGCGGAGGCCGGCAAACCGGTCGGGCGCATCGGCTACTACTCCCCCTCGGTGACCATCCGGGGCAACGTCGTCACGGCCATCGACGGCAACGCCTATATGTATGCCAAGCGCACGGACCGCCCGGCCGAAGAGTAACTCAAACGTGCGATGAGGATTAAGCTGGAGAGTGTTTTCGTGACAGACCTCGACCATGCGCTGGCATTTTACACCGGCGTGCTTGGCTTCGAGAAAAAGAGGGACATCCCGATGGGCGACACGCGGTTCGTGACCGTGGTGTCACCCGATGAACCCGACGGCACGGAGCTGCTGCTCGAGCCCAACGGCGAGCATCCCGCAACGAAGACGTTCAAAAAGGCGTTGTATAAGGAAGGCATCCCCCTGACCGCGTTTCTCGTGGATGACATCCAAGCCGAGTACGCCCGGCTTCAGGAAAAGGGCGTGAGTTTCCGAGGTGAACCGATGGATTGTGGCACCTCAATCGTCGCCACCCTCGACGACACCTGCGGCAACCTGATCATGATTTATCAGGAGAATGCACCGGCAAGCTGACGGCAGGGGATCGCCGGTCAGTCTTTAAACCAGGGCTTGCGGGCGTTTTTTGTGATCTCGGTGTCGAGCGCGGTCATGCGGGCGCGGAGTTCTTTCACCACCTCGGGCTTGGCTTCGGCGAGGTTGTTTTTTTCGCCAAGATCCTTGGATAGATCAAAGAGGAACACTTGCGGCGGGTTGTTATTGGGATTGCGTCGCGGTTTCTTGATGAGCAGCTTCCAGTTTTCGCTACGGATGCCTTCCAGGTCGCCGCGCGAGGTGTAATGGAGAAATTCCGTGCGCGGGGATTTTTGGGCGGTGCCTTTCCACAGGCCGGTCACGTCCAGGCCGTCGATCTTTCTGCTCTTGGGCAAAGGTTTGCCGGTGAGGGCGGCGATGGTGGGGAGTAAATCAATGGTGCCGGTGAGTTCATCGCACACGGTGCCGGCGGGAATGCCGGGGCCGCGCATCACATACGGAACGCGCTGACCGCCCTCGAAGGTGGTGCCTTTGCCGTCGCGCAACGGACCGGCCGAACCGCCATGGTGCAGGAACGGCAGCCACGGGCCATTGTCCGTCGTATAAATAATGTAGGTGTTGTCGGCGAGTTTCAGTTCATCCAACGTTTTGAGCAGGCGGCCGACTTCCGAATCGATGTGCTCGATGACATTGATGTAGGCGTTCTTCGGGTTAGGATCGCGGATTTCATCGGGCACATACAACGGAATGTGCGGCATGGAATGCGGCAGGTACACGAAGAACGGTTTGTCCTTGTTAGTCTTAATGAAATCGATGGACTTCTGCGTGTAACGGCGCGTGACGGTGCGTTGGTCGACCGGCAGTTCGACGATCTTCTCATCCTCGTAGAGCGGGGTCTTCCATTTGGTAAGCGTGGATTCCGGATCGGCCCAAAGAAGGTCCATGCCCTGCCAACCGCCGCGCGGTTTGCCCTTGTTGTCGGGATGGTTCATGTCGTTCGAGTACGGGATGCCGTAGTACGTATCGAAGCCATTGGCCGTCGGCAGCGTTTCCTTGTGATGCCCGAGATGCCATTTACCGAAACAAGCCGTGGCATAGCCCTGCCCTTTCAAGTGATCGGCGATGGTGTGCTCCTTGGCGTTCAGCCCCTTGGTCGAGGCAGGGAACAGCACGTGCTGGTGCATGCCCACACGCTTGGGATAACAACCGGTCAGCAACGCCGCCCGCGAGGGCGTGCACACCGGCGAGGCCACCATGAAGCTCGTGAACTTCCGTCCCTCTTTGGCGATGCGATCGATGTTCGGCGTCTTGATCGTCTTCGAGCCAAAGCAACTCAAGTCTCCGTACCCTTGGTCATCCGCGAAGATAATCACGAAGTTGGGCTTGGCGGCTTGAGTGTTCCCTGCGGCGAAAAACACCGAAACGAGCAAACAAGTAATGAAACGTATTGATCTAATCATAAAAGTCGATAAACCCAGTAAAGCTGCGGGCATGTTTTTTCCAGGTTGGAGTCCAACCTAAACCTCGCTCAGGGTTTCTGTGCTGCCGCCGAAGCTCTTGGCTTGAACGCCGAGTTTGTGGAGCATGGTGAGGTAGAGGTTAGAGAGTGGCAGCTCGGTGTAACGCATCTCGGCCTGCCAGCCAGAGTCGTTGCTGATGCCGGAGGTTGCCTGATTCATTTTGTTGCCTCGGCCATACTGGAGGTACTGCCCATGCTTGAAGCCCATTTTACGCCCACCGAAAAGCAGCAGCGGATAGTTGCGCGACAGGTGGAATGCGCTGGAAGCTGAGCCATAAAAGACGGCGGTGTTGTCGAGCATGTTGCCTTCGCCGCCGGGTTCGGGTGTGGCCTTGAGGCGGCTGGCGAAGCGGCCCAGCTCGTCGTTGATGAACCGACAGTAGGTGCCGAAATTCTTGAAGCCATCCGGTTCGCGTGTGGCATGCGAGAGTTGGTGAGTGAGTTTAAAGCCTACGGCGCGACCAAGGTAGTCGCTGATGCCGACGCCGTTTTCGCGGCCAAGCTGATAGGTGGCCACTCGGGTTGTGTCGGTCTTGAACGCGAGGTAAATCAACTCATACATCGTGCGCAGGTAATTACGCGGATCCTCCGGCGTGACATCGAGTTGGAGGTGGTCAACGTCCACCTGCGGCAGCGGGATGTTCAGCCAGCGCTTGGCCTTTTCGACCCGCACCTCGGTATCGCGCACGGATTGCAGATACTCGGTAAGGGTCTCCTGATCGTGCTTGGAGAGGGAGCGTTTCAGTGAACGTGCGTCCTCCATCAGGTCGTCAAGGGCACTCTCGCTCAGGGCCAGACGCCGGGCTGCATCCGGGCCACTCTTCACGAACAGCATGTCGAAGATGCGCTTGGGCTTGTGCTCAGCGGGGATGGGTCGGCCGCTGTTATTGTAAGACATCGTCTGCGCGCCACGTGGCGAACCGGTGCCGCCATCGGTGGACATCACAAGCGAGGAGAGGCGGGTGTGCTTGCCGGCTTCCGAGGCGAAAACTTGGTCTAGGGAAACGCTGTTTTGGTAGTCACCATCCGCGCCGGTGTCCGAGCCGGTGAGAAACTGATCCGCGTTGGAGTGGCCATGGACGCGGCGCACAGCCGGATGCGACAGGCCGGAAAACACCGTCAAGTCGTTACGCAGCGGCTCGAGCGTCTCCATGCACTTGGTGAACTTGAACTCCCTCCCGCCGCCGTGCGGAAACCAGCTCCAGTCCTTGTAGCCGGGATCCTTGACCAGCGGCATGGGCACGCCGTCAGGAATGTAAAAACAGGCCAAGCGCTTGCGCTGGATGGGCTGCTGTGCCGCACGGGCCAGACCGGTGAAGGACTCAAACCAAGGCAACGCAAGCGCCACGCCTGTGCCCCGCAAAAACTTCCGACGATCCAAAGTGGATAAGTTTATATTCATGGCCTTCCTCCTGAAGGGATTACTTTAACTGAAATAAATTACTTTTGACAATCAAAATTACGAGGTCCTGCAAGCCGTCACCCTGCTCCCGGAGGTCGCCGGTGATGCCGTCGATCTGGGCGCGGTCGCCGAATGCCAACGGTCGGCCAAGCGCGTAGGCTGCCAGCTTGTGGGTCATGGCGCGAGCGAACTGATCCTGCCGTTTGGCCAGCAGATATTCCTTGAGGCCAGCCATGCCGCGCAACTCATGTTTGTTGAATAACTTGCTGGTGGCATCGACCGGCTCCTTGCCGATCATGTCGCGCCACCTTCCAGTTGCATCGAAGTTTTCGAACGCGATCCCCCAAGGATCGATCTTGGCATGGCACGAGTAACAGGCCGGGTCATCCCGATGTTGCTCCATGCGCTGTTTGAGCGTGAGCTTGAGAATCTCCGGGTCGGCCAGATCGATCTCCGGCACAGCCGGTGGGGGGGGTGGGGGTGGGTCGTTTAGAATGTTTTCCAGCAGCCAGATGCCGCGCTTGAGCGGATGCGAATCCTTGCCGTCCGAGTTCATCGCCAGCAAACCGGCCTGCGTGAGCAGGCCACCCCGCCGGTCGCTCGGTTGCAGTTTCACCGGGCGAAGGTTGCTGCCAACCAACTCCGGTAACTCGTAATGCCGGGCGAGCCGGTCGTTCACCATCGCATAGTCCGACTGAAGAAAATCCGTCACCGACCGGTTGCGTTGCAGCACCTCGGCGAAGAACGCCACCGGCTCCTCCTTCATGGCCTCCATGAGCAGCGGGTCAAACCGTCCATGCGCCTTGGTATCGACCTTCAAAAAATCCAGCAACTCAAGCCCCAGCCACTGGCGTGTGAAATGCCTGGCCAAGCGCTTGGCTTTCGGGTCCACCAGCATGCGCTTGGCCTGTCGCTCCAGTACCTTGGGATTCCGCAGTCGGCCCTGCTTGGCCAAGCGCAGCAGCTTCGTATCCGGCAGGCTACTCCAGAGAAAAAACGAAAGTCGGCTGGCCAACTCGTGATCGGAAATCCCCTGACTGTCCACCTCCCCGGCCCGGACGAGATACAGAAATTTGGGCGAGGCCAGGACCGTGGCCAGCACCTCGACCATCGCCTCCTGCAGATCCGCACACTGCGGCCGGAGCCTGGCCAGGAGCGCCATCTTTTGGTCGATCTCCGCGTCGGTCGCCGGCCGTCGCCAAGCTCGATGCACGAATCGGGCCAGCACTTTTCGGGCGTATTTGTCCTCGTTCTTTTGGTTGGGGCTGTCGAAAAAAATCCGCGTGTGCGATTCCGGTGGCCATTGGTCAACGGTCGGCGCGGTGATCTCCATGTAATCGATCTGGACAGCCACCTTCCGGCTGGAGGTATTTCTTATCTGGAGAAACTCCGCCGGGTTGGGCAAGTCGCCCAGTTTTGTGATCTGCCGATAGGCGTTACGGGCAATCTCGCTGAGGCGAACGTCCCAGTGATAAAACTCCGGCCTGTCCGGGTGCGCGGTGACAGTGATGTCGTGTTCGCCGGCCCGCACCGCGACGCGTGAATCGTTGCTGGCTTGGTTACCGAAAAACAACCGCAGTGTGGGCGGATGTTTTTCCGTGGCCGAATATCGCGCCGCCCGGATGCGCACGCGCATGTTGCCCGTGTCCGGCAGGCCGTCACCTACGTCGATGATGTAATTCGCATCCGGCGGAATCACCACCACATCGGGTGAAACCGGCGGCACCTCTGGCTTGGTCTGGGAGGGTGGCCATGCGTACTTGGCGCCGTTGTAACTCCATCGTGGCCCGATGCCCTGGCCAGTCACCAAATCCCGGTAATGCATTCCATTGTGATTGCGTTCAAATTTTTCGCCCTGCTGCTCGAAGGCCTCGTCGACCGTCAACCCCTCCTCCTCGATCCGCCTGCGTGTCCCCTCGATATTCGCCGTGTACTTGGTGTTGATCCGTTTTGCAGCATCCCTCATCGAGATGCCGTAATAGACCGGTTGCGGTCGTGAGCCGCTCACGGTTGCCCGTTCCAATGCTTTGCGTGCCAGCTCCCGGTACTGCTGAAACTGCACTCCTGTCATTTGCAGCATCTCGGAGCTGTTCTTGAAGCCGTCCTCCGAGGCGGTCTCCGGCGGCAGATCACGCGAAAAGTCGTGGAGGATTTCCAGCAAATCCTGCAGCACATACCGATACTCGTACGCTGTCAACCGACGGAAAGACGTATGTCCCTGCTCGCTGCGGCGCACCTCGGATGCGACCTGAATTTCCCCTGACAACCAGTCGACTATTTGCGCCTTCTCAGAATCCGCAAGTCGCGCATCTGCATCCTCCGGTGGCATTTCGCCGTTGCCGATCACGTCGAACACCTCCAGCCACCATGTTACATCCTTTCCCGACAACAAATCCGGGTTCAATGTGTCGACGCGAAATTTCCCCTTTTGCTTCTCCGGCCCGTGACAGCCAACACACACCCGCTTCAACACAGGCTCCACCTCGGCCCGAAACTTGGCCAAGCGCGGCTGAGGCAGCTCCCCCGGCTTGGCCAAGCCCGAAGCCAAGCCGCCGCCAAGGAGCACATACGAGGTTGCCCAAAATAAGAACCTCATGAACTGCCGCACTGGTAACATCATTCTTCCCATTTCGCGAGCGGAATTGATGGTCTAAAGTGCATCTTTCCTATCCAAATTTATCACAGCGGCCCACCGCTTGGCCAACGGCTCAGGGTTCGAAGAACTGAAGTCACACCCCTTGTCAATCGTCAGCCAGAAGCAACTACTTCAGAGGGTTTTCAAACCGAAAACAAATCGTCGAAAACCATTGGAAACATTGGGTTTTGGGAAATGTGTTGGATTTCGTAAATACAAAGTACAGAAAACATCACCGTCGACCATTCAGTGAATTCATTGTGATTCATCAATCTTCGATATCCCAACAGACCCAATTATCGGAAATCAGAGAGATGGATCAATGACCAAATTGAGAAGGATCATCGTCTTATTCAGTCGAATCTGAAATTAAGGTTTCGTACACCAACTGACATTCACAAACTCCCCTAAACACAGAATCTGATGAATCTCTAATATCTTTCAGATTGAGATTAAAGGCCAATCGTTCATATCAACTTACGGTTCTGTGCTCTACTGCGATAAAAATACAATTTTCTTCTTGCCAACCCCGAGTTAACGTATACAATAACGCAATGCGCATACTTTTATTTCTCAGTTTTGGTTTCGTATTAATCCTTTCTACAGTAAAAACGCTTGGTTTAGATGGAGAATTCAATTTGTTGAATATAGGATTATCAAATAATATTGATAAAAATTTCAAAATCCGTAACAATAAAATAGTAATTGCCTCTAAAGAATCGGGGCTGTTAGAGCACTCTGAAGACTTAAATATGTGGTATGGCGTAAAAAAAGGGAAACGCTTTATTGAGAATATTGGCGCAGAAAAGGCGTACTTCAGATTTCGCAAACTGAATCCCAGGCCGGTACAAACTTATGTGCCTAAAGATTACGATCCCTCTAAGAAGTATCCATTAATTATCAATATTCATGGCTTTACTGGAGATTGGAAACATCAAAATGGCTACTTTCCCTTAAAGGAATATGCTGAAAAGTACGGGTTTATTTTTTGTGTGCCAGATGGAGAATTCGACTCAAACAATAGACGAAGATGGAATGCAATAGATGCATGTTGCGGAACAAGACATGATTTGCCTGATGATTCGACATATTTAAGAAGTATTATTGATCATGCGATGAAAGTTTATAGCATTGATGAAAACCGAATATATAGTATGGGGTTTTCAAATGGTGGGATGATGTCTTATCGCATGGCTATCGATCATTCAGATGTACTTGCTGGTATAGTTAATGTGGGAGGTACTAAGGAGTGCGTAAGTAAGTAGACACAATTTCCCGTCAGGATGTAATATACGCTAGGTTTTTATCCTGGAAAAACCCTCGGATT
>JACNJE010000009.1 GCA_014382705.1 Verrucomicrobiota bacterium | reverse complement strand
CTTCGAACCGTATACTTTGAGCCAGACCGGCGGCGTCATCCTCCGGGGAAGTAATTTTTGATCCGGAAGATAATCTAGCCAGGGATTTGGTGAGCGCATTGGTGGACCAGTCCAGGCTTCTTGCCGCAGACATGGCCGCTGTGTTGGTATTGATAACCATAAGACAATTCCTTTCGTCTTGGATAGGTTAAACGACGACATCCGTGTCATCGGGCAGGGTTTCAAATCGGCCATGCCAGACCGTTGGAGGAATCGTTCCTCACGCAACTGCATGAAGAATCGGCATCCCACCCAATCTCTTTAGGTTTTTTTTTGAGGAAGTTGAAAAGTCGAAGCAGCGAGAACCCATCAGTTGTTCAACGGCTGGGAGCTGCGCAAATAGGCCATTAAATCGCGAAGTTGCCCGTCAGTGTAACCGTTCAACAGCCCGGCCGGCATCAGCGACGCCCCCTGCGCTTTCAGTTCCCGAATCTCCTCCCGCGCGATGGTCACGTCCTGCCCGTCGAATCCCCGCAGCACCACCGAGCGGTTGTCCTGCTCAACGAGAAACCCTGTTGCCAGGCGGCCGTCGTTCGTGGTCAGCAAATAATTCTCGTACCCCTCCCGAATCTCCGCGCCGGGGTTGATGATGCTCAACAGCATCGCATCCAGATTATCCCGCTGGGTCGCCGTCAGGTCGGGGCCAATCTGTCCGCCCTGCTCGAATAACCGGTGGCATGTCCCGCAACTCGCGGCGTACAGTTTCTTCCCCTCGTACGGGCTGCCCGGCTCGGCCGTGATGACCTTGGCCAAGCGCTGGATTTCCTGTTCCAACCGGGCTGCATCCGTCTCCGAGCCGGCGAAATGACCCGCCAACAGTTGGCCAACGCGATTGTCCCCGTGGGAACGCAGCAGGCTGACCACTTCGGCCGAGACCAAGCCGGCGGCCAAGTCGCCGGTATCGACAGCCCGCAGCAACTCAAGCGCCCAGTCCGCCCGGCCGGCCAGCAGCGTCCCGGCGGCTTTCCGCAGGCCGTCCGGCAGCCCGCCATACACGGCCAGCACCGCCTCCGGGATGCGTGCGTCGTTGTACGGCTTGAGCGCGCCCAGCGCGGCCCGCTTCAGATCGGCTCCTGGCGCGTTTTTCACAAGGCCGAGCAGCACCGGGATCGCCGTTGCGTTCGGCGCTTCGCCCAGGATCTCGGTGTATTGCAGGCGCAGGAGCTTGTCAGCCTTCGCGTCGGCCATCACCCGCAACGCCTCCTCGACCGACTTGGCCTCGCCGCGCCGCAGGCCAAGCGCAAATGAGCCGCCGCCGTGCCGCGCCATCGCCACCATCAACCGCTCCGGCAACGCCGCCATCGACCGGCCCTTGTACGCCTCCTCGAAACCGGTCATCAGCATTTTCGCCGACTCGGCGCTGGGAGCCGTTTCGAACAATCGCGCCGAGGCCAGCAGATCGGCCCGTGAACCGGCCTTGGTGAAACGCCGCATGAGCCGCTTCAAAATATGCTCACGCACGAGCGACGTTCGCCAAAGCGCCTCGTCGGCGAACAACGCCAACACCGCTTCCGGGTGCGCGGCGACTTTCGACTCGAGCGCCCACCAAACCATCAGCGGCTGGTAAATATCGCCTGCGTCCGCATCGTGTGTCAGCAACGCCCGAATGATCGGCAGCGAATGGCCCACCGGCAGCCGCTTGGCCGTGGCGGCGAGCTGCCCGCGCACCTCGACGTGCGGCTCGCGCTTGGCCAAGCCGACCAACGCCGCGGCTGTCGCTTCCGGCACGAGCCGATCGTCGCCGAGCAGGCGCACTGTCCAGGCGCGCACGTGCGGATCGGGGTGCCGGAGCGTCTCCGCGGCAAATTCCGGGTTAAACCCGCCGCACAAGTTCACCGCCCAAAACGCCTCGAGTGCCGCTTGGCCAAGCTCGTCGCGCAGCATTTTTGTGAGTAGCGGCAGCGCAGTGGCGTCCCGGCGGTCGGCCAGCAGGCGCAGCGCGGTTTGCCGGTGCCACTTGTCGGCGTGTCGCAGCAGTTCGACCAACTCGGGCGTCGTGCGCTTGGCCAGGTTGAACGGCTGAATCGGCTTGCTGCCATTGGCCCGCAGCCGGTAGACGCGTCCGGTTTCGCCGGAGATTTTTCCCTCGTAATGGCGGCGGTGCGTGATGTGTTCGTCGTAATAATCGCAGATGTAAATCGCGCCGTCCGGCCCGGCCTTGATGTCCACCGGACGAAACCAGTTGTCGCTCGTCTGGATCGGGTGCCCGGTGTCGAGCGTCTTGAACGACGAGCCGACCGGGGTGCGGTCGCTCATCACCACGCGCCCCTGCAACGGCTCGACGCCAAGGAGTTTGCCGAGATATTTCTTCGGCAAGCCCACACCCTCGTAGATGACAAAATTGTGCGTGAAACGAGGCACCTTGTTGTGCGGCATGCCGTTAAAGTAGCCGAACGCATACGGGTTGCTCAGCGGCCCGTGTTTGGTGAACCCTTTGCGCAGATAGCCGCCCTGCACGTAGTGAAAGCCCCGCGTGTCGCCGCCGTTGTGCCCGGAAAAAACACGCCCCTGCGCGTCAAACTCCACGCCGAACGTATTGCCGCCGCCCTCCGCAAAAACCTCATACCGGCGCATCTCCGGATGATAACGCCAGATGCCCTGCCCCATCGACCGGATCGCGTTGTCATCCAGACCGGGACGCCGCACCTTTGCCGAGACCGTGCTGCCCTGCGCCGCGTAGAGCCAGCCGTCCGGCCCCCAGCGCAGGCTGTTCACGACCGAGTGCGTGTCCTCCAGCCCGAAGCCGGCGAGGTGCACCTCCGGGTCGCCGTCCGGGATGTCGTCGCGGTTTTTGTCCGGGTAAAAAAGCAGGTACGGCGGGTTAAGCACCCACACCCCGCCGCGCCCGTGGGCCAGCGAGGTGACAATGTTCAGCCCGTCGAGAAACGTCTTGTGCCGGTCGAAAACCCCGTCGCCGTCGGTGTCCTCGTGGATGGTGATCTTGTCGCGGCCGCGAACGTGGTTGGGCGGCGCAGCCGGCACCGAGTCGTAAATCACACGCCAGTAGTTGTCCCGGCTCGTCATCTTCAGCCCGGCCGGATTCGGGTACTGCCGGTACTGCACCAGCCACAACCGGCCGCGCTCGTCGAAGTTCACGAATAACGGCTGCTCCACCAGCGGCTCGGCCAACACTGGGTCAATCTTCAGGTCGTCGAACACCGTGAACCGCCCAAGCGACTCAGCCGGGGAAAGCGGCCCCGCCAGCGCTTGGCCAAGCGCGATCAGGCAGGCGAACTGCAACACGATTTTATTCATCTGAAACTGGCAGCTCCCCGGAGCGTAACGGCCCGGCCTGCCCACGTAAAGTCGGCGGGGTTCAGTCCGCCTCGCGGCGGTACGCCTCGGCGAGCAGGGTGACGGGATGGGCCACACGGATGTCCGACTGGCACTTGGCCAAGCCATTGGTGATGTGCAACGAGCAGCCGGGATTGCCCATCGCCACGACCTCCGCGCCGGTGGAGCGGATGTGGCCGACCTTGCGATCAAGCAGCTTGTTGGCCATCTCCGGCTGGGTGATGTTGTAGATGCCGGCGCTGCCGCAACACCAGGTGCTCTCCGGCAACTCGGCCAACTCCAGCCCCGGGATCGCCTTCAGCAACTGCCTCGGCTGTGCGGTGATCTTTTGGCCGTGGCAAAGGTGGCAGGCCTCGTGGTAGGTGACCTTTTGCGCTTGGCCAAGCGCGGCACCGCTTGGCTCACGCACGCCGATCTCCGCCAGCCACTCGTGGACATCTTTCAACTTGGCGTCCCACTGCTTGGCCAAGTCGGCGTACTGGTCGTCCTCTTTCAGCAAGCCGTGGTAATGCTTGAGGTGTGAGCCGCAGCCAGCCGCGTTGCTGATGATGGCATCAAACTCCCCCGGCGGGAACAGGTCGATCATCCCGCGCGCCTGTTGCTGGGCCATCGTCCATTCGCCGTTGTGCGCGTGCAGCGATCCGCAGCAGCCCTGGTTGCGCGGCGTGTAAACATCGCAGCCGTTTTCGGCCAGCACCTCGACGGTGTCGCGGTTGACGTCGCTGAAAATCAAATCCTGAGCGCAGCCGGTCAGCATCGCGACGCGGTATCGTTTTTCGCCCTTGGCCGGCGTCTCGAGCCGGATGAGGTCGTCGGAAAACCTTGGCTGAATCTCCGGCGTCATCGCCTCGAGTTCACCCAGCCGCCGGGGCAGCAGTTTAAGCACGCGGCTGCCGCGCACGAGCGACTTGAGGCCAAGCGAACTGTACAGCCGAATCAACCGGCCGACCCGTTTCAGCCGAGTGTGCTTGGTGAAAAGCCACTTGAGCGTCACGCGCCGGATCAACCTTCGCCAAGCGGAGTCGATCACCTTTTTTTCCTCCACCTCGGCGCGGGCGTGCTCGAACAACTCGGCGTAATTCACCCCGGCCGGACAGGCAGTCATGCAGGCGAGGCAGCCGAGACAGAAATACATCTCATCGGCGAAAGTTTTTGTCGCCTCGAGTTCGCCATCGGCGATGGAGCGCATCAGGGCAATGCGGCCGCGCGGGCTGTTGCGCTCGAGCTTGGTCTCGTCGTAGGTCGGGCAGGTCGGCAGGCACATGCCGCAGTGCATGCATTGCTGCACGACCGAGTAGTCGAGGTTTTTCAAGTGGGAAACTTGGGCGTCACCGGTCGGCATCGGCGCGACAGCCTACCGCGCCTGGCCAAGCGGAGTCGAGCGGATTGGCGTTCGGTTTGAACGAACCCTGCAGTTCTGCGGTGATCGGCACAGCGACTTGAGCAGGCAAAAAAGAATCCCAGCGGGATTCCGTTTTCAAGCCCAAGGTTGCAGCCGGAACGGTTGCACCCTTGGGATAAAACGGGAAAAAGAATCAACCCTGTCGGGGTTGCGCAAGGCCCACTTGGCCAAGCGGCCCGGCTAACGCAAACGCCCTGTTTTGTGGCGGATGCAATGGCGAACCCATTAGGGCTTGCTCTGGTTTGGGGATTCAGCAAGGCTATCGTCTTGGGTGACTCCGTTAGTTTCGAATAGGATTCACGTGCACTTATTTAACCAAACTAAACATGAAAAACACAAATAAATATAAGTTGGTTCCGGTGCTGGTCATCGGGTTGGTTTTGTCGGCATTTAATGCAATGGCGGAAATACGGACGATTGTTACAGGTAATGATACAAAGGATATGTATGGGAGTGTTGTGACAAAGGAGGGTGAAGTCGGGAAAGTTGTTTATGCACATGCAGAGTCGGGGAATCTGTACCTTAAGCTTAATATAGAAATGTCTTCAACAGATTTCACCGACTATGCTATTGTTGATACAAAAGCCATAGTCCCGAAAATATTGAAACCTACGAACGCCATCCATGAATATTTAAGGTTCTTCGACACTTTCAGTGGGTGGAGAGTTGTGGGACTTTCAGTTTGCCAGCT
>JACNJE010000141.1 GCA_014382705.1 Verrucomicrobiota bacterium | reverse complement strand
ACTCCCCCAGCCCCTCTCTTCAACCCTTCAATTCCACTGAAAACGTCGAAGAACCTCTTTTTATTCATCTACTGACTGAACAGTTTGCTTCAAGTCGTTATACTTTTTTAGCGTTCTCCCTCTCCCCAACCCTCTCCCGCTGGGAGAGGGAGCCGGGGGGAGCACACGCGCCTCGCGTGTGGATTCCGGCACCTCGCCGGAATCTTTTGGAGTGAACAAAACGAGCCTTGGGCAGGGCACCCAAGGCGGCACGCGGGGCGCGTGCGCTCCCCTTTCCTTCTCCCTCAGGGAGAAGGTGGCCGAAGGCCGGATGAGGGTGAGCGGCTTGATGGTTTTTTTAACGCACTGTTGCATCGCCGAGTTAGTCGTTCCCGTTTTGGTTTTTTGCCGCGTCGGTGAGAGCCGGCACGACGTCGAACAGGTCGCCGACGATGCCGTAGTCGGCCAACTGAAAAATCGGCGCGTCGGGGTCGGTGTTGATGGCGACGATGTGCTTCGAGGTGCGCATGCCGGCCAGGTGCTGAATCGCACCGCTGACGCCGCACGCGATGTAAACCTGCGGCGAGACGACCTTGCCGGTTTGGCCGACTTGGTCGCGGTACGGCCGGTAACCGGCATCGACCGCCGCGCGCGACGAACCGACCGCCGCGCCGATGCTGTCAGCGAACGCCTCGATGATGCTGAAGTTTTCCGAGCTGCCGAGCGAGCGACCCCCGGTCACGACGATGGCCGCCTCAGTGACATCCGGCCGGGCGTTGTCGCTGGCGATAATTTCCTTGAGCGCCGTTTTTTGTTCCGGCAACTCGACGGCAATCGTGGCGACTTCGGCTGTGCGGGTGGCATCCGGTCCTGGCGGCTTGGCGGTGCGCGGTCGAACGGTGATCACTTTCAGGCTGTCGTCGGTGAACTCGACTTCCGCCGTGGCTTTGCCGGCGTAAACCGGGCGGCGCGCGGTCACATGATCGTCGGCGCAACTCACTTGAACACAGTCGGTTGCCAATGCGGCATCGAGCGCAATGGCCAAGCGCGGGGCCAAGTCTTTGCCTTGCGGTGTGTGGGCGGCGAGCACGATATCGGGGGCAAGTTGCGGGATGAATTGGCCAAGCGCTTGGGCAAGCGATTCGCCGGTGCTGCCGGCCAAGGTGGGCGAATCGATGAGGTGCACCTTGGCCGCGCCGAGTTGGCCAAGCGGCGCGGCGAGCGGCTCGACGCCCTCCCCGGCGACGACGGCGTGGCGTTCGGCTTGGCCAAGCGGCAGGCCGAATAATTCCCGTGTGGCTTCGCTGAGTTGTCCGTTGTTGTGTTCGGCGATGATTAAAATTTTCATGTCTGTTTTTCGGGTTAGATGACTTGGACGTCTTCGGCGAGCACGCGGATCAATTCCTTCGCCTGATCGGCGGGAGTGCCTTCGATGATTTGGCACGGCTGTTTGGGCGGCGGCAGCTCAAAGTTTTTCAGCCGCGTTTTGCGGTTGGCCTCGGTGACGCCGAGTTCGCCGGCAGACAAGGTGTCGATCGGTTTTTTCTTTGCCCGAATAATGTTGAGCGCGGTGGCGTAGCGCGGTTCGTTGAGGCCGACCTGCGCGGCGACGACCGCCGGGAGTGTTGTCTCGATGACCTCGATGCTGCCGCCGCCGACATCGCGGCGGCAGGTGATCGCGCCGTCGCCGTAGTCGATGCCGTTGACCACGGTGACGCACGGCATGTCGAGCATCGCGGCGAGCGTCTGGCCGACTGCAGCCGCGCCGTCGTCGATCGCCTCCTTGCCGGTGAACACGATGTCCGCCGGGCCAAGTTTGCCGATGGCGGCGGCGAGCGCGCGGGCGTTCATGCCGGAGTCGGCGTCGCCGGGAAGGTCGAGCCGCACCGCCGAGTCGGCGCCCATGGCAAACGCCATTCGCAGCGAGTCGGTCACCCGCTCAGGCCCGGCGGAGAGCACGGTGACGGTCGAGTCTGGCTGCTGCTCGCGCAGCCGCAACGCCTCCTCGATGGCCAGCTCGTCGTGCGGCGAGACGATCCATTGGATGTCCGCCTCGTCGATTCCATTGCCGTCACCGCGCAGCTTGATCCGCGTCGTGGTGTCCGGCACCTGCTTGATACAAACAAAGATGTTCATCAAAAATTATTCCGCTCCCGTTTTCAGTTGGTTCAAATACCAACGGACGAAGCGCTCGACGTTGTATTCCTTGTGCGTGGAATACGGGCCGGGGCGGTAGCCGCTGGACTGCACGCCCAGTTGCGCGGCCTCGCACAGCGTCCAGTCCTGCTCGGAGGTGAGCTGCCAAAAGGGCATCACTTTTTCGAGATCGTAATCCTTTCCCTCTTCGGCTTTTTCATCGACGAGCCAAAGCACGCGCACCTCGGTGGTGGACTTGTCGATCGGCAGCAACCGGGTGCTGACGACGTGGTCGCAACTGGCGTGGCACCACATGTTGGGCACGGTGCGAAGCCGGAGCGTGCCGACGGAGTTGTCGGTGTAGTCGCCCATCAACGGCGCGACTTGCTGGCCATCCATCGTCTCGCTGACGTAGCCGTCGGCCAACGGCGTGCGGTTGATGGAGAACCAGCCGTCCTCGCCGGTGTTCGGGAACGGTGCCATGCCGCTGCTCTGGTGGGTGATGGCCAAGCCCTGCCGGCCCCACGCCTTGTTGCTGCGTTCGGATTTGTCGGCGATTTTAGCCATCAGCTCCGGCGAGGTGTCGTCGGTGTTGTAATGGTCGTAGTTGGCTTTGATATACTGCGGGTGGTTGAGATTGCAGTGGTAGCACTCGCGGTTGTTTTCCCAGACAAGTTTCCAGTTGGAGTGGACGGTGTAGTTGACCGCCTTGGCCACCTTGGCACGGTCGCAACCTTGCGGCCGAAGCATCGGTTCGATCAATTCCCGCGCCGGGCCGAAGTCGTCCGGCCGGTTGGCCAGGTTCACAAAAATAAACCCGCACAAGTTCTCGATGGCCACGGGCGACAAGCCGAGCGCGCTGGTGTCCAGCCCGTCCTGCATGCCGCGGCACGACAATAGTATGCCGTCCTTGCCGTAGACCCACTGGTGATACGGGCAGACCAGTTGGCGAACCGAGCCGCTTGGCTCACGGCAGAGCAGCGTGCCACGATGGCGGCAGACGTTGTGAAAGGCCCGCACTTGGCCGTCGTCGCCCCGGATCACGAGCAGCGGATCGGTGCCGATGTTAAAAGTGATGAAATCCCCGGCCCGGGGGATTTCGCAATCGTGACCCACGAACAGCCAGCCCCGGTGCCATACCCGCTCAAGGTCGGCGCGGTAAATGTCGTCCGACGAGAAAAACCTGCCCGGCAAGCTCCGCCAATCCGGACACGCCCCGGCAGCGGCGGCGATCGGGTCAGGGGACTGGGAATCGAGTGTCATGGGACTCATCGACCAAAATTGCCCGCAACAGCGAGCCAAGCGAGGGTGTCCGTTTTGCCTGTGCAGCAGTATAACCAATTTTGGGCAGCACGGGTCATGACGTTATTTTTGCAGATACTCCATGACCGCCTCGGTGCGGTTTTGGACGCCCAGTTTTTCGTAAATGTTCTTGAGATGATTGTGCACCGTCCAGGCGCTGATCTGCAGCAACTCGGCGATTTCCTTGTCCAGCGCGCCCCGACTGAGGTGAGTCATCACCTGATGCTCGCGCGGCGTCAGGTGCGGCAAGGCGTCGCTGCCCGGTTCAGCGGCCAGAAACTCAACCTGATTCTTGAAATATTGCCGAACCAAGCGAGACAGGTTGGCGACGATGGGCCGGGGCTTGCCCTTGGTACCGGAGCCGGCGGTTTCCTCCAGCAGATGCAACACCCGGCCCGGCGGTGTGCGGTGCAGGAAATAGCCGTGCTGACTCCCGGCGGTCGAGTTGAACAACTGCTCGCTGTCCTCGAAGGTGGCGAACGGCACCACGGGGCATTCCGGGAACCGCTGCTTGAAACGGGTGTCCAGCTCCTCGCCAGAAAACCCCGGCAGCCCGCGGTTGACCAGCAGCAACCCCGGCTCATCCGCTTGGCAAAGCGACCGCAGCGAATCAACATCCCCAAAGACACCGCGACAATCGAAGCCGGGCGTCCGGCCGGTCAGCTCCCGCAGAGTCGCCCCGACCGACGCATCCGGTTCCACCACGAAAACGTTCGCCGAAACAACGTTCGTCTCACTGCGCATGACCAAGCGATTGGCCCGGCCGGGGCGGGTGTGGATCGTCGTGTATGTGCTGCAAAACGGGCTGCCCGCCCAAAACAAAGCCAGCGTCAGTTCGCGCCGATACCGGGCCGCGGCCGCCTCCCATCCTGCCCCAATCACACGATGAAACATCTCCAGCGCCCGTTCCGCGGCCTGCGCCTCATTGAGGGTGCCCAACGGAAAATAACAGCCAGCGCCGTCGTGCTCGATCCGGCAGGAAAACTCCGGCTTGGCGTCACGCTTCGCCGGGTATTTCCGCTCCACCAAGCGCAGTCGCCAGTAGTCGACTGACTCTCGGGGATCCTCCTCTTCCGGCAGAGCAGCCACGCTTGGCCGGACGCCTTGGCCAAGCGCCGACCAGCCGTGCTGCTGGATCCGCGTAAACAGGCTTGCCGCCTTCGCCGCCGCGACATCCTGATCCACCGCGCCCAGCGAGATCGTCCGGCGCACCCCCTGATACTGAATCTTGGCCGACCAGCCGCGCACCCGGCGCAGTTTGCCGGCGCGGACATAACTGTTTCGGAACACCCGCGTTCGCCAATAAGCCGGCTCCAGCCGCTGATCCGCCGCTGCTTCGCCCGTTTCGACCCAGTCTGCCGCCACTTGCTTGGACATGCTTGGACATCCCTATCGCAACCGTCTCTGCATGGCAATCCCGAACTGCCGCTTGGCCAAGCGGTGGAGGCTTGGACACGCTTGGACAGCGCTTGGCTGCGATCTCCCGCGATGGGGTTGTTCTTAGCGGCTAAAAAAGGCCATTCCTGTATTGATGGCGGTTCCTGACAATCCCCGGCCAAAGCGACGATGGGACTTTTTGTCGGTTTTTCGCACGATGAACCACCCAATAAATATGAAACAACTAATGAAGACCCAGTGGCTCCTTGTGGCCGGCCTCGTGACTGCACCGGGCTGGGCCGCGCTTGGGCAGGAAGTCAGCACCGATTACAACACCTACGACCCAGGCGAAGAGATCATCGTCACGTTCAGCAACGGCCCGGGCAACCCGAAGGATTGGGTGGGCCTGTACAAACAGGACATGGTCGCCGGCGAAGCCGGCTCGCTCGCTTGGTTTTATGTCAACGGCACCGAAACCAGCGGTGAGGGCCTCACCGACGGCGAGTTGACCTTCCCCGCCGGGATGACGGACGAGGGGTATTACGAGGCGCGGTTTTTCGAGAATGACGGCTACACGCTGTTGGCCAAGACGACCTTCGCCGTCGGCGACATCGGTCCCGGCGTTAAGACGAACCAATCCTCCTACACGCCCGGCGAGGCGATCACGGTTGATTTCCTGATTGGCCCCGGCAACCCGAAGGATTGGGTGGGGCTGTACAAGGTGGACATGGTGCCGGGCGCGGTCGGCAGCCTAGCCTGGTTCTACGTGGATGGAACGAAGGCCGGGAACGAGGGAGTCGAGACCGGCACGGTCGTGTTCGACGGCGGCATGATGGACGAGGGCGATTACAAGGCGGTGTTTTTCGAGAACGACGGTTACACGATCTTCGCGGAGACCCTCTTCAAGGTTCAACAAGCCGCGCCGGACACGCCGAAGGTGGATTCCACCACGCCGGAGGATGGCAGCAAAAACGCCGATCCGGCGATCGCCTTTTCGGCGGTCATCCGCGACGGCGGCACGGCGCTGAACCCCGGGAGCGTGAAGCTGTCCCTCGACAACCAAGATGTGAAGGTGGACATCACCGCCGGCGAGGACGGGTTCAACACCGTTTCCTTTGCCGGCGAGGGGCTGTTTGATGCCGGCTCAAGCCACAAGTTCAAGCTGGAGTTCTCCGATGACGGCGACCCGGCGACCCGCGAGACGGTCACGGTGGATTTTGATGTCGCCAGCTATCTGGAACTCGAGATGCCGGAGGCGATTTATTTTGAAAACTTCGACAGCGTCGAGGAGTTCGAGCTGCCGGACGGCTGGGAGGGCGTTAACCTGTCGCAGGAACTCAACATCGAACTGGAGCCGGACGATTTCACCTCGGCCTATTACGAGGGCTGGGTGAATGTCGCGATGAGCCGCTGGAGCAAGAGTGGCAGCGCGGCGCAGAAAGCCATCCAACCGGCCCCGCCCGTGTTCGTAAATGGCACCCGGCAGACGCTCGTGGGTAACGCGCTCGTCGCCGACTCCGCCTCGCGCGACGGCCATTTCCTCACGTTCCTTTTCACGAGCGATTACGACCTGAGCCAGCACAAGGACGTGCACCTCGGCTTCTACAGCCATTACGCGCAGAACCAGGACAGCTCCGGCTCCGTCGAGTACTCGATCGACGAGGGCGAAACCTGGCTGCCGGTGCTTTACATGATCGACCGCGACGACATCGTTCGCGATGACAACGGAAACGTGGATGCAATCACCACGCTGGAGAACGAGCACGCCGACATTGCCATCGGCTATCACCCGGACACGTTTGAGGAGGTCGGCGGCTTTTACGGCGCGTACATCGCCGCGGAGATTTCCGAGGAACTGGCCCCGTACATCAGCGGCCGGATCAACGACAACCAGACCGAGTCGAAGCGGTACGAACTGTTCCGGCTGCCCGAGGCGGACGGGCAGAAGACCGTCCGTATCCGCTTGGCCAAGAGCGGCACTTATAGCTGGTACTGGGGCATCGACAACTTCGGCCTCTACAGCATCGCGCCCAGCTCGATGCCGGAGGTGGTCGAGGCCAGCCCGGCCGCCGGAAGCCAGGGGGCCAACCCAATGCCGCTGATGACGTTCGTCATCAAGGATGGCGAGGCCAAGCTCGACCCGGACTCGGTCAAGCTGGAGTTCAACGGGGCGGCTGCGGAGGGCATCACCGTGTCGGAAACCAAGATCGGCGCGGAGGAGGGCCATCAGGTCACCTACCAAGTGACCGAGCTTTTGGAGCCGCTCTCGCAACACAGCTTCAAGCTGACCTACACGGAGGACTCCGGCGACAAGCGGGTGGGCACCTACGAGGGGAGCTTCACCGTGGGCGACTTCGCCAGCCACAGGCTGCCCGGGCCGATCGCCTTCGAGTCGTTTGACGACCTCGACGAGTTCGCCCTGCCGGGGGGCTGGGCCGTGAAGAGCTACGTCAACGAGAACGACCCGATCATTTGGGACGAAGATCCGGATGACTGGACCTCGATGTCGTACGCCGGCTGGGCCAACGTCTCGCTGGATCGCTGGAAGAGAAGCCCGTACTGGAATGAAAAATCACAGGCTGCGGATCCGCCGGTGTTCGTCAACGGCAAGGCCCAGTTCCCAGACGGCAACTTCCTGATTGCCGACTCGGCGCTGCGCAATGCCCATTATTTTACGGTGCTCGAGACGAACGATTTCGACCTTGGCCAGCACGCCAACGTGCACCTTGGATTTTACAGTCACTACACGCAGAACCAGGACAACTCTGCGAATGTCGAGTACTCGATCGATAGCGGCGAAACCTGGCTGCCGGTCATTTACCTGCTCGACGAGGCGGACGTCGTCGCCGGAGACGACGGCGCGGCGGACGCGGTGGCTACGTTCGAGAACGCGCAGGGAGACGTGGCGAATGTGGACAACGTGCTATTTCAGGATGACGACGACTATTGGGACATGGAGGCGCTCGACGAGCCGATCGGCGGCAGCTACGGCGCGTTCATCGCGGCGGCCATCGACGCGTCACTCGCGCCGTACATCAGCGGCCGCGTCAACGACAACCACGCCGAGTCCAGGCGCTACGAGTTGCACCGCCTGCCCGAAGCCGACAACCAGGCCAAGGTGCGCATCCGCTTCGCCATGAACGGCACCTGGAGCTGGTACTGGGCCATCGATAACTTTGGCCTGTACAGCATTGAGGAGGTGCCCACGACTGCCCCGGCGATCGAGAGCATCTCGGCGGACGGCGGGGTCGTCACGATTCAGTGGCCGGGCGCGGCAGGCGTCCGCCTTCAAAAAACCTCCAGCTTGGCCAAGCCGGACTGGGCGGACGTCCCGGATACCGGGGGCAAATCGTCCGCCAAGGAGGTTGCCGACCAAGCGGAAGCGTATTATCGTTTGATCCGCGACTAGCACGGCCCGCTTGGCCAAGCGCACCATGAAACTCAGAGCACCATCCGGGCGGCGGCAGCGGCGGGGGTTCACCCTGATCGAGTTGCTGGTAGTCATCGCCATTATCGCGATCCTCGCCTCCCTTCTGCTGCCGGCCCTGGCCAAGGCCAAGGGCATGGCCCACAAGATCAGCTGCCTCAACAACCACAAGCAGCTTGGCTTGGCCGTGAAGCTTTACTCGAGCGACAACGACGACTGGCTGAACCCGATCCAGGAACGCCTTGGCAACGGCGCTGAGTCGAGCTGGCGCCCCTACCTTTTCCGGTACCTCGGCGCCAGCCGGGATCGTGACAAAAACATGTTCCTCGGCGGCAGCAAGCAAACGTACGACTGCCCCACCGAGAACGCGAAGGGCAAAAAGGGCGATGTCTATCATTTGGGCAACCCGGCGGTTGTCGGACAGTTTCGCATCGGCGAGATTGGCATCGCCAGCGGCATCGGCGCAGTGAATGTTCACTGGGTGAGGGGCGGCGCCCAGCCGCCGTTCGGCCGGCCGGCCGGTTACGAGAACAACCTCTGCAAGTGGGGCATGGTCGAGTCGGCCTCCGAGATGATCCTGCTGGGCGACGGCCACAGCAACATCGGGGGCTGGCCCAACGATGAGTGGTGGATCTGGAAGGAACTGGGCAACGCCAACTCCGCCGGCTACAACCGCTTCATCCAGAACGACCCCGGCGCCATGCGGCACGCCGGCAGTTCGAACTATGTCTTCGGGGACGGCCATGCCGAGACGCTCGATCCCAATCTCATCCCGTGCGACGAGTCGGCCTGCTGGTGGTCCGCCCCGCAGAGCCCGCACTGACGCGCCGATGCGAGCCGACGAGAAAAAAAAACTCATCCTCGCCGGCGTGTTGTTCGCGCTGGCCATCCTGTTTTTTGTCCTGTTAGGCCCCTCCGAGCGGGAGGCACTGGTTTACTTTTACGACGAGAGCGAACAGAAACTGTTCACCGCCCCGGTCGACTCCATCCCGCCCATCAAGGGCATCAACGACGGCCAACTCGACGGCGTGCGCGCCATCGTCATCGCGCCCAACGGCAAGCGCGGCGACAAGTCCGCCCGTCGTATCGCCTATCTCGAAAAGTGGTCGCCGCAATTCAAGCAGCACATGGAGGCCGTCGCCCAAGCCAGGGCCGACGGCCGGGCCATGCCCAATATCGTGGATCGCTCCCAGCGGAAATTCCACCAATTCGTCCGGCGGGTGGAGTCCCCGCAATGGCATGCCTTGAATACCGACGAAGCCGCGCAGATCATCGCTGTGCTGCGAACCAAGGACGCCAATGGAAAAACCCCGGACATTTGCAAACCGAACCCATGAACCGGTTCGGATGAACCCAGCCGCATCCATCCTGCTCGCGGCCGTGTTGGCCGCGCCGGTGTTCTCCTTTGCCGAGACGCACTTGGCCAAGCGGGAGGCGCCCGGCCCGAACTCGGCCAGCGAGCCGTTGGCCAAGCGGCTGTCGGTGGCCAAGGCGGTCGACTTTATCGACCGTGCCTCGCTCCATTGGCAGCGCTCCCGCAAATGCGTCACCTGCCACACGAACGGCGCCTACCTCATGGCGCGTGCGCAGTTAAAAGCCGATCCCGCACCGCACGGTTCCGTCCGCACCTTTTATGACCAGTACGTTGCCGGCTGGGCGAAGAAGAAACCGGATCCGGAAGGCATCGTGGCCACCGCCTCCGCACTCGCCATGGACGACGCAGCCAGCGGTAAACTCACCCAGGTCACCCGGGCCGCCTTCGACGAGGCTTGGGCGGCGCAGAGGCCCGACGGCTCATGGGACTGGCTCAAGTGCGGCTGGGGGCCGTTCGAGTCGGACGACCATTACGGCGTCACCCTCGCCGCCATCGCCGCCGCCAAGGCACCCGGCGGCTACGCGCAAACCGGCCAAGCCGCCGCCGGCTTGGCCAAGCTCCGGGGCTGGCTGGAGAACCATCCGCCCCGGCTGCCGCATCACAAGGCGATGATGCTGTGGCTTGGCCACGAGTTGCCAAACTGGGTGGAAAAGGAGGATCGGCTGCGTTGGCAAAATGAGCTGCTAGGCCTACAGTTGCCGGACGGTGGCTGGGCCACCGCCGCACTGGGGGACTGGAAGCGCAAGGACGGTTCCGCGCAGACCCTCGACCGGGCCGATGGCTACGGAACCGGCTTCGTGATTTTTGCGCTGCGCCAATCCGGCCTGCCGGCGAGCCACCCGGCGATTCGGCTTGGTATCGGCTGGCTGAAATCCCACCAGCGTGAAAGCGGCCGGTGGTTCACTCGCTCGCCCTACAAGGACGGCAGGCATTACATCAGCCACGCCGGGACGGTCTTCGCGCTGCTGGCGCTGGCCGAGTGCGGCGAACTGGATTAACTTGGATGGACACAACTTCATTTAACTTCCCAACAGACACGCGGGTCGGCCCGGGCGTCATCGGGCAACTCAACGAAACCCTGCTCGCGCTTGACATCCACCGGCCACTGCTCGTAACCGATGCCGGCCTGCTAACCACCGACGCCTTCAAGAAACTCACCGACGCCCTGCTCCCCGGCGAGCCGGATCGCGACTGGTTTTTGCACTCCGACGTGCAGCCCAATCCCACCGAGGCGAACACCCGCGGCGCGGCCGAGCTGGCCTTGGCCAACGGCTGCGACGGCGTCGTCGGCCTCGGCGGCGGCAGCGCGCTCGACGCCGCCAAGGTCTGCCGCATCCTCATCAAGCAGCCGCAACTCAAGCTTGCCGACTACGACTGGGAAGCCGACTGGAGCGGCCTGCTGCCGTTCATCGCTGTGCCCACCACCGCCGGTACCGGCAGCGAGGTCGGCCGCAGCGGCGTGGTCACCCCCGACGGCGCCGACAGCAAGGGGATGTACTTCCATCCGGAATTGCTGGCCAAGTGCGTCTTCCTCGACCCCGAGTTGACCACCGGCCTGCCGCCCGGCCTGACCGCCGCCACCGGGCTCGACGCGCTCACCCACTGCATCGAGTCGTACACCTCTCCACTGTTTCAGCCGCTGTGCGACGGCATCGCGCTCGAGGGCATTGCGCTCACCGTTCGCGCGCTGCCGACCGCCGTCGCCGACGGCTCCGACCTCGACGCGCGCGGGCACATGCTCGTCGCCGCCGCGATGGGCGGTGTGGCGTTCCAAAAAGACCTCGGTGCGACGCACTCGCTGGCGCATCCGCTCTCGGCGATTTGCGGCGTGCACCACGGCACGGCCAACGCCATCTGCCTGCCGCACGTCATGCGTTTCAATGCACGGAAAAAACCGGGCGTCTATCGCCGCATCGGCATCGCCTGCGGGCTCGATGTCGTTTCGTGCAGCGACGCCGAAGCCGACGAACAGACGATTCATTTCATCGACGACTTCATCCGGCGCTGCGGCATGCCGCCGTCGCTCGAGGACGTCGGCGTGGAGGAGCAGCACATCGAGGCGCTGGCCGATCAGGCATGGGTCGATCCGTGCCACCTAACCAACCCCGTGCCGGTCACGCGCGAGGATTTGAAGGAACTTTTCCTGAAGGCGCTGTGAGCGATTTCCCAACTCAACTCTTAATCAACGGCCAGTGGCTTGATGGCTCGGGAGCCAAGCGCTTGGCCATCGTCAACCCGGCGACGGAGGAGCCTTTCGCCGAGGTCAGCTCCGCGACGGCCGATGAAATTGGCCAAGCGGTCGAAGCGGGCCAAGCGGCGTTCGAGTCCGGCTGGCGCGATCTGCCGCCGGGCCAACGCGCCGAGTTGCTGCACGGCTTGGCCAAGCGCATCCGCGACAACGTCGAGGCGATCGCCCAGCTCGAGACGCGCAACGTCGGCAAGCCGATCGGCGACGCCCGCTGGGAAGCCGACGCCGGGGCGAAAGTCTTCGAATATTACGCCGGGGCCATCGGCCACTTGTGCGGCCAAACAATCCCCGTGGCACGCGGCGGGTTCAACTTCACGCTGCGCCAGCCGATGGGCGTCATCGCCGCGATCACGCCGTGGAATTTTCCGTTCCTCATCGCCTGCTGGAAAGTCGCCCCGGCGCTGGCCGCCGGCAACTCAGCCGTCCTCAAGCCGGCATCGCTCACGCCGCTGACCGCGCTGCTGCTCGGCCAACTGGCGCAGGAAGCCGGCCTGCCGGACGGCGTGCTGCAGGTGCTGCCCGGTGCCGGCGCGGAAGCCGGCAACGCGCTGGCCACCCACCCGCTCGTCCGAAAAATCGGTTTCACCGGCTCGACCGAGGTGGGCGCAACGATCATGAAACTGGCCGCAGACGACATCAAGCGCGTGTCGCTCGAGCTCGGCGGCAAGTCACCGAACATCGTCTTCGCCGACGCCGACTGGAAACGCGCCGCCGCCGAGTCACCGATGAGCGTCTTCGCCAACACCGGCCAGGACTGTTGTGCCCGCAGCCGCATGTTCATCGAGCAACCGATCTTCGACGCTTTCGTGAACCAGTTTGTCGCCACCACCGGGGCGCTCAAGATCGGCGACCCGACGGACGAGGCCACGCAGGTCGGCCCGATGGTTTGCGCGGCGCAGCGCGACCTCTCCGAGTCATTCGTCGCCGAGGCCCGGGATGCGGGCCGTGAAATTCGCTCCGGCGGCGACCGGCCGGGCGAGCGCGGATTTTACCTGAACCCCGCCGTGATCACCGGCGTCGAGACAGGCGATCGCGCGTGGCGCGAGGAGATTTTCGGACCGGTTGTTTGCCTGCGCCCATTCACTGACGAAGCGGAAATGCTGCGCGAAGTCAACGATTCCAACTTTGGACTGAGCGGCTCCGTTTGGTCGAACGACCTGAGCCGGGCGCTGCGCGTGGCGCGCCAAGTCGAGAGCGGCGTCATCAGCGTCAACACCCACTCAAGCGTGCACACCGAGGCGCCGTTCGGCGGGTTCAAGCGCAGCGGCCTCGGCCGCGACCTCGGCATGTCCGCGATGGAAGCCTGCACCGAGTTGAAAAACATCTACGTCGGCGAGTGACAAAATGAACCGACCGCGACCACAACGCCTCAGCTTGGTCAAGCGACTGTTTTTAAACCGCGAATGGACGCAAAGTGACGCCAATGAAACGAACCATTCCTTCTCCCTCAGGGAGAAGGTGGCCGAAGGCCGGATGAGGGTGAGCGGGGAGGGGCGAGTTCCACCTCGCCCCAAAAATCATGAAACGCACTCTCCCTCTCCCCAACCCTCTCCCGCTGGGAGAGGGTGCCGTGGCGTTCGTGGCAGCGTTTGTTTATTGCTGTTTGCATTGGCGCTTGGCCCATCGGCTTGGGCCGGGTGGGTGGCCTACAACGACTTTGGTGCGCCGAGCCGCCGCGACAAATCGATCTCCCGCATTGGCGCGACGTTGGCCGAGCTGAAAACCGGCAACGGCTCAGTCGTGAAAACCGGCACCCTCATCGACGTTGGCACCGGCCAAGCCGGAGGCGTGAGTCTGAAGTTGACCGTGACCGGTTCTCCGCTTGGCCAAGCGGAAATCGGCGATGACGCCCCCGCCACAACCGACGCGGGCGCCGTCTTCGGTGACAGGGTCAATTGCGCGGGCGGCACGCCGCTCCCGGACGGCAAGGTTCATTTCATCGACCTGTCCGGGCTCGACCCGGCAAAGCACTACGAACTGGTTTTATTCGCAAGCAACCCGGCCGGCAGTGCGGCCAAGCCGATTTCATTCACGTTGTGGGATGTATCGTCGTTCGAGAACCGCAGCGCCGTCGCGCCGGGGCGTGTCACGGTCGACGGCCAATTCAACCGCACAACCACCATCGACCCCACCGGAAACTCCCGGACGGCGCGCGGCGATGTGTGCCGGTACGAGTCCATCCGAACCGGCAACGACGGCGACCTGCGGGTGATCCTCCAGTCGCCGAATGGCGGCCAGTTGAACGCGCTCATGCTGCGCGAACAGATGCCGCCGGTGCTCGCCGCCAAGCCGGTTGTTTCGCTGGGCGAGGACCACGCTGTCATTCGCGGCACCGTCGCCGACCCATCCAACGGCTCGGTCGAGTTGCGCTGGCGCGAGGCCGGTGGCGAGGCGCCATGGCAGAAACGCGCACTGACGCCGGACGCAGGCGGCACGGTCGAGGTTCGGCTCGATTCGTTGGCAGTATTCGTTAATCACGAGTTTGTCTTTGTGCAAAAAACCGCCGACGGCGAAATCGCCTCGGAGGCGCAAACCTTCCGCCCGCAAAAGTTGGGGGTGATCTACTCGACCGGTTTTGAGCCGACCGAGCCGGTGGCCTTTCTGCCGGGAGCGATCACGACGCAGACCGGCCCGTGGCGCGTGGCCAAGGGCAACGCCGAGGTGCAGACCGACCGCGTCGCGCACGGCGGCCAAGCGGTGCGCACCGGCGACTGCGTCATCGAGATGACTTTTGCCCACTCCGAGCCGGTGCTGTGGGCCGACGCGTTCATCCAAGATCCCGGCATCAGCCAAGCGCGGCGGATCCCAGATGGCAAGGCCAGCAGCGTGCTGCTGTTTCACGACGGCAAACTCCTCGCGCTTGACGGCAACGGCTCCGGCGGCGGCAACTTCGTCTCGGCGGCGGAATTGCCGGGCGACCGCTTCACGCGGCTCACCATCCGCACCGACTACGGGGCCAGGCAGTTCGACCTGTGGGTGGACGGCAAACCGGCCTTGGCCAAGCTCGGCTTCAAGGACAACTCGGTGACGCGTTTCCACGGGGCCAAGCGCTTGGCCGGGGCGAACAGTTACCTCGACGACTTCAGCCTCTCGACGTGGGGGCTCGACGGCGACAGCGACGGCGACGGCCTAAACGACCTCGACGAGGCCAAGTTCTATGGCTCCTACCCGCTGCTCGCCGACAGCGACCGCGACGGCGCGAGCGACGCGCACGAGATCGCCGCCGGGACGCACCCGGCCGATCCCGGCTCGATTTTCGCCGTGAAAATTGATGCAGCCGACGGCGGCAAAACCAAGCTGTCGATCCCGACGCTGACCGGCCTTGAGTACACTCTGCAACGCCGCGCCGCGCTTGGCCAGGGACGTTGGCAGAGCGTGCCCGGATTCGAAAACGTGCCGGGTGACGGCAGCATCCGGTCGTTCCTCGAGACCCCGGACGGCCGCAACTACTTTTACCGTGGCGTCATCGTGAACCGCCTCCACCCCTGACATGATGCTCCGCACAAAAACTTCGTCGGGTGATTTTGTTTCGCGGGAGCGTTTCGGCGGCCGGTTGCTTTCTCCCTCTCCCCAACCGTCTCCCGCTGGGAGAGGGAGTCACCGAAGTCGCGACAGCGTCGTGGAGTGCGGCGCTGTGCGCCGCTTTGGAGCGCTCCGGAAAGCGCTGCATAGCAGCGCACTCCAAGACGTTCCCGCGAAATCCCAACCCTGCTTGGCCAAGCGCGGCCTGCTTGATTCCTTCTCCCTCAGGGAGAAGGTGGCCGCAGGCCGGATGAGGGTGAACGGCCAAATCGTTTTTTGCAGACATCTCGTTTTTGCGACGGGGCTGCTGCTCGGTTGTGTTTCCGGGGTTGCGCAAAGCCCGGTGAACGAGTGGGTGCTTTCGCCGGACAACATCGACATTACGACGGTGAAGGACCTGTCCGGCAACGAGGACGGCCTGCTGCACGGCCGGAGGGTGACGGTGCAAAACCCGCCGGCGCTCTACTTCGACGGGACGGACACCTACATCGAGTTGGCCGGCAAAGACGAAGCCAAGACGCTGCCAACGGGCAACATCACCGCCGAGGCGTGGGTCGCCGTGAACTCTCCCGCCGAGTGGGGCGGGATCGTCGGCTGCCTGCAGGACAACGGCAGTTTCGAGAAAGGCTGGGTGCTCGGCTACCACAACGACGAGTTCAACTTTGCGCTCTCCACCGGCGGCGACCTCACCTACCTGAACGCCTCGACCTCGTTCCAGACCGGGCGCTGGTATCATGTCGTCGGCACCTACGACGGCTCGCGGATGCGCATCTATGTCAACGGTGTCGAGCGTGGCAACAGCAGCAACCGCCGGGGGTCGATCGACTACTCGCCCGCCACGTTCGTCATCGGCTGCTACCTCGATGACAACGAATTTTACCCGCTGGAGGGCTTCATCTCCGGGGTGCGCCTCTACAACCGCGCGCTCACGAGCCAGCAGGTTCGCAACCGCTACGACCGCACCAAAGGCAGCCACACCACCCGGCCCAAGCCGCCGGTCGTCGTCACCAACCGCGAGTTGAGCGCCGGGCCGTACCTCGCGTTCACATCGCCGGGCGAGGCGGTGGTCCGGTGGGAAACCGCCAAGCCGATGCCGACGCGCCTCGCATACGGCACGACGCCGACGCTGCAACAACGCATCGAGTTGCCGGCGAAAACACGGCAACACGAAGCCGCGATTCCCGGCATCGTGCCCGGTGCCACGTATCATTACTCGGTCGGCGTCGAGCAGGACGGGCAGATCCAGTGGCTTGCCCCGGCAACCGGCGAGTCCGACTTCAACTATGCGCGGCGGAATATCACCGGTGTCGAGTCGCCGTACGAGGAGGACGGGCGAATGCGAAAGAGCCGCGCCGCCGCCGAGGCGATCGTCGCGGCCACCGGCATCCGCAAGGGCTACGCGATCGACTACGGCTGCGGCGAGGGGCGGCTGGCGTTCGCCTTGGCCAAGCGCACCGAGTTGACCGTGATCGGCGTGACTGCCGACGCCGGCGAGGCGGCCCGCGCCCGGGCGGCGCTGCGGCGGGCCGGCATTTACGGCACGCGGGTGACAATCCAGCACCGGCCGTTGGCCAAGCTGGGGCACACGGACAACCTGTTCAACCTCGCCGTGTCGAGCGACTTGCTGCACGACGGCACGCTGCCCGGCGACCGTGCGGAATTGCTGCGCGTCCTCCGGCCAAGCGGTGGCGTGCTCGCGCTGGGCGGCCTGCCGCAGAGCGGCTTGGCCAAGCTCATCACCGGCTCGGCCCTTGCCCGGGAAACCACCGCCGAGACCCGCGGCGACCTGCTTTTGGCCAAGCGCAAGCCGCTCGACGGCGCGGGCGAATGGACCCACACCTACGGCACCGCCGCGCAGACCGCCAACAGCGGCGACGAGATTGTCAACGGCGGTAAAATGGCTCTGCAGTGGTTCGGCAAGCCGGGCGCGCGCGGCATGATCGACCGGCAGGGGCGCAACCCGCCGCCGCTCACCAGCAACGGTTACCTTTACGTGCAGGGCGACAACCGCATCTGGGGGCAGGACGCCTTCAACGGGACGATCCTCTGGAACTACGAGTTCCCGAGCGAGCTGCGCCGCGTCAACACGCCGCGCGACGGCAGCAACATGTGCGCGGACGACTCGTCGCTGTTCGTCGCGATGCGCGACCGCGCCTACCGGTTCGACGGCCAAACCGGGCGGTTGCTCCGGAGTTTCCCGGTGATCAGCGCCGACGCGGCCAACTGGGGCTACATCGCCAACGACGACGACCTGCTGTTCGGCGGCAGCATCAAGCCCGGCTCGGAATACACGAAATTCAAGGGCACGCCGTACTGGTACGACTCCACCGGCACGCAGGACACAGCCAAGGTTTGCAGCGACAACCTGTTCGCCATCGACAAGCAGAGCGGCCGAAAAAAATGGGAGTATCGCGGCGGTAAAATCATCAACACCACCCTCGCCATCGGCGGCGGGCAGGTGTCTTTCGTCGAGTCCAACGCATCGAGCCTCCGGAACGAGCCGACGAGCCGCATCGCCTCGGGCAGCCTGTGGTCGAGCCTGCGCCTCGTCGCGCTGAACCAGCAGACCGGAGCCAAGGCCTGGAGCAAGTCGATCACCGTCAACACGTCGCCCTACCCGGTGGTGTTCTTCCTCGCGCAGGCCAAGGACCGGCTGATTCTCAGCTACACGACCAGCCGTTATTACGTCGACGCCTTCTCCACGCGCAACGGCAGCAAGGTCTGGTCGAAGAACCACTCCTGGAACCGAAACCACCACGGCGGGCATATGTACCATCCGGTGATCATCGGGGACGCAGTGATCGTCGAGCCGTACGGCTACCGACTGTCGGACGGCGGAACCGTGCATCGCGGCCTGCCGCAGCGCGGCGGATGCAGCACGATGTCTGCCTCGCACAACACGGTGCATTACATCAACTGGGATTACGACAAGGGCTCGATGTATTTTTGGGACCTGGACACCAACCAGCGGCGACTGATGGTCGGCTCACGGTCGAGCTGCTGGCTCTCGCTCATCTCCGGCAACGGCATGATCCTCTCGCCGACGGCCAGCTCCGGCTGCCGCTGCCGCTACCCCATCCAAACCTCGATTGGGTTCACGAGACGATGACGATTCGCGCGACCGTCTTGTTGACCGGCCTGGCGACGGCGCTCGCTTGGCCAAGCGCCGCCGACTGGCCGTCGTACCGGCACGACAACCAGCGCAGCGCCATCACCGCCGAGACCCTCAAGCTGCCGCTGGCCAAGCGGTGGCAGATGACCCCGGCGCAGCCGCCCTCCCCCGCCTGGGCTAACCCGGCCAAGTTCGATTTTTATCTGTCGCCGCAGTCGCGCAAGCCGCTCGTGCATCGCCTGGCCTACGACCACGCCCACCACGCCACTGCTGTCGGCGACCGCGTATTTTACGGCTCCTCCGCCGAGCACACGGTGCACTGCCTCGACGCCTACAGCGGGAGGGAGCGGTGGGTGTTTTTCACCGACGGCCCGGTGCGGTTCGCGCCGTCGATCCACGACGGCCGCGTCTACGCCGGGTCGGACGACGGCACCGCCTACTGCCTCGACGCCGCCACGGGCAAACGGATCTGGAGCCACACCGCCGCCAGCGAGAAAAACACGCTTGTCCCCAACGACGGCCGGCTGGTCTCGCCGTGGAGCGTACGCAGCTCGGTCGCGGTGGACGGCGGCACGGCCTACTTCACCTCCGGCTTCTTTCCACACGAGGGCGTCTACATGAGCGCCGTGGACGCCCTCACCGGCAAGGCCACCAAAAGGCAGCATTGGGCACAGCACCACCTCAATAAAGGCTCTTTCCAGGGCTATATGCTGCTCTCCGGCTCGCGCATCTACATGCCGGGCGGCCGCAGCACGCCGTTTTATTTCGACCGCCATACCGGCAAGCAGCTCGGGCAGTTCGCCAAGGGCAACGGCATGGGATCGTTCGCGCTGCTGGCCGACAACCGCATCATCCACGGGCCGGCCGACCGCAGCGGCGGCGTGCTCACCGAGGCCGGCTTGTCCGGCGACAAGGTCGCCTCGCACACAGACGCGCTGGACATGATCGTCGACGCCCGTGCGATGTTCCTGCTCACCGCAAACAAGGTGAGCGTGATGACACGCAGCAACCGGAGCGCGCTCTGGAGCCGGGCCGTCGAGACCGGCACCGCGCTGGCGTTGGCCGGCAAGACGCTGTTCGTTGGCAGCCACGGCAAGGTGAGCGCCCTCGACGCCGCCAACGGCCGCGTGCTCTGGAGCGGCACGGTGCCGGGCCGGGCGCTTGGCCTCGCCGTGGCCAACGGCGCGTTGCTGGTCAGCACCGACACCGGCGCCATCGTCAGTTTCGGTCAGGCCTCCGACCAGCCAAGCGCGTGGATTTTATATTAGGATGGGAAACATAAAAGCGATTACATTTGATCTTTGGGATACGCTCGTCGTGGACGATTCGGACGAGGCCAAGCGGAGCGAGCGCGGGTTGCGCTCGAAATTTGACGAGCGGCGGCATCTGCTTTGGGAGGCACTGAACGCCGAGGAGACGATTGATTTGGAGACGGTTCGCCTCGCCTACAATGTCGGCGACGCGGCGTTCAACAAGGCCTGGAAAGAGCAGCACATCACCTGGCCCATTGCCGAGCGGCTGCGCGTCATCCTCGAGGGGCTTGGCCGTGAGTTGCCGGAGGCTGCATTCGACGCCGTCGTCCGGGCTCACGAGGAAATGGAGGTCGAGATTCCGCCGGATGCCATGCCCGGAGCGGCACCGGTGCTCGACCGCTTGGCCAAGCGCTACAAGCTTTGCATCGTCTCGGACGCCATCGTTTCGCCGGGAACGTGCCTTCGTCGGTTGCTGGAAAACCACGGCTTGGCCAAGCCGTTCAGCGGCTTCGCCTTCTCCGACGAGGTCGGCCACAGCAAGCCGCACCGCTCGATGTTCGACTCGGCGGCGGGGCAACTTGGCGTCGGGATCGGCGAGATGCTGCACGTCGGCGACCGCGACCACAACGACGTCAAGGGGCCGCAGCAGCTCGGCATGAAAGCGATCCTGTTCACCGCCTCGCGCGATGTGGACAAGGCAAACACCACCGCCGATGCCATCTGCGAGTCGTTCGACGAACTGGAAGCCGCGATCGACCGACTGAATGCCTAGCGGCCCATATTGGGCAGGACAAGGTGGTTGATCCAGTTGCGCACCTCGACCGTCCGCAGTGACTCGTCCATCACGTCGGGCTTGATGTCCAGCGCCGAGGCGATGTCAGTTCGCGACGGGTCGGCATGGAGCGCCTCCAACTGGTCGAAATGCTCCAAGCCCGTAGCTTCGTCCGCGAAGAACTCGAGCCGTACCAGCTTCTCGAGTCGGCAAAACATCAGCCGCGCCATCTCGTGCAGATTGTATTCGGGATGATATTGCAGCCCCCAAAACTCGGCGGCCTCGTGCTTCACAACGACGGACTGCACGCGGGTAAAGTCGTTACCGGAGAGTCGCACCGCCCCTTCGGGCAACACGGTGACCTCGTCGTCGTGGCTCGTGAAGCCGTCGAATACCGCCGGCTTGCCGTCGTACAGCGGGTGCGCGCGGCCTTCATCGGTCAGCGTGATTTCGCGGGCGATACCCATCTCGCGTCCGTTAGGGTTGAGCGCCACCGCGCCACCGGCGGCCACGACGGCGATCTGTGCCGCCCAGCAGCTCCCGAATGCCGGCACGCCCTGCCGGTAGCATTCCCGGGTGAACTCAACCTGCACCGCCACGTCCGGCGCGCCGGAGAACACGCAGGAACTGCACCCGGTCCACGCCACGCCGTCGTAGTCGTGGAGCGCCACACCGCCCGGCAGACTTGCGTCCGGGTCAGCGGGAAAAATCACATCACACCTGGTGCCAGCCGGCCCACAGCGCTCGAGCATACCCACGTAAAGGTCGGCGGCAACGCTGGCACCGCCGGACTGCAACTCCTCCCGGGCGGCCCGTGTGTAGCCGTCGATGACCAAAAATATCGGGGCAGTCGTGTCGGTCATTTTACGCCCTCAAAATGAACTCCCCTTTCGGCGATGACCTCCGAGACGTGGCCGACCAACTCGGTCATGTCCGCCGGGTGAACATCGCCAATGCTGCCGATGCGGAAGCAGGGCGCGTGCGACACTTTGCCGGGATAGATGACAAAGCCGCGCGCTTTGAGCGCGTCGTAAAATTCCTGAAACTCGAATTCCGCCGCCTCCGGATAATAGAACGACGTGATGATCGGCGACTGCACCTCATCTCGGATCAGCGTTCGGAAGCCCAGCGCCCGCATGCCGTCCACCATCGTTAGTTGGTTGGCGACGTAGCGCGTGTGCCGGGCGGCGACACCGCCTTCAGCGGCGAGTTCGTCGAGTGCGGCGGCGAACGCGCTCACTACGTGGGTCGGCGAGGTGAAACGCCACTTGCCGCCCTTGGTTTCCATCTCGCGCCATTGATCGAACAGGTCGAGGCTGTGCGAGCGGGCCCAGCCTTCGGTCGCCTCGAGCGTGGCGCGATCGGCCACGACGAAGCCGAACCCCGGCACGCCTTGGATGCATTTGTTTGCGGAGGAAATCAGGTAATGCGCGCCGGTGGATTCCATGCTCATCGGGATGCCGCCGAACGACGACATCGCGTCGAGGATGAACACCCGCCCGAGGCGCCGGACGATTTCGCCGACCGCCTCCACGGGATTGAGCATGCCGGTGGTCGTCTCGCAATGCACCATGGCGACGTGCGTGATCGCCGGGTCACCGGCCAGCATCTGCTCCACTTGGCCAAGGTCGGTGGACTCGATCTCCGCTTGGCCAAGCTCGACCGTGTTGATGCCGAGCATTTGCGAAATCTTTGTGATGCGCGCGCCGTACGCGCCGTTGTTGAGCACGAGCAGTTTGCCATCCGGCGGGAGGACTGAACCGATCACCGACTCGACGGCGAAGGTGCCACTGCCCGGCATGAGGGCGGCGGTGTGGCGGGCAGCGTCATCGGTCGCGAGGCAAACCAGCCGTTCGCGGATGGACTGAATGATGCGGTTGTAATCGACATCCCACGTGGAGTGTTCCTGCATCATCGCCTCGCGAACCGTGCGCGTCGTGGACAGCGGGCCGGGAGTCAGCAGCAGGTACTGGGTGTCGCGCTCGTTCACCATGGCAGGGAAAATGTCTTGGTCGTGGTCATGAACTTCATCGCCTCGATGACACCCTCCTTGATGCCGAGGCCGGAATCTTTCACGCCGCCGAACGGCGAGCTTTCCATCCGGAATCCCGGCACCTGATTGACATTGACCGCGCCGGTTTTCAATTCCTTGACCACACGAATGGCAGCCGCCATGTCGTTGGTCACCACGCCGGAGGAGAGTCCGAAATCGGAGGCGTTGGCCAGGGCGATGGCGTCGTCGAGGTCGCGCACCGGCATGATCGGCGCGAGCGGCCCGAACGATTCCTCGCAGACCATCTCGGCGTCGCGCGGCACGTCGGCGATGATCGTCGGATCGAGCTGTGCGCCGTTGCGCTTGCCACCGAGCAGCACCTTGGCCCCGTCGGCGACGGCCTTGGCCACGCGTTCCTCGAGGACGATGGCGGCCGTTTCGTCGATGACGGTACCGATGCAGGTTGCCTCGTCAGCGGGATCGCCCACGGTGAACTCCCCGGCCTTGGCCACGAACCTGGCCGTGAACTCGGCGAGCACCGGCTCCTCGACGAGGATGCGCTTGACGGCGGTGCAGCGTTGGCCGGAGTTGCGGAACGACCCCTCGGTGGCGAGCGTCGCGGCGAGGTCGAGGTCGGCATCCCGGAGCACGATGAGCGGCGCATTGCCACCCAGCTCGAGGCAAAGTTTCTTGTAGCCGGCGAGGGTGGTGAGGTGTTTGCCTGGGCCGGTGCCACCGGTAAACGTGACCAGATCGACGCGCGGATCACGCACAAGCGCCTCGGTGATCGTTTTGCGGTCGCCGACAAAGGTGCTGAGCATCGCCGGCGGCAGGCCGGCCTCGTACAGCAACTCGGTGAGGCGGATCGCGACCAGCGGCGTCTTGCTGGACGGCTTGAGCAGCACCGGCACGCCGGCGGCAATGGCCGGGGCGAGTTTGTGCACCACTTGGTTGAGAGGATGGTTGAACGGCGTGATCGCGGCGACGAGACTCAGCGGCTCGTGAAGGGTGAAAATCTTTCGCGCCAACCCGTTCTCGGCGGCGTCGCACGAGAAAATACTTTCGTCATCGCGCAGTGCCTCGGCGGCGGCGAACTTGAAGACCTCCTGCGCACGGCCGACTTCGTGGCGGGTTTCGCGCATGCACAACCCGGCCTCGAGGCGGATCAAATTGGCAAACTCGTCGGCGCGCTCGGCGAGCAAACTGCGGGCGCGCATGAGGATTTCGTAACGCTCACTCTTGGTCGGCGGATGCGCTTGGCCAAGCGCGGCTTGAATCGCCTGCTCGAGTTGGCCGGGCGTGATCTTTGGCAGCGTGCCGGTCAGCGAGCCGTCCCAAGGGTAGCGCACCTCGAGCGTGTCGCCGGTCTGCACCGGTTCGCCGGCGATGTAGCAAGGCCAAGCGAGTGGCAGCTGCTGGGTGAGGTCGGTGGGGGGGGGCATGGCTGGGTTCCGTTGCAGACGAAATCAAAAATGTCGAAGTTTCTCGGATCGCCCTTGGCCAAGGCGGCGTACTTCGCGTTGAGCGGCTCGGAGATGAGGAACGGCACCATCTCCTCGTACCGGCCGCCGTGCGAGCGGAGCGTGCCTTCGAGTTTGCCGAGGTCGTGATGTTCCGGCGTGCGGCCGATCACCCAGTCGCGTCCGGAGAGGACGAACAGGTCGCCGATCCGGTCGCCCGGCAGCTCGAGCTTGGCCACGGCCGCCTCGCGCGTCCGCACCTCGGTGACACCGTCGAGCGCGGCGATCCAGTTGGCGACGGTTTCGCGGTCGAGATGTTCCGGCAGATAAACGGTCACCGCCGAGCCAAGCGCACCGTGGTGCACGACGTACGGGTCGGTGATCGGGCAGATGACGCGGCAGCCGTCGCCGAACTCGCGGGCCAGCTCGGTCTCGAGAAAAATCACATTCGGCTCGCCGGCGGCGTTGCACTTGGCGTTCATGCCGTGGTCAGCAGTGATGCCAACGATGGCACCCAACTCGAGCAACCGACCGACCTCGGCGTCGATGCCCCGGTAAAACTCGCGCGACTCGGGCGTCTCCGGCGCGTACTTGTGCTGCATGTAGTCGGTGAGCGAGAGGTACAGAAAATCGGCCCGCCCGGCGGCGAGCAGTACCACGCCAACACGCAGGGTGTACAGGCTGGCCTCGCCGGAGTAGATGGACGGCTTCGGGCCGGCGAGCGACTCGACGTCGTCGATGCCATTCACCTCGAGGCTCACCTCGTCGGCCTTCTCGGCGGAGACGGCGATGCCGTCCATGCCCTTGGAGAGCAGCTCGCGCAGCTTGTCCTTGGCCGTGACCATGGCGACCTTGCGTCCGGCGGCCGAGGCGGCGGCGAGGAGGGTCTCGTTGCGCAGGAAGCGGGAGGAATTGGTCATCACCTCCTCGCCGGTTTCGGGATCGAGGATGTAATTGCCCCCGATGCCGGTCTGCGACGGCGGCGTACCGGTGACCATGGCGCAATTGTTCACATTGGTGAACGACGGCAGCGCGCCGCGGGCCAAGCCGCTGTGGCCGTTGGCCGCGAGCTTGGCCAAGTGCGGCAGCTCGCCGTGCGCGAAACCAAGCGAGAGGTATTCCTCGGCGCAGCCGTCGGCACAGATGACCGCCACCGGCCGGTCTGGCAGCCGGTAGTCGCGTTGGTTGGTGGTGATTGTTCTCAAGGTTGCTTTAATAGTATGCACGGCTTACGCCGCTTGGCCGGAAGCCGGTGGGCTTGGCTGGAAAAAAGAAATGTCCAAATCTCAACTGGGCCGTTCGGAAATGCGGCCCCACATGGGAGTCCGTTTGTTGTGCGCCGCTTCAGGGCAATCCCGAAAACTCGCCACCATCCTCGCGCTGTTCCCCACTTCACACTTGGATATTCCCTGTTCGGCGTTCGACATTCACCCCCCGGCTTTCGGCCGAGGTTGATGTCAGAAGGGCAGTCCGGTGTACCAGTGGATGCCCTTCATGAAATCCGGGCCGCCTCCCTGTTGCGGGGTTTTGCCGCAATCCTTGGTGAAGCGGACGGGACTTGCATGACCATCGGCCCAAAGTACTTCACTGGCCGCACCGAACGGCTTGTTGCTCCCGTGCCGGAACCATTCCGAGACCCAGTCTATGCCGGGGGTCAGAAGGGCAGTCCGGTGTACCAGTGGATGCCCTTCATGAAATCCGGGCCGCCTCCCTGTTGCGGGGTTTTGCCGCAATCCTTGGTGAAGCGGACGGGACTTGCATGACCATCGGCCCAAAGTACTTCACTGGCCGCACCGAACGGCTTGTTGCTCCCGTGCCGGAACCATTCCGAGACCCAGTCTATGCCGGGGTAAAGGGGCGGCAGGGAGCCGTATTTCCACTGCGTCAGGTTCTCGGCGGCGCCGTTGGCGGCCAGGTTGTCACTCGGGCCGCCGTCCATCCGCTGCTCGCCCGAGTCTTGAATGAGGATCGTTTGGTTGGCATCGATTAGCTGGGATCGTTTACGGGGAATAGACCCACGGGTGCCTCTGCGCAGTACGGCGGAGAAAAAGCGGTTGTTGAGGCCGTAGGACGCATCCAGCCAAAACTCGGCACCGTACTTGAAACCGCTCTCGCGCCACTCGTCGGAGGTCTTGGCTGCGGGGCAGCGCCACAGCCGGGTGTTGCGCCCGGCGTAATTGTAATACGCCACCCCCCAGTAGGCGTACGGGTCGTTTGGGTTGGTGATCATTTTTCGCGCCGCTTTCATCCGCGGGTTCAAATACCACATGCCATGGTTCGGCGCCACCCCGTCGCTTTTGTGATGCAGCCAATCCTCGTTGTCATCCTCGTACATATGAAAGACGATATCCAACTGGTGCAGGCTATTGATGCAGTAGGCCTGCTTGCCCTTTTCCTTCGCGATGGCCAGCGCCGGCAGGAGTAACGCCGCCAGGATGGCAATGATCGCAATGACCACCAGCAACTCTATCAGGGTAAAGCCCCCGCGACCCGCACGATTCATTTTTCTCTTCATTGGTCAGTTGTATTGTCTGTTAATGCCGAAATTGTCTTTTGGAGTTGCTCCCCGGATATGGCGCGGCCCATGGGATCGAGCAAATTGTGCCGGCCGCTCATGGCCTCCGCCATCGCCAGCGGCGTGCTGCCGTCCGAGTTGACGAGCCGCATGTCCGCCCCCTGTGAGAGCAGCAGCGTCACCATGCCGTGATTCGCCCCGCGCACGGCGTAATGCAGGGCGGCGGCCCCGACCTTGTTGGTAACGTTCACCCCCAAACCCCTTTTTATCAGCTCCAGCGCCATCTCTGGCTGGTCGTAAGTCATCGCCTTGTGCAGGGCGGTGTTGCCCTGTTGATCCCGGTGGTGGACGTTTGCGCCGTGATCCAGCAGCAGCCGGAACGCCTCGGTGGACCCCATCCCGACGGTGTGAAACAACGCAGTTTCCCCGGCGGGGTCGGCCTGGTTCACTGGCACACCGGACTCGACACAAACGCGTAGTCTTTCCAGGTCGTCAAACCGGGCGGCATGGAGGAGGTCGTCCGCGTTTTGGCAGGCAGGCAGCAGCGCGACGCACGCCAAGCCAAGCGCAAACGGATGAAGCGGCATGATTAATCCGGCGATCAAATAGCGGACTTTATTCAAACACATCCCGTGAGCCACCCTCATCCGGCCTGCGGCCACCTTCTCCCTTAGGGAGAAGGAATCGACTGGGACGCGCTTGGCCAAGCTCCCTCTCCCAGCGGGAGAGCGCCGGGGTGAGGGAGAGCGCCCATCATCTATTTGGATATGCGCCATACTTATGATGTCACCGTGCTAACGATTACGCGTTACTTGCCAAAACTCCGCTGCTCCAAATACCGGTTCGCCTGTGGATTGCCCTGCTCGGCGGCTTGGTTAAGATTCTCGGCCACCGTCATCAATACGCCTGATAGCAGGTCGCGCTGCCCCTTGGCCAAGCTGGGCACGGACAACAACTGACTCAAAGCGGTGTGGGCACCGGTATAGTTTTTGCCCTTGAGCAACTGCGTCGCCCGGGTGGCCATCGACTTGAGGCTGGCGTTTTTCTCATCCTTGAACGCCTCGGCGATCAATCCCGGCGCCTCCTCGATGGAAACCTCTGTCGGGTACGTGTCGCCGCCGCACCCCGCCGAGACGATCACCCCGGCGAGGAACAGGCCAAGCGCCATTCTGTCAATCAATCTCATGCCTCTCAAAAAAGGAACAACAGCCCCGGCGATGCATTCGCGCCACCGGGACTGTCGCACACTTTTACCGGTGTGTCTCAAAAATGGTCATGAACCTTACTTCACCGCGCGGCCAAACTGCATCGCCTGGTTGACCGGAACGATCTGCGGGCTGACCGCTCCCTCCACATCGGCCCACGGCCCGTTGACGGTTGGTGCCGCCTGAAGCCTGCCCTCGAAGGTCACCGTCACCGTGCCATCACCGTTGTTCACGATGCTGAGCGC
>JACNJE010000175.1 GCA_014382705.1 Verrucomicrobiota bacterium | reverse complement strand
GCCTTGATCGAAAAGAAATAGCTCAAATGGTGGAGGCGGGGGGAGTCGAACCCCCGTCCCGGCCGAACCAATTCAAGATGTCTACATGCTTATTCAGGGCTGGATTGTCGGTTCCCGGATAACGGCCTGACGCGAATCCGGTCACGTAGTCGGCATGAAAAAGTTCGGCTGAAAACCGCGCCGTCCCCGGCTTCAGCCTATCCTGCTTTCGGCGCCTGTTCCCCTTAGCAGGTGTCCGGGGGCAGACGTCGCGGAGTTATGCCGCGAGGGCCAATTCTTCGTTGGCAGTTATGTTTTTGGTCCGATGGTTTTACGAGGAAACGAGCCATCCTCGGCATGCAATCGAGAACGTATCCAACTGGTCGATATCCAGTACGCCCCCAAAGCGTTGTCATAAGAGGGACGAAGTTAAGCACATCTCAGGCCCAGCGACAAGGGGGCAGGGCGGTTATTTGCCGGGGAGCGAAACGGCGGTGGCGACGTTGTCCGCGCCGAAATAACGGGCGGCGGCCTCCTGCACTTGGCCAAGCGTGACGGTCTCGATCCGGGCCTCCTCACCGGTGTGGTGGTCGTAGCCCAGCCCGAGCAACTCGTCCATACAGGTGGCGAAGGCGACACTGCCGAGATCCTGCCGCGCGATTTTCCGGTGCCCGATCAGCTTGGCCTTGGCCCGGCGCAGTTCCTCCTCCGTCAAGCCCTCCTTGGCCAGGTGCCCGGCCTGGTTGAGCAACTCTTCCTCCACTTGGCCCGCTGTGTCGGCGGCGGTTCCGGCATAAAATGAAAAGTAGCCGGGGACGCGGCCGGCGAAGTTCTGCGTGCCGACATAGTAGGCCAAGCCAAGTTCCTCGCGAATCTTGAGGAACAGCCGCGAACCCATGTCGTTGAGCGCCTCGGAGAGCAGGTCGAGCGTGCATCGGTCGGCGTGATCCAGCGTGCACCCGGGATAGCCAAGCGTGACGATGGCCTGTTCTTTCTTTGTCAGGTCGACGTCCCGGCGTTTGCTGGCGGGCGCGCCACCCTCCGGCAGGCCAAGCGGAGGGGCGGGGGAGTCCCAGTTGGCCAAGGCGGCCTCGATGCGTTCGCGAACCTGTCCGGCGTCGATGTCGCCTAACACCGCGAGCACGGCATTGCCGGGCGCGGTGAGCAGCGAGTGATGCGCGACGATCTGCTCGCGAGTCAGCGAGGTGACCCCCTCGGTTTCGCCGAGGCTGTCCAGTCCGTAGGCGGTGTTGCCAAAAAGCAGGCGGCGCAACTGCTTGAGCGTGTTCCCGAGCAGGTGATCGCGCTGCTGCTCGATGGCGGCCAACTGGGAAGTACGCTCACGCTCTACCCCGTCCGTATCGAACGCCGGGGAGAGGAGCACGTCGAGGAACACCGCTTGGCCAAGCGCGGCATCGCCGGAGAGAATGTCGAGGCTCAGCCCGTGGCTGTTGTTGCCGCTGTAAGTGTCGATACTGCCACCGGCGGACTCGATCTCGGAGGCGATCCCGGAGGCAGTGCGCTTGGCCGTGCCTTTGAGCATCGAGCGGCTCATCAGCCGGGTGAGACCGTTGGTGGCGGGCGTTTCACTCAGCACGCCCCCCAGCAATCCGGCCCGAAAGTGGGTGAATGGCAGGCGGCTGTCCTCCTTGAGCAACAGGCGCAGCCCGTTGGGGAGGTCGATTTTTTCGGTGTCCGTGGTTCGGCGCGAAGCCGCGCTTGGCCTTGGCTTGGGCCGGGACCCTTCCGGAACGAGGGCGTAAAGGGTCTGGTTTTCAGGCGTCAAATAGCGCTTGGCCAAGGCTTGGAGGGTGTCCGGCGTGACAGTGCGCGCGGCGTCGAGTTGCTTCCGGGAGAAGTCCAGGTCACCGGCGCTGAGCCAACTGCCGCCCAGGTCGGCCGCGCGGCCCTGCATGGTCTTGAGGGCGGACAGGTTGGCGGCGGTGAACTGCTTGATCGCCTTGGCCAATTCCGGCTCATCGGCGAGGCCGTCTTGGAAACGCTGCATCTCCTGAAGCATGGCCTCGCGCGCTTGGCCAACTTTGTCCGCGTCGGCGACCGCGCTCATGCCGAACAGGCCGGTCTGCTCGCCGGTGTAAACCCATGCATCGACGGAATGCACCAGCGCCTTGGCATCGCGAACCTCGCGGTAGAGCCGAGAACTGCGCCCGCCACCGAGCACGGTGCAGAGCACCTCCAGCGCGGGGATGTCGACATGGCGGACATCCGGCACGTGCCACGCGAAATGAAAATGAGCATGCTCGAACGGGCCTTCGTCGATCACTTCACGCGGCGCCACCTGCCTTGGCTCAGGGGTCAGCGGAGCAGAGGGCAGGGGGCGGGCCGGCTGCGCTGCGTAGCCGTCGCTGATCCATTGCGCGACCTCGTCGGGGTCGATCGCGCCGACGACAACAAAAAAACAATTGTTCGGGGCGTACCGTTCACGGTAGTAACCAAGCAGGTCGTCGCGTGTCAGCTTGTCAAAAATATCCCGGTAACCGATGACGGTGTGGCGGTACGGGCTTTTCGTGTAGGCCGACTCGAACAGCCGCCGACCGGAACGGCTCGACGGATTGTCGTTGCCCATTTCCATTTCGCGCCGGATGACGTCAAGTTCGCCGCTCAACTCATCCCCGGGCAGGGTGGCATTCTGCATGATGTCGCACAGCACCTCGGTAGCCAATCTCGCGCCGGTGTCGGGGATCGTGACATGATACACCGTGCGATCGAACGACGTGTAGGCGTTCATGTGACCACCCGCGTCCTGGATTCTGTGATCGATCTCAAGCCCAGACCGGGAGGTTGTGCCCTTGAACAACATATGCTCAAGCACATGGGACATCCCGGCGCCCAGCCATTTACCCTCATGAATGCTGCCGGTTCGACACCAAGCCTGTACGGACACCACGGGCGCCGAGCCGTCAGGCTGAATAATCACCTCCAGCCCATTGGATAATGTTATCAATTTTGCCCCGGAAGACACAGAATCAGTCAAAACCATGAAAACAAGCCATATTAAATAAATATAACATTTATTGTGCGAATATTATTGAAACGCCCAGCCGAACCGGTTTGGGCGGGTTCTGCTGTTTTGGCCCAAAAACGGCCAATAGATGAACGAGGCTTTGCCAAAAATGTTCTTGGCCGGTAATGAGCCCCAATCCCGGGAATCCTTGCTGCTGAGAGTATTATCGCCCAAGGCAAAATATTGGTTGGGCGGAACTTTGAACTCTTGTGAGCCATCCATGAAATTAGGCGAAATGTTACCGCCGTGTATGAAACGGATTTGGCTCGGATCAACCCCGTTCTGGCGGGCAACGGCTTTGCGGCGCTCATTTAACACCTCCCGATAAACCTTTTGATTTACGTGGCCGGAAAAATGACTGTCTTCCGCCAACGGGATTATATCGCCGACATCGAATGAGTAAATGTACTCGTACGGATGATCGGTTGCGTCGAGCCGGTCGCCATCGATGACCAAGTGCCGGTCGTCGCCGATTCGGATGGTTTCGCCGGGCAAACCGTTCAACCGCTTGATGTAAAACAAATCCTGATCGATTCCGTTGATGGTCTTGGTTTCGAACACGATAATCTCGCCTCGCTCCGGTTTACGAAAATTGTATGTCATGCGGTTGATCAAAAGATGGTCCCCGGATTCCCGTCGCATTTTGATGACCTCCTCGCCCGGGTTGTAGGTGTAGTTCCGGTTGGGGTTCAGGATATATTCGCTTAATTCCCCCCCCAGCGCCCTGCCTTGGCCCAGCATCGATTCCCCGGTGCTCATGGGCGGACTGATATCCCTCACAATCTCGTTGTTGGTGTCGAGATCCCGGAAGACCAGTCGTTGCCTGTTGAAAAAGCGAAATGTTTTCCTGGGTGGCTCAATCCGCATCAACTGCCAGTTACCTTCCGAGACGAGGTGATAATGCGCTATTCCTGCCATTAGGCGCTTCGTCCAGGCGCTGACCCCGGTCGGCACCGTTTCCGCTTGGCCAAGGTTGCCCTCGGTGATGCCGTACAGCGTCGGCTGCATCGACCCGGTCGGAATGCCCATCGGCTGGAAAAAAAAGGTGCGGATGCTCATCGCGATGGCCACGGCGAAGAGCATTACCTCGACGTTCTCGCGCATGCCGGGGTTGCGGTAAGGAATCAGCTTGCGGCTGCCGGACTGCTCCAGCTTGGCGATCCCCTCCTCCAGCCTGTGGCGTTGATAACCGGAGCGCATGACGCCCCGCAACTCCGCGATAGCCTCCCGGAGTTCAGCGACCGCCTCGGGCGACAGAAGATCCCGCTGGTGGTTCAACAGCTTGACGGCCTGGTGGCAAAGCTCCGCCGCCATCCGGAACCGCCTGAATATGAGCCATCGCAAGAAATACATATTTATGCCTTGAGTACCTCAATGAACGCCTGTTGCGGGATGTTCACGGAGCCGATTGATTTCATCCGCTTCTTTCCCTCCTTTTGTTTCTCGAGGAGTTTTCGTTTGCGGGTGATGTCCCCGCCGTAACATTTCGCGGTGACATCCTTGCGGAGGGCGCTGACGGTTTCACGGGCGATCACCTTGCCGCCGACGGCCGCCTGGATGGCCACCTTGTATTGCTGCGGCGGGATGACCTCCTTGAGCTTGGCGGCAAGCGCCCTGCCCCGCTGCTCGGCCTTGTCCCGGTGGGTGATCAGGGAGAAGGCATCGACCGGGTCGCCGTTCACCAGCATGTCGAGCTTGACCATCTTGGCCGGTTCGTAACTGTCATGCTCGTAATCCAGCGAGCCGTACCCCCGGGTGATGCTCTTGATCCGGTCGTGAAAGTCGATGAGGATTTCGTTGAGCGGAATGCGCCCGATCAGGATGACCCGCCCGGAGTCCAGCGTTTCGGTCTCCTGGATGATGCCGCGCTTTTCCCCGGTCAGGTTCATCAGGTCGCCGATGTACTCGTTCGGGCACATCAGGTACGCTTTCACCATCGGCTCGGAAATGGTGGCGATGAAATTCGGCTCCGGCAGGTAGACCGGGTTGTCGATGTCCAACTCCTCGCCCCGGACGGTGACCACCTTGTAAACCACACTGGGATAGGTGGCGATGATGTCCATGTTGAACTCGCGCCGCAACCGCTCCTGGATGATCTCCAGATGCAGCAGGCCGAGAAACCCGCACCGGAACCCGAAACCAAGCGCGACCGAGCTCTCCGCCTGGTAAAAGAACGCTGAGTCGTTGAGTTGCAGCTTGGCCAAGTTGGCCTTGAGGTGCTCGTAATCCGCCGGGTTGATCGGGTAGATGCCGCTGAACACCATCGGTTTCAACTCCTTGAACCCGGGGAGCGACGCCGACGGGTTTCGCGGCTCGGGCAGCGTGTCCCCAATTTTCACGGCGGTCGGGGTCGTGAGGGTGGCGCGGTGATAACCGGGCGCGCCCGGCACCGACGCGTCGCGCGGGGGCGGCGGGGGGGGGAAGCGGCCGTCCGCCTTCACCCCCACTTCGT
>JACNJE010000083.1 GCA_014382705.1 Verrucomicrobiota bacterium | reverse complement strand
ACCTAGCGTATATTACATCCTGACGGGAAATTGTGTCTACTTACTTACGCACTCATTAGTAGTTTTCAATGGGTGCTGCCAAAATGTTATTCTTTATTTTTCATCGATGATAAGATACCTGTTCATCCTCTATAATAATTCTTTTTGTGATGATTATCTAGTTAGTACTGTTAAGTGCAGATTTTGGAATCCTTGGATAAAATGTTTTAAATTCGATTAAAATGACACTTAAGAAATTAAAAATGGCAAGCCACGAAGATCTCAAGCTGTGGATAACGCAGGCATTACTGCGTCTCCCCAGTAACAGCTGCCATCAGCATACTCTTGTTTCTAAAATCTGTTCTTTAAAATGTGTTTCGACATTACGAGGTCAACCTCGCTTGGAGTTTGAAAAAAAAATAAATAAAGCCATTGCTGCACTTTTGATGAAAAAAGACGTTCCTTTCTTGATTAGACCAAACCCCAAATCCAATTTCATAAAACTTGTAAGACGAAAGCCTAGATATTGAACTTGACGGGGTCGGTTCTTGTTATTGACAAGTCGCGGGTTTAGGCGGTGCGGTTGGTGACTCTGTTTTTGTTCAACCGCTTTCAGGGTTGGTTTCTTTTGGGGCTTTGTTCCCAAGGTGGAATCTTTTGATTCAACCTGGGGCTGCAAAACGGAATCCCTGCGGGATATCAGCCCGGCGCTTGGCCAAGCGTTGGCGTGACCTATCCCGGTGGGATATCGCCGTGACGGGGTCGGTTCTTGTTATTGACAAGGGAGCCGTGACAGGGTCGGTTCTTGTTATTGACAAGTCGCGGGTTTAGGCGGTGCGGTTGGTGACTCTGTTTTTGTTCAACCGCTTTCAGGGTTGGTTTCTTTTGGGGCTTTGTTCCCAAGGTGGAATCTTTTGATTCAACCTGGGGCTGCAAAACGGAATCCCTGCGGGATATCAGCCCGGCGCTTGGCCAAGCGTTGGCGTGACCTATCCCGGTGGGATATCGCCGTGACGGGGTCGGTTCTTGTTATTGACAAGGGAGCCGTGACAGGGTCGGTTCTTGTTATTGACAAGTCGCGGGTTTAGGCGGTGCGGTTGGTGACTCTGTTTTTGTTCAACCGCTTTCAGGGTTGGTTTCTTTTGGGGCTTTGTTCCCAAGGTGGAATCTTTTGATTCAACCTGGGGCTGCAAAACGGAATCCCTGCGGGATATCAGCCCGGCGCTTGGCCAAGCGTTGGCGTGACCTATCCCGGAGGGATTTCGCCGTAAAGCCCAAGGTTCGAAACCGGGGAGGTTTCTACCTTGGGATCCGCGCAAAAACCCAGAAGACCGTGCAACGGTTTCGCAACCCGTTCGGCGCCATTTCATCCGGGATGGGGGTGCCCTGTGAGAGCAACATGGGATAGCCCGGGGCATCGCCCCGGGAAATTCGCCACCAAAAATAATTCAGCTCTTAAAGGGGTCAGTCCCAACAATTGACAATTGGTGGGCGGCTACCCGTGCGCGTTAGGGGGTGGTACTCGGTTTCGTCGTTTATCGCAGAAGGCGGGGGCGTAGCGGGGCGCTTGGGATAGCTTGGCCAAGCGGCTGGCTTACGCGGAGGCTTCCCTCATGTAACGCAGGCTTTCGCGGGCAATCGTCTCCGGACCTTCCTCGAAGTCGAACACCTCGACGGACACGTAACCGTTATAGCCGACTTCCTTCAACGCGCCGAAGATTGGCTTGAAATCGACATCGCCAAAACCGGGGCCCTTCAGGTTGGCGTCGTTGGCGTGAAAGTAGGCAAAATGCCGATACGAGTCGCGGATGATCTCCGGAATTGGCTTGGGGTCGGAACACATCGCCTTCACGTCGAGGATGATCTTGAAGGCGTCGCTGTCGAACTGCTGAATGAACTCGATGCCCTTCGCGGCCGTGTTCACAAAATCGGTCTCGGATGGGGCCAATGGCTCGAAGCAAATCGTCACCCCCTTGTCCTCCGCCAACTGGATCGACGGCGCGAAAGTCTCCCTTGCCAACTCCCACGCCTGCTCGAAGCTGACCCCCGGCAGCAGGTTCCGCTGCTTGGGTGAGCCGACAACAATCGCCTCGCCCCCGAGGTCGGCGCAAAACCTCACCAACTCGCAAAAGTAATCGGCCGTCTTGCGGCGAATCGCTGGGTCGGTGTGGGTCATGTACATGCCTTCGGTCTTGATGAGCACCCAATGCACCGCCGAGATGCCAATGCCACTGTCGGCGGCGACGGCACGAATGCGTTGTCGCTCCGCATCCGGCACCTCGGTGACATACTGCGCCAGCGTGAATGGCGCAATCTCGATGGCATCGTACCCGGTCTCTGCGACGAACCGGATGGAGTCATCAATCGTCCACCCCTCGAAAACCTCATTGCAAATGGCAAACTTCATTTTGGTAACACGTTAAAAACGGATGCAGATGAACACAACACGGGCAACTTTCCAGTCTAATTCCAAATGTTTTTAAGAATGGGACGCAGATGATCGCAGATCGGCAGGATTTTCAGGATTAAAAATAGTTCTGGAAAATCTGCGTTCAATCATTTCCTTTCATTATCAAACGCCTTTCGCTTGATTTCTGGTTTTGTGCCGAAGTTTAGCAACAGGCCAACTTCGTACTTTGTTGCTTTCAAATAATTCAACAACTGAGCCTCATCCTTGTCGATCAACTGCCTGCTTGATTTCAACTCTACGAGAACAAGATCTTTCACGACGACATCCGCAAAATATTCCCCAACAAGAATTCCATCGTAGTGAACATCAACCCGTTCCTGCTGTTTGACGGCTAATTGCATTTTTCCCAGTTCATGAACAAAAGCGTTTTCATAAACCTTCTCCAAGAACCCATAACCCAGCGTGTTGTAAACCCCATAGAATGCTTTGATTACTTTTTCTGTTAATTCCTGATGTTTGAAATCCATGAAAACAAAAAACCTCATCAACAATAACCTAAATCGATTTAATCCTGAAAATCAGCGTTTATCTGCGTCCCATTTGTGCATACCAACTCGCAAAATCGCATCAGCAGTCTCGTGGCCGGGTTGCTCACTTGTCGGGATTGCTGGAGGACATCCTCATGGCTGATCGCTGACTTGGCCAAGCCGGCGGCGGCGTTGGTGATGCACGACAGTCCGACGACCTCGAGGCCAAGTTGGCGGGCGACGATCGCCTCCGGCACGGTGCTCATGGCGATGGCGTCGGCGCCCAGCGACGCGAAGGCGCGAATCTCGGCCGGCGTCTCGTAGCTTGGCCCGGGCACTGCCGCGAAAATCCCGTGCTTCAACTCGATCCCGCAGTCGGCCGCCGCTTGGCCAAGCGCTTGGCCAAGCGACGCGGAGTACGTCTCGGACATGTCCACAAAGACCGGCAGCCCCGCCGCCGCCTCGCCACGCAGCGGATTCGCCCCCATCAGGTTGATGTGGTCGGTGATGCGCATGAAATCGCCGACCGCAAGGTCTTCCGCAATGCCACCGGCCGCGTTGGTGAGCAGCAGTTGCTCGACACCAAACGCCGCCATGACCCGAACCGGGAACGTTATCTGGGCCATCGAATGGCCCTCGTAGTAATGCAAACGGCCTGCCTGCAGCAGGACATTCACCCCGCCGAGTCGGCCGATGACGAATTGTCCCGCGTGTCCATCCACCCCCGTCTCGGCAAAACCGGGCAGATCGGCGAACGCCACCGTCGTCGCCTCCGTAACGGCATCGCTCAACTGCCCAAAGGCGCTGCCCAGCACGATGCCCAAGCGCGGCCGCAGCGGGGTTGAGGCATGGAGAACCTTGGCGGCTTCGCGGAGATCCGGTTGCACCCGAGCGGTATGGCGCTTGGCCAAGCGGATTTCAAGCCAAGAGCGCCCGCTTTCTGCGCCGGACTTGCTCCGTGTTCAGCGCGAGCCTTTGGGTATGCGAAATCTGTTGACGAGTGATGTGGGCTGCCGCTAGGTTTCCCGGCCCTCGGGGTTCCTGAGTAGCTCAATGGTAGAGCGGTTGGCTGTTAACCAATAGGTTGCTGGTTCGAGTCCAGCCTCAGGAGCCATTTCATCCCCCTTCGATTCTTTCCGCTCCGGATAACTGGCTACGCCAGTGAGGTGTCGAGGCCAAGCGTGCCGTTGAGGGCTGTGAGGGGGTCACTACCCCGGGCTACGTCCAGCTCCGTCTCCAACTTGGCCAGGCGCTTGGCCAAGCCGAGCCGCTCGGCCTCCTCCCGGTGCGTCTCCTTCTCAAGGAAAATCTTCATGTAGTCGCGTTGAGCCTCGAGGTAACGCACGTCCCGCTCCTGCTTGGCCGTGAGCCGGTCAAGGTACCATTGACGGCCGCGAACTTCATTGACGTCGAACAGGCCGCGCACGGCGGGGTCGTCGATCGTTTTGCCCTCGAATTGCCCATGCGCCATGATGTGCAACAGGGCCTTGAGCGGCGGGATGGCGTCGTCGACGGAGCCGTCCGCGAAGTAATTTCCGGCGATCCGCTTCTGGGTCTCGACGATGTTGCTGATACCGTCGACGTAATCGTCTGCCCCCTGCAGTTCCGGCTTGAGCATGTCCGGCGGGACAACGGAATCCGGATTGGTGAAAATGCGGCCGAAGAAATCAAGTACGAACCGGCTTGTAATGCGGTAGCCGAGCCGGCTTGCCAGCACGGTCTGGCCGTTGTGGTCGAAATCGTCCAGCTTCTCCAGATAGCCGCCGTTGATGAGGTAGCCGGCACGGCGCTCCTCCGCAGACATCCGGGCCCACAGTTCCGGAATCAACAGGCTGATGTCGTGATCCACGCGGTACTTCGGGCCGATGTAACCGGCGGCCGACGTGAAGCAGTCATCGCCCGTCAGCATATAGCTGACCAGCGCGTTGTTCAGGTCCACGACCGGCGGGAGGGCGTTAAACGGCCCCTTGGTCAGCGCCCCCTCCGAGCCGGCGCCGGTGGTTGAGGGCGACTTGCCGGTGAGCGAACTGACGAAGTCCATGAATAGTTCCGGCAATTCCTGATAATGAATCGGGCCGTAAACAGCCAGCGCCCGAATGCCGGCCTTCGAGTCGGGCGGGTTGTTGCGGCGGCCCGCCAGCACAGCGTCCACTGGGAAGCGCACCGCTTGGCCAAGCGGCACCCGCCGGTAAAGGCGCGTCCCGATGGCGGCAAGATAACGTCCGCGAGCATCTTCCACATCTGGCCGGTTCTGCAGGTATCTCGGATTCTTGGTCGGCTTGCCATCCACGATTCGGGGCCGGGCTGATGAGACCATGTATTCACGGGAATTGGCCTCGTCGAGAAACTGATGAAACACCTCCTGCAGCCCGGGCGTGTACCCGCCAAACTCCAGCGCGTCGGCCACTTCGTCGCGCCCCTCCTCTCTTGAAATTGGGTGATAGTTTGAGGCGAAAAGATTTTCACGGCAAAAGTCGGCCTCGGCCTTCTTGTCGTACCCGCGCCGAACCGCATCGTCCGGCCTCTGGAAAAACCGGTATTCGCAGTTGGCAACGAACTTGAGCGACGGTCGCAGCTCCCCCTCCCTCGCCCCGGACAAACCGTTCGCCGGGACGACTGTGCTGGCGGAAATGTCATCCTCGCGCTGCAGCTTGACCGTCGGGATAAAATCCTTCCGCAGGGTGAATGTCCGCCACAGGGCGTCCTCGGTGAAGCCGACCCGCAGGTATTGGGCCACCAATTTTTGCTGGCGGAACTTGAGCTCCTTGCCCGGTTGGCCGTTGACGGTGTCCACTGAGAAATACCGGCGCCAATCTTCCCCCCACTCCGGTCGGTAAAACCGCTTGATGGTGAACACGAGATCCTTCACATGCATCGGGATGCCGGCCAGCCACTCGTTGTACTCCTCCGTATAGGCCCGGCTGGGGGTCAGCAACTTGACCACCGAGCCCAGCGAACGGCGTTCATCGAGCACGCTGCGTCCCCGCTTGAGATCCGGCGGGCTCTTGAATCGACCGGAGTACTTGCGCTGGAGAATCTGCCCGACAGCCTCCATGTCCTTATGGTAATCGGCGACAAAAACAGGCCCAGCCAAAATGGCATCCTGTATGGACTTTGAGATTTCCGACTTGCCGCCCCCGGACACCGTGCACGGCTTGTGGCAAAACACCCCCTCCGCGCTCGTCCCGACCAGACGCCAATGCCCCCCCACGGATCGGCGCACCATCGACACCTTGTAGCCGGACGGCAGCACATAGGTCACACCCGGCGTCAAGCGGATGCCCTGTTCCCCCCCGCCACGGGTCCAGCTAATCCGCTGTTTGCGCAACAGCACGCGGGAGTCTTCCGGGATGTACTGGATGTCAGGATACCGCTTGTCGATGGCAAACCCTTCCGGCTGGAGAACCATCATGTCGCCGTACGATTGCCGCACCTCATCGAACGTGTGATCCACCTCCTTGACAAAACTGCTGAGATGAAACTCCTCCCCGAGGTCGCGCCCGGAAAAGGCAACGGCACCGCCGGCGTGTTCCTCCTCCGTATTGCCCAGCAGGTTGGCGGAGAAGCTTACCTGCGTCTTCACCTCCTTCTTGCAGTAGCCGAAATAGTTATCGGCGATCAACGTGACCATCACGCCGGAGGCGTCGCGGCAGGCCAGCTTGAAGCCGCCGCCGTCGTTGTAGCGTTCTTCCTCCGATTCCCAGCACATGCCGTCCCGTTTTTGCCGGTCGGTGGCCTCCGAGACATGCGGCAGGCCAAGCTCCTTTTTGCCAAGCGAAACCAGGTGCGGGGCCAGTACCACGCAGCCGGTGTGGCCGGTCCAATGTTCCGGGTCGAGGGCGGCGTCGTTTTCCGACAGGTACGGGTCACCGGCGTTGCCAAAAATGGACTCCACAAAATCGAGGTTGGCCACGAGGCTGCCCGGTGCGAAAAACCTCGTCTCAAGCAAGCGCTCCGGACAGACGCCGTCGACCCCCGGCATCACCACCGGCCTCAGCAGCAGCGAGACGAACAACCTCGCCCGGTCCTCCTGCGAATGAGTGAACGGGATTTCCAACACCGATTCCGGCGGGCCAAGCGCTTGGCCAAGCAGCGCGGCGAACACCCGCTTTGGCACCTCTTTTTTGTCGTGCGGTATTGGCAGCCCGCCCTCCACGATGTGGAACACCCCCTTGGTTGTGCGCCGGTCACTCCTTGGGTTGTGCAGCACGCCCTGCTCGATCCGGTACGAGTCAAGGTACTCCGACGTGTACGAATCCCGGTCGGGCGGCAGCGACAGAGTGCGCGCCAGTCCGTGATGCTCCAGTTGCAGGGCGTTGGTCGGGAGTCGGGGAATGTCAAATTCACAGCCTTTGAGAGTGCGATCCAAGAACGCCTGAATCCGTGCGTCGGCCGGGCAATGGTGCTCCGCCAGCAGGCGGTTTTTCTCCCGCAAATTCGCCAAAAGGTGTTTGCTGGTTTTCAGCAGGGCGAACTCGCTCTCCTTGCCGACGATCGGCTGACCGCGAAACCACAACTTGGCATTGATCACTTCCGCCAGCCGCTGCCGGCCCTCGTCAGAGTTGAGGTTTACACCAAATCCCAGTCGCCGTTTCAGTTCTGTTGCATCGTCCAGATTCATTTCAAAAGAGGCATTATCGTCCAATCCGGCAAAATGTCAGGAAAAAAAACCAGGCCGACCTTCGTTATCGATACCCGGGCCGCCCCGGGGTACGCTGCCGTCATGTCGAATGATGAACGGCTGGTCAACATCGAGTCCGACCTGACGCACTTGGAACAACTGGTGGAATCACTCAACCAAACCATCATTGAGCAGGACAAGCTGATCCAGCAACTGCAGACGCAGGTGCACCGCCTCTCCGCCGGGCTGGAATCGAAGGAGATGGACTCCATCAAGGGCAATGTCACGAAGCCGCCCCACTATCAGTGAGCGCAAACCAGTGGGCGCAACTCCTCCGGACTCGCCGTTCCCGTGGTGCCAAGCTGGTGAACCACCAACGAGGCGGCCGCCATGGCCAATCGCATTGCCTCGCCAGTCTCCGCGCCCGCAGCTAGGGCTGCCGCCAGGTTGGCCATGACGGCATCCCCAGCGCCGACAATGTCAATCTCACCTCGCACCGGGTAACACGGCACATATTCCGCCGCCGCCCCCGGAGTCGCCCCGGCGATCCCGTCCTCGCTAAGGCTCACGAACACCGGCTGGCCCCGTTTGGCGGCCAAGCGCCCGACCGCCGCGCACAACTCAGTCACCGGCACGCCGGCCGGTTCACCGGTCAGCACGGCGAACTCCTCACGATTCATTTTCAGGCCGACGCCGGGGAAATGCCCAGGCCCGCGCCGGCTGTCAGCCAAGATCAACAGGTCGGGATGATCGCGTTTAAGTTGGCCAAGCGCCTCGAGAACCCGGTCGCCCAGCACGCCGGTGCCAGCCTCGTCCACCTGCTCAAGCAGCACCATCGCGTCCACCCGCTTGGCCAAGACGGCGAGTGACGCGGCGATCCGCTCCTGCACCGGCTCCGGCGTCGGAGACCAATTCTTAAAATCGAGCCGGTTCAGTTCCCTCGGCACTTGCCCCGGCTCCATCACCAGCGGCTTGGTGTAGGAGAACGTCCGTCGTTCGTGCGTCTGGAAAAAATGCCCCATGTCCACGCAACCGGCTTGGCCAAGCGCGCGCATCAACTCGTACCCCTCGCCGTCCTCGCCGGCAAAGCCGACCGGATAGACCGTCCCCGTGCCAAGTGCCGACAGGTTGTTCAGGATCGTGCCGCAACCGCCGGGCTGCGACCGCACCCGGGTCACGTTGAACACCTCCAGGCCGGTTTCGATCGAGGTCTCCGCCCGCGCGGGATCGATCTCAAGATACCGGTCGAGGCAGAAGTCCCCGACCAACGCCACCCGCAGTCCGGAATACCGGCCGGTTATGTCTGCAAAGCGTTCCTCTTTCACGACTCATCGCTGCCGCCCAGCGCACGGTGGAGGTGCTGCACGAAGGCCAGGTTGTCGCACTGCAGGTAATGCATCTCGCCGCCCATGCGGGCGTACGTCTTGCAGAAACGCAAATAATAGGCCGGGCTGGTGACAGGCGGCTCGCCCTGCGTCCAGTCCCAGTTTCCGCCGTCCTGCAAATCAACAATGTGCATGGAATGACCCCGCACGATCTCGCGCCCCGCCTGCCGTCGAATATGGTTCACACAGCTCAACGCCTTCTCGAACACCTGCGGTCCCATGATCGCCGAGCCCACCGACAGCACCACCCCGCCGTCGAGCCGCTCAAGCGTCCCGGCGAATGTCTGGAAATCGATCTGCGCCGCCCGTCCGATCGCCGCGCCGTTGAACATCGGGTGGTTTGAAATAATGTCGTAGCCGATACCCGGATGCACCGTCAACGGCACCCCATGGCGGAAGGCCGAGGCCACGACCGAAGCCTGCTTCCAGCGATGCTCCAGTTCGCACCTCCCTTCCGGCACGGAGCCGCTGCGCATGGCGTGGAGCAACTCGGCCCGGGCGGCGGCCAACGCGTGTGACGGCTCCGCCGCGATCAGCTTGGCCAACTCGCCCGCTGGCGGAAGGTCAACGCCGTCCCCGTCAATCAACCGGCCAAGCGCCTCACCAAACCCCAGTCCTTCAACCCCGCCAGCGAGCAGCGCCAAGTGAATGTTGCGCCCGGTTTCCTCCCAGGTGCCGAAGGTGCCGGTGGCGACGTTGGAACGGACGCACTCGGTGGAGCGGCCCAGCCAGGCGTACTCCCAGTCGTGAATCGTCCCGGCGCCGTTGGTCGCCAGGTGCGTCAGCCAGCCGCCGGCGATCAGGCTGTCCAGTATCAGCGCGGCACCGTTCTTGATCAGGTGCGCCCCGTAAATCAGCATCACCGCCCTGCCGTTGGCCTTGGCCTCGCGAATGCGCCCGGCGCACTCCTCCACCCGGCACATTAGCTCGTCGCTGATCACCGCCGGCTTGGCATCGAGCGGCACCAGCACCTCCTCCACCGTGCTCAGGCTCCTGCGCTTGGCCAACGGCAGCGGCTTGATTTTTTGGAGGTCTAGCTTGTTGCCGATCATTTTCCCTCAATGACATCGAGCAACACGGCCGCATCCTGGTAGTCCGGGATGACGATGTCCGCGCCGACGCCAAGCAGTCGCTCGCGTTTCCACGGGTCAACCCGCCCCGCCCCGTTGTTGGCCTCGTCGCTGGCGACGGCCACGGTGAGAGCACCGACATCCCTGCCGTTCTCGATCTCCACGTACCCGTCGCCGATCACCATCAATCGGTCGCCATCGACGTTGTGCTCCGCAAGTATCCGCTCGATCACCTGCTTCTTGGAGAAGTTTTCATAGTCGTCCAGCGCTCCGTAAATATGGCCGCCAAAATACCGGGCAAGCCCGAGCCATTCCGCCTCGCGCTTGACGAACGGCTCGTCGGTGCCGCTGGCCAGGTAAAGCGCCCACCCGCGCGCAGCCATGCCGTCGAGCAAGTCCAGCGTCCCGTGCAGCAAAAACTCCCCCGGCTCAGCGCCGCCCTTGGCCAACCGGTCGATGCGGGACTGTATCCGCACCTCGAGGCGTCGCAGATAGTCGTGCTTGTACTCCAGCGGTTCCCGAGCCTCGCCGCCTCGCTCCATGACACGCTCGGCGAACTTCATCATTTGATAAATCGTCTGGCGGCCGTTCAGGGTCATGATGTCGTCCCACAGCATGGCGCGCACGGCTTCCGGTGCTTCACCATCGACCCGCGGCAGCAACTCCTCGAACATCGGCAGCATCACCTCCGGCCAGCCTTCGCGGATCAGCGACAGCGTCCCGTCGAAGTCGAGCACCACGTGGCCGATATTCGGGCGGGGGACGAAACGGGCTGCGAACTCCACCCTGCCGGCGAACCGTGCAGCCAGAGTTTCGTGCGGGGATAAAGCGAAGGTCTCGGTCATAAAGCAGCGCTTGGCCAAGGTAGTCCTCTGCCGCTCATCGGAGAAGCAGAAACTCCAATTCCCCTTGGCCAAGCGGGCAAAAAGCTTGCAGTCCGGCCCGACGATGGGTTTACTGTTCCCGCGCTTTTGGCGCAGAAAAAAATGGCAACGGAAAAAAAGGAATTCAAGACCGAGGTCCAGCAACTGCTCGACCTGGTGATCCACTCTCTCTACTCGAACAAGGACATCTTCCTCCGGGAACTGATCAGCAACGGATCAGACGCGATCGACCGGTTGCGCTTTAAGGCGCTGTCCGACAAGGAACTCATCAAGGATGAGCCGGAGTTCCGGATCAAGCTGTTTGTCGACAGCGAGGCCAAAACGCTGCGGATCGAGGACAACGGCATCGGCATGACCCGAGACGAACTCGAGGAGAACATCGGGACCATCGCCCGCTCCGGCACGCGGCAGTTCATGGAGGAACTCAAGAAAGGCAAGGCCACGGACAACCCGGAGTTGATTGGGCAGTTCGGCGTCGGGTTTTACTCCGCTTTCATGGTTGCCGACAAGGTGACGCTCAAGACCCGCCCCGCCGGCAGCGACGAGTCGTGGACATGGGAATCCGGCGGCGACGGAAGCTACGAGTTGTCCGACGGCGGGCGGGACAAGCGCGGCACCGAGATCACGCTGCACCTCAATGAAAGCAGCCGGGATTACATCGTTGAGTTCCGGCTCCGGCAAATCATCAAGAAATACTCCGACTTCGTGGAGTACCCGGTGGTGATGGATATCACCCGCGACGACACCCCGCTCGACGACGAGGGCAAACCGAAGGAGGGCGCGGAAAAGAAGGTCACCATCACCGAGGAAACGCTCAACTCAATGAAGGCGATCTGGATGCGCCCGAAGAGCGAGGTGAAGAAAGAGGAGTACAACGAGTTTTACAAGCACGTCTCCCACGACTACACCGACCCGCTCAAGACCATCCATTACTCCGCCGAGGGAAAAATCGAATTCAAGGCGCTGCTGTACCTGCCGTCCAAGGCGCCGTTCGACATGTTCCAGCAGGAAGGCACCAAGCACGGCATCCACCTGTACGTGAAGCGCATCTTCATCATGGACAATTGCGAGGCACTGCTGCCGCGCTACCTGCGCTTCGTCAAGGGCGTCATCGAGTCGAACGACCTGCCGCTCAACGTCTCCCGCGAGATCCTGCAGGAGGATGTTATCATCAAGCAGATCGAGAAAAGCGTCACCACCAAGATTCTCTCCGAGTTGAAGGCCATGATGAAAAAATCGGGTGACGATTACATCAGCTTTTACCGGGAATTCGGCAAGGTCCTCAAGGAGGGCATCGAGGTTGACCAAACGAACAAGGACAAAATCAAGGACCTCCTGCTGTTCGAGAGCAGCAAGACCGAGCCGGGCAAGTACGTGTCGCTCAAGGAATACACCGAACGCATGGTGCTGGACCAAAAGGAAATCTACTACATCACCGGCACCTCGCGCGCCGGCGTCGAGAACTCCCCTCACCTCGAGGTGTTCAAGAAAAAGGAGATCGAGGTGCTGTTCATGATCGAGCCGGTGGATGAGTTCATCCTCTCCGGTTTCGGTGAATATGACGGCAAAAAACTCAAGTCGATCGCCCAGGGCGACATCGACCTTGGCAGCGAGGAGGAAAAGAAGCTCGCCGATGAGCAGAAAAAAGAGGCTTCCGGCAAATACAAGAAACTCATCAAGAAGGTACAGGACAGCCTCAAGGAAGACGTGAAGGAAGTGCGCCTCTCCGACCGGCTGACCGACAGCGCCAGTTGCCTCGTCACCGACGAGGGCGACATGAACCCGCAGATGGAGCGGATCTTCGCCGCCATGAACCAGCCGGTGCCGGAGACCAAGCGCATCCTCGAGCTAAACCCCGAACACCCGGTCATCGAGACGATGAACGACCTGTTCACCGCCAACAAGAAAGACCCGAAAATCGCCGACTACTCCGAGTTGCTCTACGACCAGGCGCTGCTCACAGAGGGCATCGCCGTCAAGAACCCCGCACGATTTGCCCAGTTGATCAGCGACCTAATGGTCCAAGCCAAGTAACCCCCGCTTGGCCAAGCGCTTCCAGCTTGATCCCTCATCCCTCGGGGCAAGGTGCCGAAAGCCGGATGAGGGTGAATACTTGCGACAATACAAAAGGACAATTTAAATGACCGTTAACGAGAAGAAACAACTGCTCGCGACTGCGGTGAAGGCGGCGCACGCAGCTGGTGACATCATGCGGCGCAACCTGATGGCGGTTAAAAATATCAACGAAGCAACCCAGTGCGACATCAAGCTGGAACTCGACATGCGATGCCAGCGAAAGATCGAGTCGATGCTGACCCGGGCGCATCCGGAGATTGGCATCCTCGGTGAGGAAGAAAATGCCGGGGACGTCGAATCGGAACGGCGCTGGGTGGTGGATCCCATCGACGGCACGGTGAACTTTACCTACGGCATCCCGCATGCCTGCGTGTCGATCGCCCTGCAACAGCGCTTGGCCAAGCGGAACCCGTACGGGGACGATTACGAAACCGTCATCGGTGCCGTGTACGACCCGTTCACGGACGAACTTTGGACGGCGATCCGGGGCCAGGCGGCGAAGTTGAACGGCAAAAAAATCCGCGTGAACAGCGGGGGTTTAAGGGAGGCGCTGTTGAGCATCGGCTTCGCCAAGGACAAAAAAACGATGGAGTACATGATGCCGTTCTTCGCCAAACTGGCGCCGAAAATACGCAAACCGCGCATGATGGGTTCTGCGACGCTGGCGCTCACCTACGTGGCCTGCGGCCGCTTTCACGGTTACATCGAGTCGAAAGTGAGGCTGTGGGACATCGCTGCCGGCGGGCTGATCCTTGAGTGCGCGGGAGGGGAGTTCTGGCGCATGCCCCGCCAATCGGGCGAACACACCTACGCAGTGATCGCCAGCAACGGGAAAATACGGAAACAGGTCGAGCGGTTGTGCGGCCGACTCGACCCGGATGGGGTCTTGAGCTGAGCGTTTAGCGAATCTCAGCTTCTGCCCTGTTTTCCTTGGCGGCGATTTGCTTTTTCGGGTCGAGCAGGTTGATGTAGTCTTGGAGGATGTGCAGAGTCTCGCGAAGATGCGGATCGAGTGTCGGTCTGTCCTCCTCCTCTTCGATCTCCTCCTCCTCGTCTTCCTCCTCAAGACGGATCGGTTTTTCCTCGTCCTCGACCTCTTCCCCAAGCCTGGTATTGGTTTTGATCATTTTGATCGTGAGGTCGTAGACGGTCTCCTCGGCGTCGCCACGCGCCTTGCGTTCCTTCTTTCGGGTTTCACGCTTGGCCTTCTCCTCGTCTTTCTCGGCAAGGCGCTTGGCCTCACTGAGTGAAACGGACTTGTCCTTGAGTCGGTCCTTCAACGTGTTGATGTCCTCAAGGATGTAGGCGAAATCTTGATCCTCCTTGATTCGCGCGCTGGACAGCTTGGCCAGCGGCTCGACATGCTTGGCCACGCGATTGACGTTGCGGAAGTCCAGTTTCTGGGTGTGGTCGGCCTCAAGGCAGTTTGGCAGGGTCGCCTCGCCGATCTCCATGTAGTCGTACGGCGTGGGCAGGATGATGTCGGGGGTGACACCCTGTTTCTGGGTGGTGCTGCCGACCACCCGGTAAAACTTGGAGACGGTCAGCTTGAGCTTGCCGGAATCGGGAAGGCGCACCCAGTTGTTGAGCGGCATGACGGTCTGGACGGTGCCTTTGCCGTGGGTGGAGAGGCTGCCGACAGTGAGCGCCCGCCCGTAATCCTGCAGCGCGGCGGCGACAATCTCGGAGGCGGAGGCACTGAGTTTGCCAACGAGAACGATCATCGGGCCGTCGTAACCGATCTTGGCGTCATTGTCCTGCAGGACCTGTTTGCGGCGGCGGCTGTCGATGACCTGCACCATCGGGCCTTGCTCGATGAACAGGCCGGCGAGCTTGACCGCCTCCGGCAGCAGTCCGCCGCCGTTGCGCCGGAGGTCGAGCACGATGCCGGTGACCTTTTCCCGCTGGAAGCGATCGAGGATCATTGCCACGTCGCGGGCGCAGTCTTGGTAAAATTGCGGCAGGTTGATCACGCCGAGGCGCGGCCGCGAGCCGTCCTCCTCCGGGTAATCGATGACTTGTCCCTTGGCCAGGCTGTCGGTCAGCTTGATCTTGTCGCGGATCAGTCGCACCTCCCGGGTTTCGCTGTCATCGGCGGCGTCGACCGGGATGATCGTGAGGCGAACCAGCGTGCCTTTCTCGCCGCGTATCTTGTCGACGACCTTGTCGAGCTCCATCTCGACCACATCGACCGGGTTGCCCTCCTCGCCCTGCGCGACGGCGATGATGCGGTCGCCCGGCTTGAGTTTCTTGCTGCGGATGGCCGGGCCGCCGGGGACGAGCTCGATCAGCTTGGTGTAACCGTCGTCCCATTGCAACCGGGCACCGATGCCGGTGAGAGAGAGCTTGATGTTGTTAATCTCGAAGTTCTCCGCCTCGAGCGGGCTGAAGTAGTCGGAGTGCGGGTCGTAGCCGTTGGAGAGAGCGGTGAGGTAAACTTGCAGCACGTCGCCGGAGTCCATCTCGGTGCGGACACGGAGGAAGCGCTCGTAGCGGCGAAGGATTTTCTCCTTCTCGGCCTTGATGTCGTACGGCTTGACCGGTGTCCCGTCCGTCTTTTTGACGACCTCGCCGTTGTTCGCCTTGGCGTTCATGGCCTCGACGCCGCGGCGTTTGCCAAGGCGGGTGCCGAGCACCTCGTACTTGATGCGCTTGCGCCACAGGCCGCGTGCCTCCGTCTCCGTCGCCGGCCAGTCGGCCTTGGTGCGGTTCGGAGTGAACGACTCGTCGATGGTGAAGTCAAAGTCGCTCCAGATGATCTCCTCGAGCCAGCTGTGAGCGGTCTTGAGCCGGGTGAAGTAACGTTTGTGAATCTCGTAGGCCGGCGAGACGTCGCCACGCTTGGTCAGGTTGTCAAGCAGGGTGCCGTACTTGGCCTCGAACTCCTCATAGTCGGGCTGTAAAAAAACCATCCGGCTGTAGTCGAGCGACTCCATGTATTTTCGGAGGAACGCCGCCGAGATGTCGTCGTCGAGCGGTGTGCGCTTGTAGTGGGTTTGGGACAGCAGGAACCCGACAACCCGGGCGATCTTGCCGCTGTCCTCTTCGGACAACTCGACCGCTTGGCCAAGCGGGGCGACCAGAAAGGCGATCGCGGCGATGATTGAAATGGAGCTTTTCATCCTCATTTGCGTGGACGGATAGTGGGGCCGGGGCGTTCAAAAAGCAATCGGGAATTGACCTGCCGGGTTGTCCGGGCAGAATCCGCGCTTTCTCGAGCCGATGACTGAAAACGCACCCGCGACAAAACCAGGCGCTCCCGGCGGATGGCTGGGCTGGATCGAGCGCATTGGCAACAGGCTCCCGGATCCGGCGACGCTGTTCCTGATCGGCACGGTGCTGGTGATGATTGCCTCGGCGGTGGCGGCCAAGACGCATTGGGTCGTCGAGGAGCGCCTGCCGGAGCAGGCCGCGGCGCTTGGCCAAGCGGCAGATGGCGCGGTCAATTGGGTGGCCACCGGCGAAACTTACGAGGCGCGCAACATCGTGACGCGCGACGGCCTGTTTTGGGCGATCTCGAGCATGGTGAAGAATTTCATCAACTTCGCCCCGTTGGGCATCGTGTTGGTGGGGATGCTCGGCATCGGCATCGCGGAGCGGACCGGCTTCATCGGTGCGGCGCTCAAGGCGATGCTGATGGTGGTGTCGGGGCGGCTGCTCACCCCGGCGGTGGTGTTCATGGGCATCATGTCGTCGATGACCTCCGACGCCGGCTACATCATCCTGCCGCCGTTGGCTGCCGCGCTGTACAAGGCGGTGGGGCGCGCGCCGTTGGCCGGCTTGGCGGCGGTGTTCGCCGGGGTGGCCGCCGGTTTCAATGCGAACCTGTTCATCACCAGCCTCGAGCCGCTGCTCGCCGGCCTGGCCAACGGCGGGGCGCAGGTGATCGATCCCGACTATCAACTCAACCCGGCCTGCAACTGGTGGTTCATGATCGTCTCGACCGTGGTGATGACCGGCACCGGCTGGTTTGTCGCCGATGGGATCGTGGAGAAGCGCTTGGCCAACAAACCAGCGGAGGAAGGCGGGCCGACACCGATCGACGCCAGCGACCTCGAAGCTCAGAAACTGTCCGCGGAGGATTGGCGCGCGCTAAAGATTTCCACCGGCGTGTTTGTCGCTGGGTTGGCCGTGGTGCTGGTCTTAATCATGGTGCCCGGTTCACCGCTCTACACCTACCAGATGGAGTCGCCGACAAACCCGGGCCAAGCCGTGGCCGCAGAGGTGGTTGAGTTGGCCGATGGAGAGTCGCCACCGGAAGGAAGCGTCGAGCTGGAAGGCCTTTTGCTGAAGCCGTCGGCCAACATCTTCCCGCGCTGGGTCGACGCGATCGTGCCCCTGGTGTTCATCGTCTTCATCATCCCCGGCATCGTTTACGGGGTGGTGCAGAAGAAAATCCGGAGCGACCGCGATGTGACCCAGCTGCTGACCGACTCGATGGCCGGGATGGCGTCGATCATCGTCATGGCGTTTTTCGCCGGGCAGTTTGTCGAGCATTTCAAATATTCCGGGCTGGACACCATGCTGGCGATGACCGGCGGGCAGATGCTGGGGCAGGCGGCGCTGCCGACCTCGCTGTTGCTCGTGGCTTTCATCGGGATGACGATGTGCTTCAACATGTTCGTCGGGTCGATGTCGGCCAAGTACACCATGTTCGCGCCGATCTTCATCCCGATGTTCATGATGGTCGGCATCGCCCCGGAACTGACCCAGTGCGCCTACCGCATCGGCGACTCGGTGACCAATTGCATCACGCCGCTCAACCCGTACATGGTCATCATGCTGGCGTTCATGAAGAACATCGCGCCCAAGGGGGGCATGGGCACGCTGATCGCGACGATGCTGCCGTTTAGCATCATCTTCTCCATTGTTTGGACGATTATGCTGCTGGTGTGGGTGGCGTTTGGCATCCCGCTTGGCCCGGACGGGCATCTTGTCTATCCGCCGGGGAATTGACTTTTTGGGGTTGCGGCGCGCTTGGCCAAGCGGTAGCTTTTTGCGACAGAAAGTTGAGCGTACGATGAATGTGAAAAAACAAGTCAAACGAAGTGGTTTTACCTTGATCGAGTTGCTGGTGGTGATCGCCATCATCGCCATTCTGGCGTCGCTGCTGTTACCGGCCTTGGCCAAGGCCAAGAACAGCGCGCTCAAGGCGGTCTGTACCAACAACATGAAGCAGACGATCATCGCACTGTCCCTGTATCGTGATGACAATGAGGGGGTTTACCTGAAGGGCCGCGGCTGCGCGCCTGCATCAGGCGGCAACACCCAGAACAATAACATCGTCCAAAAATGCCTGAACTGGAACGAGGTGACGTTGCTGACGCCGTACAACATGGCGACGAAACAACCCAAGGGCTACAACGAGAGCAAAGATCCGTACACGCTCAGGGGATACAAGCTGAGCAAGTCCTTCGGTTGCCCCGGCTTGAAATACAACGGTAATTTTGGAACGATGGCAAAACAGGGTTATACAACGAATCCCCTGTTTCCGGCTTGGGAAAAACAATTCCCGCAGATGATTCTCGGCTTCCAGCATTTCGGGGGTGCGTCGCATTGGCAAAACTCAAAGGGCCGATTCCGGGCGCGGAGCCCCCACAGCTCGGGGCAGGACAGCCCTGAGATGGTGCTGGTGGCCGACTTGGTCGGGAGGATCGACGGCAAATGGGGTGGAGGGCGTCCCACAGCCTACGGGGGTTACCCGGCCCACAAAAACAACAAGGGCCTGCCCACCGGCGGCAACCAGGGAAACGCCGACGGCTCGGTGAACTGGTATCGCTTCCAGCAGATGTACTTCGTGCACAGTTGGAACACGGGCGGCCGCCAATATTACATTTACCAGTCCGAGCTGGGTGAAATGGCGGCCAAGGGCGGGGTTGTTCCGGCCAAGATATGAGCGGGAGCGACTCCTCGTTGGTAAAAAAAGCCGCAATCGCGGCGGCCGCCGTGGCCGCCGTGGGGATGCTATTCTGGTCATGGAACTCCAACATGGCGCAAGCCCCGGTCGAGATCGGCTACTACTGCCTCACCTGCAAAAAGAGCGACCACATCAGCGTGTATCAGGCCAACTGGCGCCAATATCCGGGCGCGATGAGTGACTCCGTCCTGTACTGCGTTCACTGTGACAAAGGCCCGGCGCACCCAACCAATGAATGCGAGAAGTGTGGTGCCGTTTTTATCCTGCATCTCTTTCCGAAATACGATGAGTTCGGCAGCCCCGCCTGTCCCAAATGTGATGCCGCCTACGGCCAGGCGGCGAAGGCCAAGGGCGTCCATCTGATGCCCAAGGCGCTCAATCCCTGATTCCCCCAAAATCTTGCTGGTCAAACGGTGCGTTTCCCCCGACTCTCGCCGCGCATTTTGACGATGTTTTCAGGCACTTACACCGCCTTGGTCACGCCGTTCCGCAACGGGAGCGTTGACGAACAGGCATTTAAAAAACTGATCCGGGAGCAGATACGCGGAGGGGTCGACGGGATCGTCCCCGCAGGCACCACCGGCGAGTCACCCGCGCTTGGGTTTGACGAGCACCTCCGAGTGATCGAACTTGCCGTCCAATCGGCCAAGGGCCGGATCAAGGTGCTCGCTGGCACTGGCGCCAACTCCACCGCAGAAGCGGTCGAACTCACCCGCGCCGGCGAGGCGGCCGGTGTCGACGGGTCCCTTCAGGTGGCCCCCTACTACAACAAGCCTTCACAGGAGGGCCTGTTCCAGCATTTCAAAAAGATCGCCCGAGCCACCCGGCTGCCGATCATCCTTTACAGCATCCCCGGCCGCTGCAACATCGCCATCGAGGTGCCAACGGTCCTGCGCTTGGCCAAGGCGTGCAAAAACATCGTCGGCATCAAGGAGGCTGGCGGCGACGCCGACCGCGTGAGCCAGCTTCGGGCCGCGCTTGGCCAACGGTTCACCATCCTGAGCGGCGACGACGCGTTGACGCTGCCGTTCATGGCGGTCGGCGCCGATGGCGTCATCAGTGTAGCCTCCAATATCATTCCAAGACAAATGGCCAGGATGGTCACTGCCTGCGCCTCCGGCAAAACCAGCCAAGCGCTCAAGCTGCACCAGAAATATTATCCGGTGTTCAAGGATTTGTTCATCGAGACGAACCCCGTCCCGGCCAAGGCCGCCCTCGCCATGCTGGGAAAATGCGAGGAGGAATACCGCCTGCCACTCTGCAACATGTCGGCGGCCAACCGCGCCCAATTAGCCCGGACACTCAAGGCCTGTGGGGTGCTCAAATAACAACAGCGATGACCAAAGTAATCATCAACGGAGCCAACGGTCGGATGGGCGAGGCACTGCTCCGCTGCGGCGAGGCCAATCCCAACATCGAGATCGTCGCCGGAGTCGATGTTGGTGACGACTTGGCCGGGGTGATCGCGCAGGCGGATGCGGTGATCGACTTCAGTTTTCATGAGGTCACGCGGCCCACCGCCGAGCTTTGTGCCGCGCATAAAAAGGCGCTCGTCATCGGCACGACCGGCCATTCCGCGCGCGACAAGGAATCGGTGCTAAAACTTCAATCGGAGATTCCCATCGTCTGGGCATCCAATTTTTCGACCGGAGTGAACACGCTCTTTTGGCTCACGCGCAAGGCAACCGAGGTGCTCGGGGCCGACTTCGATCTCGAGGTTGTCGAGATGCATCACCGCCTCAAGCGCGACGCGCCCAGCGGCACCGCAGCCACGCTCGCCGAAATCTTGGCCAAGGTGCGGAAGGTATCGCTCGAAAAGGAACTGCGCCACGGCCGCGAAGGCATCGTCGGCGAGCGGACCCATTCCGAGATCGGGATGCACTCGCTGCGAGGCGGCGACGTGGTCGGCGATCACACCGTGGTGTACGCCGGAAACGGCGAGCGACTTGAGTTGACACACAAGGCTGCCAGCCGCGACACGTTTGCCAACGGCGCGTTGCGTGCCGCCATCTGGGCCTGCGGTCAGGCACCCGGCCTGTACAACATGGAAAACGTCCTCGGCCTCGAGTGAGACCTTGAAATGAGAACACCCCGCCAAGTTTTTGTAGCCTGCGCGTTGGTCGCGGGCTTTTTAGTGTTCGAAGCACAGCTCGTGGCCAAGCGGCCGAACATCCTGTTCGTCATCTCGGATGACCAGTCATATCCGCACGCCTCCGCCTACGGCTGCCGCGGTATTCGCACCCCCGGCTTCGATCGCGTGGCCAAGCGGGGCGTGTTATTCCGCACCTGCATCGCCGGTTCGCCGGGGTGCAGCCCAAGCCGGGCGTCGGTGTTGACTGGGCGTTATCACTGGATGCTCGAGCACGCAGGAACACACGCCAGCAAGTTCGACTCAAAATACGCAACGTTCCCCGACCTGCTCGAGAAGGCCGGGTACTGGGTCGGCTACACCGGCAAGGGCTGGGGGCCGGGGAATTACCGGGACGGCGGTTTTACGCGCAACCCGGCTGGCCCCGTGTTTTCGTCGAAGAAAAGAAATCCGCGCATCAGCGGCATCTCCTCAAACGACTACGCCGCGAACTTCGAAGATTTTTTGAGCCAGCGTCCCGATGGCAAACCGTTCTGTTTTTGGCTGGGCGGGCACGAGCCGCACCGCAAGTTTGAGAATGGCATCGGTCGCAAACAGGGCAGTAAAATCGGGGACGTTGATGTGCCGGCCTTCCTCCCGGACACGCCGGAAATCCGCAGTGACATCCTCGACTACTACGCCGAAATCGAGTGGTTCGACGCGCACCTGGCCCGGGCCTTGGCCAATCTCGACGAACTGGGCGAACTGGACAACACGCTGGTCATCGTCACCTCTGACAACGGCATGGCCTTCCCCCGGGCCAAGGCCAACTGTTTCGAGTTTGGGGTACACGTCCCGTTGGCGATCATGTGGCCAGGCCGGGCTAAGGGCGGCCGCGAAGTGACCGACCCGGTGGGATTCGTCGATCTCACGGCGACCATTCTCGAGGCGGGCGGCGTGACGCATCCGGCGCTTGGCCCAGCGGCGTTGGCACCGGGCGGGCGGAGCCTGGTTTCGCTGCTCGAGTCGGACAAATCCGGCCGGGTGGAGCCGCAGCGAACCCACGTGTTCAGCGGCCGCGAACGTCACTCATCCTCCCGCCACAACAACATGACCTATCCACAGCGTTGCTTGCGATCCGACCGGCACATTTACATTCGCAACTTCAAGCCGGATCGCTGGCCCGCGGGGGATCCGCAAAAGTTCGATTCCCCCGACAAGCTAGGCCCGATGCATGGCGGCTATCACGACATCGATGCCTGTCCGTCGCTCACGTTTTTAATCGAGAACCGGGCTCGGCCCGCCGTTGCGCGGTACTTTAACTGGTCGGTGGACAAGCGCCCCGGCGAGGAGTTGTACGACATCACCAGTGACTCGGCTTGCCTGAATAACCTCGCGCTCGACCCGGCCCACTACAAGACCACCCAAACGTACCGCGACCAAATGGACGCCTACCTGAAAAAGACAGGCGACCCGCGCGCGCTCGGCCAAGGCGACATCTGGGAAACCTACCGCCGCTACAGCCGGATGCGCTCCTTCCCAAGGCCATAGCCCGGTGGCCAAGCGCTGTTGTACTGATTCCTCAATTACCGGAACTGACCCCGTCCCTGGTGAAGGTTCGAGGCATTTCGAGCGCACAAATTCTTATAACCCATCAGGGTGATGGTAATAGTAGGCTTCGGAGTTATCGTCGTTTATTGCCTTTTGTGGCGGAAACTTGTTAAAAAGTTCCAATTTATCAGAGTCTGACAACGGCATTATTGTTTTAAACGCGATGCCTATTCTAACTCCGTTATCCCGATTGGAGCTACCATCCCCCTGATGGGTTACAATAAAATGAAACACCTTCTAATCACAACAATCGCAGCCGTGGTGCTAGTGGGGTGTGGTGAGTCGCAGTGATGTTCGAGAAAGAGGAAAAAAATATGAGTATGGAGTTGTATTAAGAATATCTTTTTAGACTTCAGCAACTTTGATGTCAGTTTTTCGCGACTGTCTTCGTGACTCTGAAGAAGAGTTTCTCTGCTCCGGGCATGGAGAGATTGAAGGAGTTGGTGTATTCGTGTCCCTGTTGTCCGCCACTGAGAGGGAAGAAGTTATTCAGGTCCACGCTGGCTTCGACCTTATACCTGAAGCTGGGTAGTGAATTCCAACCGATGGTGCAGTTGTTGAATGCGTCTAGTTCAATTGTCGCATTCACCTCGTCGTTGGCGATCGAACCATCGAAATATTTCCGGGCACATTTCCAGGCCTGAATCCCGCAGGTGGAACCCATGATACGCCCGGGGTTATCGTCCACCGGGAAGTGGATACCGCCGTAGAGACGCGAGATGCCGGCTTGATCGGCAGCATCATAGTAGGTGGCCCACTGCAGGGTGATGTCAACGCTGGGGCCCTCCTCGAATTCGAGATACTCGTTGCGGGTGGCGTGGAACGTGCCCATTCCGCCAGGGAAAAAAGGGTTGCCCGTCATGCGGGTCAAAACTTCGGCGGCAGCGCGACTGAAGGCGCTGTGCGCGGAAATGTATCCCGCGAAGGATGGAGTAACGAAGGTGTCCCGTTGATAGGGCAGCCAGGTATCGGCGTGAATCCACTTGGTGCCTGTGAATTTGGTTTCGGGATTCAAGGGTTCACCGCCCCACGCAAAAATAGCCATGCGTCCCGGGACCAATCCGCTATGTTTCTGGCCGATGGCGGCTGTTTGTGAGGTGACCATTTCGATCGATCCGGCAATCAGTGGCAGGCCATTCGTGTGAAAGCCAGGGCTGTTGGTGTCGCTTGATTGCCCAACAGCACCCATGTAACGAATGCTGCTGATCGGACGGATGTAGTCGTATTTCCGTTTACATCCCCAAGCGGCGATAGCGGCGTCGTGAACGGCACCGTTCAGGGCGAAATACATCTTAACGTCCCATTCAAGTTCATTGAGAATCGGACCGGTTCCACCGATGCGACGTTGAAAAGACGGGTGGTCGGCGACACCGTTGGCGAGATTGTTCCAATGCCCGGGAGGGGTTTCGGAGTCGGGGCCATCGGCCCAGAACTCGGCAACCACGCGTCCGTAGTCGCCATGCGGAACGATTTGGGGATCGTAGGGTAATCCGGTCGCGGGGTTGACAGTGTGTCCCGTGCCGTCGTTATGACCGAGAGTGTTGTTTCCGCGAGATGCCGGTGAGATATCAGTCATGTTGCCGCTCGCAGGATCCAGAAGAGCGCTGTGCTGGATAACGGATACCACGCTGGATTTGTAATCGGCGTCGGTGATTCCACCGAGTTGTGGCGGCATGCCCGGATCCAGTGAGATCGATTCATTGGTCCCGAGTTCCAAGGTGAACGGTCGCACTGCGCCCCAGTGAGATCCGATGAAGATCTGGATCTTGCTGGTGACCAGTCCGTTTTGGGTGAATGCCTCATCAAAGGCAAGGGGTTGCCAGTGATTGATGTTGTCCAACACGGTACCCGGCAGGGCCAAAATAAGAGGATTGTTGATAGGGGCGTAGCTGGGATCGTTGTAGAAGATGGTCTCGTTGGAGCGGTCGCTGGCGGCGAAATTGAGGACTCTCGTCGCGACACGATTGCCAAGGGCGGCGGGACTCATACCAGAGATCGTCGTGTTGTTGGGATCGTATCCCAGCGACGTCAACTGAGTTTCCAATGCTGCCAAGGTGTTGCTCGCGTTGACCGAAAGAGCATACCGGTGGGCCAAGATGCGATATGCGGCATAGCTGATTGCTTCGTGTCTGGCAGCGGTAACGTCGACAGCGGTTGCCGTTTCGTTGTGTAGGTAGCCGATGGCTTTGGTGTCGTATGCCGCCCAAGCGTCCCACATGGCGACGGATGTATGAAAGAGGTTTCGCGCATGAACAGGCGGGTTGGGGAAGTCCAATCGAATGGCCGCCAGGTTCTGCTCATTCCAGATTCGGGCGATTGAGGCTGCCGAAAGCTGATGACAGCTTAACGCAGTGGCGAGGAAGACTTGTAGCCGGATGATTTTGATTACAACCCCCTCAAGGTTGCGTGTCTACCAATTCCAGCACGAGCGCACCATTTTTTCTTATAACCCATCAGGGTGAACGTAATAGTAGGCTTCGGAGTTATCGTCGTAGATTGCCTTTTGTGGCGGAAACTTGTTAAAAAGTTCCAATTTATCAGAGTCTGACAAAGGTATTATTGCTTTAAACGCGATGTCAGCTCTAACTCCATTATCCCGGTTGGAGCTACCATCCCCCGGCGGAAGGGAGTCAACAACCTGATTGAGAGAAGGCCCACCAACACCAGCGTATATATTGCTGTTATTACTGTTCCTATAAATCACGTAAAAAATCTCACTGTTATCAATAATATCGTAGTCCGCCGTATATGCCACCGTGGTATCCGTTTCCCCTATTGTGTCTGGTGCCGTGTGGTTAATGTAAGTGTTTTGTGCGGTCAAAGGTTTAAACTCAAGAAAGCTGTAATAACTTTGAGTGTAGGCAAGCCAACCGTTTTCAAGCGCTTTAGCCTTGGTGGACTCTGCATTTTTGTTCCTCTCCATTAAGAATTCAATGAGCCCGGACCCTCTATTGGAAGTGTTCATATAACACCACCAAAGATCATTACCAGCCGTTGTATAGTGATCAAAACCGTGAGTCTGCTCACCGATAAAGAAAAGTTCGCCTGTGTCCAAATGATATTGTGCCTCTCTCCAAGTATTAGATCCAATTTTTGTTCTTAAGACAATCCCGGTGGGTATTTCCCTGAATTCTGTTGCAGCTTGATAAAAAACCCTATCTTTACCTGTAGGAATTGACACCCCGGGATTTGCCCCTGGAACAATAGACCATTCGATCAGATCATTGGAGGAAAGCAGATAAGAATTTTTAGAAAAATTTATTTTAACCGCGTCCAAACCTTTTTCGATGGAAATTTCAGGTTTATCCGCTAAAGGAGTGAAGCTCAGTAAATAATTTTCAACAAGTTTCCTGTCCGTGTCACTGAGGGCGGAACCGAATATAATCAGTTGCTCAACTTCTCCGACAAAGTCGTAGCCGCTTGAGCTATACGCACCAATAATCATTGACGCGTTAGCTTGGACATTGTTGGAAGGCGTTCCAGCAACATTCAAGCTTTCGCCGTTGGCATAAAAAGCATGGCTGTCAGCCGTTAGCACAGTACTCCAAACCGTGGTTACTCCGTCATAGGCCGTAATATCATCCCCGGCGTAGGTTGTTCCGTTGTACTGCTCGACGACAAACCCTCCCTTGCCGTCATCCCTCTGGTGGGATATGTTGTTTATGCCAATATTATAGACATATGTACCCGACGTAGCAAAAGGGGCATCCGCTTTGTAGTGACCCAGCCAAAAAACGGTGAGTTCCTTGGATTTAGCATTGGAGAGTGTTCCCTCCAGATATCTTCCATCAGCACTGACATTTGTATCGTCAAATATCAGTTTGCCGGGGCGGCCATATTTGATTAGTTCCGGCGCCCCATTACCAATTTGAGTTGAGCGAACGATCATCTCATCCAGAGAATCACCATACCCATCAACCGGGGTCCAAGAAACGACAGATCCTCCATCGCTCTCAACTCCCATCTTGCCGTCGTAGTGGGCCACCAATGATTCAAGCGCCTGGGTTGATAAACCGGGAATATCCGAGTAGAGGCCAACACCTGTGCTTCCAAGATATCTCTCAACAAGTTTTCTGTCCGTGTCACTAAGAGCGGAACCGAATATAATCAATTGCTCAACTTCCCCGACAAAGTCGTAGCCGCTTGAACTGTATGCACCAATGATCATTGACGCATCAGCTTGGATATTGCCGGAAGGGGTTCCACCAACATTCAAGTTTTTTCCGTTGGCATAAAAAGCATGGTTGTCGGCTGTTATTACTGTACTCCAAACCGTGGTTACTCCGTCATAGGCTGTAATGTCGTCCCCGGCGTAGGTTGTTCCGTTGTACTGCTCCACGACAAACCCTCCCTTGCCGTCATCCCTCTGATGAGATGTATTGTTTGGACCAATATTATAGACATATGTACCCGACGTGGCAAAAGGAGCTTCCGCTTTGTAGTGACCCACCCAAAAAACGGTGAAATCCTCCGATTCAGAATTAGACAGTATTCCTTCCAAATACCTTCCATCCGCACCGACACTGGTATCGTCAAATATCAGTTTGCCACTGCCATCATATGTGATGAGTTCTTGCCCCCCGTTACCGCGTTGAGTTGTGTGGACAATCATCTCATCCAGAGAATCACCATTCCCATCAACCGGGGTCCACGAAACGACAGATCCTCCATCAGTCTCAACTCCACTTTTGCCGTCGTAGTGAGCCACCAACGATTCAAGCGCGGCGGTTGATAAATCAGGAACATCAGAGGAAAGACCTTTACCTAAAATGGTATACGTCACAGACAGAAAGCACATGAATGAAATTAAAATAGCATGAGTATCCATAAACGACGTGTTGGCAAATAAAGCTACCTTTTTTGTTTTCCCCGCTCGAAGGCAAGACGGGCAATTGTTTAGTTTATTTATATTATTGTATATAATATTTTTCATATCGATAAGATTTTTGGTTGTGGGATAACTGGGCATTTAATCTCAAAAGCGACCATGACACTGACATGGTAAAGACTGATCTGTACTGCCTTAAGTGTCAAGTTTTTTTTGTCAAGTTTTTTTCAGGACTTTTGTATAACGTGTTTACGCACTATTGGTACCCTCTCAAGGGTGGGTCCGGGAGTGGGAAAGTTCGTTGATTGACTTAATCGACCATTGTTGTTTTTACGCCGAAAGATTCCCTATGGCCTCGTTGATCTGGTCGTGCTTGGCCTGCCAGTCGGCCAAGCGTTGCCGCTGTTCCTCAAGCACATCCGCCGGGGCGCGATCGGCGAAGTTGGGGTTGGCAAGCTTGGCCTCGACCTTGCCGATCTCCTTCCCGACCTTTTGCAGTTCCTTGGCCAAGCGTTCGCGTTCGGCGTTAAAATCGATCAGGCCCTCCAGCGGCAGATACAGATCACCAAATGCGGAAGCAACCCGCGGTGTGCCCTTGGGCACCTCCGTCCCCACCGAGACGGACTCGGCATTGAGCAGCACCTTGATCACCTCAATCTCATGGGCATCCTGCCCGCCGGCGGG
>JACNJE010000010.1 GCA_014382705.1 Verrucomicrobiota bacterium | reverse complement strand
CAGGCCAGCGCCGCCGCGGTGCGGTCGTGCAAGGAAGGGAAGATGAGGTGGTCGCCGTGAGAGAGGACGGCACCGAAGCCCTGGTAGTCGGTCAGCACCAGCACGATGTTGGGACGACGCTCAGCGGCCCAGGTCGGATCATGATCCGTAGCCAACAGGAACGACAGAACTGCGACAAGTTTGAACGGATGCATGACGGGCGAAGGCTGCCTCAAAACAGATGCTCGCTCAAACAGAAAAAGGCGCCCGCCCGCGCTGCCCTAACTGGCGTGGATGATGGTCTGGACCTCCTCCTCCTGGTCCACCTTGGCCGACTCCGAATTCCCGACCGGCAAGAGAACCTTGTAATGCTTGTGCTCGTAGTCCGGCTTGTTGGCCTCGTAGGCGGCCTCCATGCGCCGGTTGTACTCGCGTTCGCCAAGAATTGGAATGGCCTCGGCAGGTGGAATCAAAAGTTCGTGTGGACGGTTTGTGTTCGGGCTTGGTTTCCAGCGCTTGGCCAAGGCAAACAACTCCACTTCCTCGTAGCTTTTGCACTGAACCACCCGGGAGAAAAGTTTTAGGATTTTTGGCTTGGGGGGCGGGTTGATCCCGCGCTCAATCTTGGACCAGGCGGTATGGTGAATTTTGAGGACAAGGGACAGCTTTCGCGTGTTGGTGGTGTAACGCACGCGCATATCCTTGAGGTATTTATGAAATTCGAGACTCATTGGGTTATTCGCTGATTCCTTCGACTAGCTCAATCCCAATCCTGATTCCATCATGGCCGAATCGGCTTGTTCCGGTTGCTGCACAAAAACCTTCCTTTCTATCGCCTAAAACGGATTCACTATCAAAAAGCCGCGCCGCGGTCAACCGCCAAGGCCACAATATTTAACAGCTTTTCTGCGGGTTTTTCTCCTTCTGCCCATGGATTCATCTTGTCCTCCGCCTGCCGGGTTGGCATTTTCCGCCCCTTCCCGACAAGAAGGGGCTTAAACATATGACTCAACCATTGCGCTGGGGGATTCTCGGAACCGGCATGATCGCCGGAAAGTTTGCTGCGGATCTCAGGCACACCCCGCGGGGCCACCTTGCGGCTTCCGGCTCGAGACGGCAGGAGAGTGCCGATGCATTCGCCGCACAGCATGGCGGACGTGGGGTCGCCGGGTACGAGGCGCTGATCAACGACCCGGAGGTGGATGCCGTCTACATCTCGCTGCCCAACGGACTGCATGCCGACTGGTCGATCAAGGCGATGGAGGCCGGCAAGGATGTCCTCTGCGAAAAGCCGATGGCCCGCAGTGCCGCCGAGGCCAAGCTCATGTTCGACGCCGCCGAGCGAACCGGCCAACTGCTCATCGAGGCGTTCATGTACCGCACCCTGCCGTCGGTCCGGAAACTCATCAGCATGGTTCGCGACGGTGCGCTTGGCCAAGTGAAGCTGATTCGCTCCAACTTTTCGTTCACCCGCGATGTCCTGGAGGGCGACGCCCGTTACGAGCCAAGCCAAGCGGGCGGCGGGTTGATGGACGTTGGCTGTTACTGCGTCAACCTGACCCGTGCGATGATGGGGGCCGAACCGACCGACACCGCCTGTTTTGCGCACCTGCACGAGCGCGGTGTCGACGACTACGCGGCGGGGGTGTTGCGGTTCGGCGACAAGACTTTGGCCACGTTTACCTGCGGCATGACGGTGGCCAACGACTGGACCACCTACATCGCCGGGGACGACGGCGAGATTGCCATCCACGATCCCTGGCTCGGTGACGGCACGTTCACGCTGACCCGTGACGGGCAGGTCGAGACAATCGAGGCCAAGACCGACACGCCGCTTTACGCGCTGGAGGCGGAGGCGTTTGCCGAGGCCGTCGGCGGAGCCGCCCCGTGGATCTCCCGGGACGACACGCTGGGCAACATGCGTGTGCTCGATCAACTCCGCGAACAAGCCGGCGTCCCGGTGCCTGCCTAGCCAATGTCCGGCACACGCCCCAACGTGCTCTGGATTTGCACCGACCAACAGCGGCACGACACCATCCGCGCGCTGGGCAACCCGCATATCAACACCCCGTGCATCGACAATCTCGTGGCCAACGGCGTGTCGTTCACCCATGCCTTTGCCCAAAGCCCAGTCTGCACGCCAAGCCGCGCCGCCTTCATGACCGGCCGTTATCCGCGCACGACCAAGTGCCGCCAAAACGGCCAAGCAATGCCGCCCAACGAGAAGCTGGTGAGCCGCCTTTTTTTCGACGCCGGCTACACCTGCGGTTTGGCAGGCAAACTGCACCTCGCCACCTGCGCCAACGGCGTCGTCGAGGCACGCATCGACGACGGCTACACCGTTTTTCACTGGTCGCACCACCCGCAGCCGGACTGGCCGGAAAACGCCTACACGCAATGGCTGCAGTCCAAGGGCACCTCGTGGGAGGAACTGTACGGCGGCCCGGCGACGAACTACATCAAGCACGGCGTCCCTGAGGAGTACAACCAGACCACTTGGTGCGCCGAGAAGGCGATTGAATTCATCCGCGAGCGAAAAGAGAGTCCCTGGTTTTTCAGCTACAACTGTTTTGCGCCGCATCATCCCTTTGACCCGCCGGCTGAGTTCCTCGCGCGCTATAACCCCGACGAGATGCCCCTGCCCAAGGCCAAGCCGGGTGAACTCGAGACCAAGCCGGTCTACCAACAACTCGACAGCCGTTTCGCGCACAACGACCCAAGCGGCTACGACATGGCCGCGATGACCGACCGCGACAAGCGGGAAATCACCGCTGCCTACTACGCCATGGTGGAGTTGATCGACAAGCAGGTCGGCCGCATGGTCGACGCCCTCGATGAAACCGGCCAACGGGAAAACACGATCCTGATCTTCATGTCCGACCACGGCGAGATGCTGGGCGACCACGGGTTTTATCTGAAGGGGCCGCACTTTTACGACGAGGCGATCCGCGTGCCGCTGATCTTCTCGTGGAAGGATCGATTCGCCACTGGCGTGCGCGCTGATTGCCTGATGGAACTGATCGACATCGCGCCGACACTGCTTGAGGCGGCCGGCATCGAAATTCCTGAGATTATTCAGGGCCGCACGCTGATGCCCATCCTGCTTGGCCAAGCGGATGCCAGTCAGCATCGCGATTCTGTGTTCAGCGAATATTACAACGCATGGACCCACAAACATTCGTACGGCTCGATGCTCCGCACACAGGATGAAAAAATCGTCGTCTATCACGGCACCGACCAAGGCGAGTTGTACGATTTAAAAAATGATCCCGATGAGTTTGACAACCTCTGGAATCAGCCCGGCCACGCCGGGCGCAAACTGCGACTGATGAAAGCCTGTTTCGACGCGAGCGTGTTCACGATGGACCCCGCCCCGCCCCGGCTCGGGCCGTTTTGATCCGCCATGAAATTCTGCCTGAACACCAGCACGATCAAGCCGCAGCCGCTGATCCGTAAAATCGAACTGGCCGGCCAAGCCGGCTACGACGGCATCGAGCTTTGGGTGAACGATGTTTACGACTTCATCGGCCGTGGCGGCGAGGTGCGTGACGTCGAAAAAGCTTTGGCTGACAACGGACTCATTGTGCCGAGCATGATCGCCATCCGCCAATGGGGCGACATGGACGGCTGGGAATACGAATTGGTGAAGGAGGAGGCGCGGCGGCGGTTTGCGCTCTGCGCCCGGCTCGGTGCGCCGTACATTGTCGCCACGCCGCCGCTTGAAAAAACCGAGACCGCACACCTCCCCGAGCGGTACCGCGACCTCCTGCAAATCGGCCGCGAAGAGGACATCCGGCCGACGTTCGAGTACATCAGTTTTTTCAAGTCGGTTTACCGCTTGGCCGACGCGTGGGAGATTGTGCAGCAAGCCGACGATCCGGATTCAAGCATCATCCTCGACGCCTTTCATAACTGGAACAGCCATTCCACCTTGGATGATTTGCGGGCCATTCCGCTGGAGAAGATCAGCCACTACCACATCGACGACGCCGCGCCGGGCAAGCCGGCCACAACGCAAACCGACCCGGACCGGGTGATGCTTGGCCAAGGGCAAATTGACCTCGCCGCAGAGATCGCCGTGTTGAAAGAGAAAGGCTACGACAAGACGGTGAGCCTTGAGTTGTTCAACGCCGAACTGTGGAAGCAGGATCCACTCGAGGTCATCTCAACCGGCTTGGCCCGGATGAAGGCTCTCTTTGGGTGAAATCGCGGTTCAAATTGGGTTCCGGGAATACCGAATATCGAACAAGGAATGTCCAAATTTGAAGTTAAAAAATCAACCGCGAATGGACGCGAAGGGGAGACACGGATTTCACGGATTCGCACAGATTTTTATCTCACGCGAAGACGCGAAAGAAAGGAACCGAAAACTGAGCACTGAGAACCGGGCACCGAACAAGGAATGTCCAATTTTGAAATGGTGGTTTCGGGACGGCAATTATCTTTGCCATTGGCCAAAAGCGCAGCCCCGAACGAGCCTTGGGCGGGTCGCCCAAGGCGGCACGCGAGGGCGCGTGCGCTCCCATCGCTAGGCCAAGCGGAATATCTCCGGGAGGGGCGAGTTCCACCTCGCCCCATTTCAAAGCCCCGTGAGGGGCGGCAGGCAATAGCCCGGTGCGTCAGCGCCGGGTGTGACGTTCCAAAAAACGCAACGAGCCCCGACGGGGCGGCACAATACGAACATGGATGGACAGGATGGACAGGAGTTTGGGGCGGGGTGGAACTCGCCCCTCCCGGATTTCGGCCCCGCTTGACCAAGCGCACTCCCTTACTTGAAATAAAACAGCATAAAACACTTGACACCACCTCTGTGTAGGGTGATCCTTTCCTAAATGTGGGAACTACACATACACGAAATCGCCATGAATTATTCAGCACGATGGGTTGCCATATGTTTGGCAACATTCTTCTTGGTTAGCCGGACGGAGATAGTTGGCAACAGCGCACAACTGAATGGTGCTATAAGGGCGGATCCAACGCTGACAGCAAACAATCAACTTATCGTAAAACCTGTTCATGGAGATTTGGAGCAGCTACATTTAACCCTTGGGACGGAAGTTTTATATACTATTCCTGAACTAGATGGAATGCAAATCGTAAAATTGCCAATTAATTTCAAAATGGAAAAAGCTGTTGAAGCATTCCTAAAAAGTGATCAGGTGCAGTATGCTGAACCAGACTATGTAATGCACTTGCGCATGAGGGGAACCAACCTGATGATCCAGACTTTAGTACAGAACAATGGAACTTGAAAGATAACCTAGGAGGCGTTTACGCAGAGTCTGCTTGGGCAATTCGCCATGATTCGGATGATGTTATAGTTTCAATAATTGATACCGGTGTTGACTCCAACCATTTTGATTTAATAAATCAAATGTGGCAAAACACCTTTGAAGCAAATGGTGTAACAGGTGTCGATGATGATAACAATGGGTTTATAGATGATATACTAACCTGACCTATTCATCCCGAGGCAATTGTCGGGCAGTTGATGTTGGAATGCGGAGC